>NZ_VYKJ01000003.1 GCF_008710095.1 Affinibrenneria salicis
ATACCGTATCCGGGTAGCCCGTTTACGGGCCGTAAGTAATCCATAGATGCAAATGTCAGATCGTGATGCGCCTGTTAGGGCGCGGCTGGTAACAAAGCCTTACAGGCGCATATGAAAAACCTCCGGCCATGCCGGAGGATATTTATTGTCTGCTATATATTGGTTGACGGCGGCGGTATTTGCATCATTATCGCCAGGCGTTATCGGATAATTTGCTATTAAAAATACCGCCGCGTGATTAATAGCGATATTCGTTAATGGACGCAGGCGACGAAAAATAGCGTCGCAGATGCGAATGCCGGTCTAAGTTTAGGGCGCGTTTCATGGCGCTAAAACTAATAAGATATTGATTATAAAAATCTTATTTTCATCTCCGGGATTTGCTTTTCTGCCGGGATCGACCATAATATATGACGTCTATATCACATAATATACGAATCAATTTCAAGGAACAGTCATTATGAAACTGTGGAATAAAGTCATCTTTGCATCACTGATTGGCCTGCTGGTGGCGGGGTGTGATGATTCATCAAAGGTTGACGCTAATCTTGATAAGGCTAAAGACAACGCAGAGCAAATCAAAGATGCCGCAGCTGAAAAAGCAAATAAACTGACCGATGCCGCGAAACAACAGGCCGAGGCGATTAAACAGGATGCATCGGCCCAGGCAAAACAGCTGAGCGAACAGGCCGCGGCGATAAAAGATGAAGCGAGCAAAAAAGCGAATGCGCTGACCGACGCGGCTAAAGCGAAAGCCGCAGAGGTAAAACAGGATGCCAGTCAGACCAGCACGCAAATTGTCGAGCAGACAAAAAACATTCAGAACGATGCGATAAAAGGCGCGGGTGAACTTTCCGAACAGGCGAAAGCGAAAGCCGAACAGATTAAAAACAGCATCGAACAAAAAGCGGACAGTACTGATAACAACACCGCCGTGGCTGAGGGTCAGAAAGCAGAAAACAATTAATGTTGTATGCCCTAAATAATTCGAGGTGCAGGACAAAACGTTATCGTTTTGGACTGCGCTTGTGCTGCCCGCAGGGGGAGCATCAGGGATGGACCGAATAATTGAGCGCAACCAATGCGCCTGCAGCTTGGAGTATGTCGGGTATAATCTATGCTCAATAAATTTCGGGGGCGGGAAGGCGGCATGCGAGTGAATCACCGGACGTTTAATGTATTAGCGTCCGGTCTGCACGGACGATGCCAGCCGGCCAGCGCCTGAAATTGAGGGCATTATGTAAAGGCAAGGAGTTCAATATGGGTATTATTTCCTGGATTATTTTTGGTCTCATCGCGGGTATTTTGGCAAAATGGATCATGCCGGGCAAAGACGGCGGCGGCTTTATTATGACGGTGGTTCTCGGCGTTATTGGCGCGGTTGTCGGCGGCTATATCAGTACCTTCTTTGGCTATGGCCGGGTTGACGGATTCAATTTCGGCAGCTTTATCGTGGCGGTGATCGGCGCCATCGTGGTGCTGTTTATTTACCGTAAGATCCGTAGTTAACCGCATCAATCATGAGAAAAAACGCGGCGGATTTGAGCTGCCGCGTTTTTTTCTCCTCGCTTTTGTGTGCGGGTCCTGGCGCCGTCGGTTATTTAAGGCACTCGCCATCTTTAAGAATAAACATCAGTTTACCATCCCAGAATTCGGCGATAAACACATCATCACACTCGATATTGTGCCGCTTCATCTCATTGGTTAACCAGTCCTCGTCTTTTTCGATCCCGCGCAGTTCATCAGGACGGGTTTTGCCGTCTTTCATGATAATAACCGACGGCATTTCGGAACCTTCACACACCACCGTCAGCTGGCCGCTGGGCTCGATCTGCGCGTAGCTAATTTCCTGGAAGGAGTGAATCCCCTGAGCGTGTAGCTGCGACGCGACGTTCAGTATGTCGATTTTGCTCTTCTTGCGCAGAATATTATCCATCAGAAAGCGGCCCTTTTTTATAATGGGCAGAGGATCGCCGATGGCGACCGAACGGAAAAAATGCACATGTTTAGTGATAAAATTCAGCAGTGAAATAAGGCCGACGCCAATAAATAACACGATCACATACTGGTACAGCGGGATGCTGTCGCTATAGATAACGCCGCCGATAATTCCCCCCAGCACGAAGTTGCCGATAAAATCGACCGGAGTCATTTGTGAAAGTTGGGTTTTGCCGGATAAATTCAGGTGGGTAATAACAATGACAAAGCCGATGATGAATTTTATTAAAACGTAGCCGTAATATTCCATTTTTTTACCTGTCGATATTGAGATCCGTTATTTAGCATATATACCCTAAAAATGCGAATTGCAGGACAAAACGTTATCGCTTTGAATAACGCAACGCGGCGGCGCTTTAAGGGCGTGGCTGATTTATGCGCGCCGTAACGCGGCAAGCAAGCGGCGCATTCGTCGGGAACATGTTTGAACGCCGCTGGCGGCGCCCCCCGCAGAGATCACCGCCAGGAGACGGAATAATTAGCGCCGCCGGCGCGCCTGCAGCGTGAAGTATGACGAGTATAGTAAGCTAATGAATTAACGCCTTGCCGCGGATATTAATGAAGATAGCATATACGCTCAATAATTCGAGTTGCAGGGCAAAACCTGATCGTTTTCAACAACGCAGCGCGCCGGTCCTGTATCGGTGGGTAATAAAGCCAGCGTATAGGCAGCCTGCCGTATGGCGAATATCACGTTTTCTGCCGGTATTATTTGAGTGCGATAGTCGGCGTCGCCCGGGCGTCCGCGGCGCGCGGCGGATGATAACCTGAACCTATTTCATCTATCATGACATACAATCACTGGATCATCGTCTGTCTCTCCACTAGAGTGTGGGCCAGAAATTCTGGCGCGTACGGCGCCAGCCGAGTATACCCAAAATAATTCGAGTTGCGGGCAGGCGGTGACGCAGCGAGTCCTCAGGGGCTTACAGCGATAATCAACCGGACTGAGCGACAAATCTGCCGGGAGCGGATTTGAACGTCGCTGGCGGCGGTCCTGCAAGGGCGAGCCCCATGGACGGGACGAGTAACAACACCAACGCGCCCGCCGCTTGAGGTATGAAGGGTATAAGACCTGCTGGAGAATAATGAATGTCATCATCGCTAAGTAAAGAAGCCACGCTGGTGCATCAGGCGCTGCTGGCGCGGGGGCTGGAAACACCGCTGCGGGGTCAGATGCTGGATAGCGAAACGCGTAAACGCCGCATTACGGAACATATGACCGGGATTATGAATTTGCTTAGTCTCGATCTCAGCGATGATAGTCTGGCGGAAACACCGCAGCGTATTGCTAAAATGTATGTGGACGAAATTTTTTCCGGGCTGGATTACGCTAATTTTCCCAAAATCACCATTATCGAAAACAAAATGAAAGTGGACGAGATGGTGACGGTGCGCGATATTACCCTGACCAGCACCTGCGAGCACCACTTTGTCACCATTGATGGCAAGGCGACGGTCGCTTATATCCCGAAAGACGGGGTGATTGGCTTATCCAAAATCAACCGCATCGTGCAGTTTTTCTCTCAGCGCCCGCAGGTGCAGGAGCGTCTGACGCAGCAGATTTTGATTGCGCTGCAAACCCTGTTGGGCACCAGCAATGTGGCGGTTTCGATCGACGCCGTGCACTATTGCGTAAAAGCGCGCGGTATTCGCGACGCCACCAGCGCCACCACCACCACTTCGCTCGGCGGCCTGTTTAAGTCCAGCCAAAATACCCGCCAGGAGTTTCTGCGCGCGGTTCGCCACCATAACTGATCGTCAGCGCCGGGATAACATGTCAGAATGACAGCGGCTCCCGGCGCGCATGCGCCGCCGCGCCGGCACACAACCGGCATTGTCGTTTACCGCAATGTCATACGCCAGGCTCCCTTTTTCGTATCAGGTTAACGCATGTCGTCAGAAATTAATCCTGCTCCCGGCGTAAGTACGCCGCGCATCGCTACTCTGGATTTCGCCCGGGGCGTGGCGATCCTCGGTATTCTGCTGATGAATATCATCGCTTTCGGCTTGCCGAAGGCGGCCTATCTTAACCCGGCCTGGCAGGGGCAGCCCTCGACGGGCGACGCGCTGGCGTGGGCGCTGATGGATCTGGTGGCGCAGGCGAAGTTTTTGACGTTGTTCGCGCTGCTGTTCGGCGCCGGTATCCAGTTGCTGTTGCCGCGCGGCAGAGGTTGGGTGCACGCGCGTTTTTTCTGGCTGATGTTGCTGGGCCTGCTGCACGGCGTTTTCTTCTGGGACGGCGATATTCTGCTGGATTATGGTCTGCTCGGTCTGGTCTGCTACAGCATTATCCGCCAGTCGGAAGGCAGCCGCATGCTGCTGCGCAGCGGGGTACTGCTGTACGGCATCGGGCTGGGCATGCTGCTGGTATTGAGCAGGTTGCTCGGTTCGCAGCCCGGTAGCTACTGGCTGCCGGGCGCCCTCGATATCGCCCGCGAGGCGAGCTGGCAAATGCAGGGCGGGCCGGAAGCCTGGCGCCAGCGGCTGAGTTTGTTGTCCGACGGGCTGCTGTCGCTGGGCGTTCAGTACGGCTGGCTGCTGGCCGGTTCGATGCTGCTCGGCGCGGGGCTGATGCGCAGCGGCTGGCTGAAAGGGGAGTTTAGTCTGGCGCACTATCGGCGCGCCGGCTATGGGCTGGTGGCGCTGGGGCTGCTGATCAATGCGGCGGGCGTGGCCGGGCAGTGGCTGCTGGACTGGGAGTACCGCTGGTGCGCGCTGTTGCTGCAGTTCCCGCGCGAACTGAGCGCGCCGCTGCAGGCGATCGGCTATCTGGCGCTGTGTT
This sequence comes from Affinibrenneria salicis, assembly GCF_008710095.1. The sequence continues at coordinate 4,784 of NZ_VYKJ01000003.1, forward strand.
ACGCTTTCTGGCCGCGGCTGTGTCGCTGGCGTTGGGTGCGGCTCGTCACCGGGGTCGGCCGAATGGCGTTAAGCAATTATCTGCTGCAAACGCTGATATGCACCACTCTGTTTAATCAGTTCGGGTTATTTATGCGTTTCGATCGTCTGCAACTGCTGGCTATGGTGCCGTTGATTTGGCTGGCTAATTTGCTGTTCACCGCCTGCTGGCTGCGCTATTTCCCGCAGGGACCGCTGGAATGGGGTTGGCGCAAGCTGACCGGCTGGACGGCGGGACGCTGAAAAGGCCCGCCGTTGGTTAATCGGCGCCGGGCGTCCGCATTTCAGGCTGCTGTTGCGCCGACGGTTTACCGGCGGCGTCTTCCCGCCGCCTTTCCTGATCGGCCAGCTGTTGCGGCGTGACCGCCGGATAATCCTGTACGTCGTGCGGGATCTTATGTTCCGCCGGAATCGGAATGAGCGGGCCGAGGAAACGCGGTTCGCGCTTCAGCAGGTAGAGATCGTTCAGCGCGCCGATGCGCGCCGCGATCTCGCGCAGCCTGACGGTCAGCATATTTTTCGGCGCCGGCACGGCGTAGCACTGCGCCTGAATACCGAGGTGCTGCGCGATAAACAGCGCCCGTTCACAGTGAAAGCGCTGGGTGATGATGGTGAAATCGTTGGTGTCGAACACTTTGCGGGTGCGCACAATCGAATCCAGCGTGCGAAAACCGGCATAATCCAGCACGATGTCGCCCGGCGGCACGCCGGCGCCGATCAGATCGCGGCGCATAGTCATCGGTTCGTTATAACTCTGCAGGGCATTGTCGCCGCTAAGCAGCAAATAATTAACCTTACCGCTGTTATAAGCGTTCAGCGCGCCCTGGATGCGATACAGATAATATTGGTTAATCACCCCGGTGCGCAAATATTTCGCGGTGCCCAGCACGACGCCGACCTGACGATGCGGAAGCGCCTGCAGATCGTCATAAACGTCGGGAGCGGTTTTCCAGCCGATCCAGCGATCGAGCGCAATTGCTGAAAGTACCAGCGCGCCGACGGCGATTAACAGACTGAATATCAGGCGCTTCCACATGCTGTTGTCTTAATCCAGAGGGAGATTGAATCATGGTTCAAGGCTACTTTACCCGCCGGTTTGACGCAAGGCGCAGGTAGCGTTATCGGGTGTTGTTGCAGTATTTTTCAGCGTATGGCGGGAAATGGTCTGGTCGCGGTTCGGGCGTCAGCGGATGGCCGACGCCCGCCGCAGCGGCGCGCCGGCCCATTGCGTTACATTTTGCTGCCCCACAGATCGTATTCGTCGGCGTGTTCGATCTTCACCCTGACGATGTCGCCGACGTTTACCCCGCGTTCGCCATTCAGGTAAACAACGCCGTCGATTTCCGGCGCGTCGGCCATGCTGCGGCCGATGGCGCCTTCTTTATCGACTTCGTCGATCAACACCAGCAGTTCGCGGCCCACTTTTTCCTGCAGGCGCGAAGCGGATATTTGCTGCTGTAGCTGCATAAAGCGGTGGAAGCGCTCTTCTTTCACCTCTTCCGGCACCGGATCGGGCAACTGGTTGGCGGTCGCGCCTTCCACCGGGCTGTATTTAAAGCAGCCGACCCGATCCAACCGCGCTTCCCGCAGGAAATCCAGCAGCATCTGGAAATCCTCTTCGCTTTCGCCGGGAAAGCCGACAATAAAGGTGGAGCGCAGCGTCAGCTGCGGACAAATTTCGCGCCAGCGTTTGATGCGTTCCAGCGTGCGCTCCACGGCGCCTGGACGCTTCATCAGCTTCAGGATTTTCGGACTGGCGTGCTGCAGCGGAATATCCAGATAGGGCAGGATCTTGCCGGCGGCCATCAGCGGGATCGCCTCATCGACGTGCGGATAAGGATAAACATAGTGCAGACGCACCCATACGCCCAGCGTCGCCAGCTGTTCGCACAGACTCAGCATGCTGGTTTTGACCGGCTGGCCGTTCCAGAAGCCGGTACGCTGTTTCACGTCCGCGCCGTAGGCCGAGGTATCCTGCGAGATAACCAGCAGCTCTTTTACCCCCGAGTCGACCAGGCGTTTGGCCTCGTCCAGCACGGAGCCGATAGGGCGGCTGTCCAGATCGCCGCGCATGGAGGGAATGATGCAGAAGGTGCAGCGATGGTTACAGCCTTCGGAAATCTTCAGATAGGCGTAATGACGCGGCGTCAGTTTCACGCCCTGCGCCGGGACCAGACTGGTGAAGGGATTGTGCTGCGGCTTAGGCACATATTGATGAACGTGCGACAGAACCTGTTCGTAGCTGTGCGGTCCGGTGATTTCCAGCACCTTAGGATGCACTTCACGGATCTGATTTTCTTTCGCGCCCAGACAGCCGGTGACGATCACCTTGCCGTTTTCATTCAGCGCTTCGCCAATGGCTTCCAGCGACTCCTGCACGGCGCTATCAATAAAGCCGCAGGTATTGACGATAACCAGCTCGGCATCATCATAACGCGGCACGACCTGATAGCCTTCGGTGCGCAGCTCGGTGAGAATACGTTCGGAGTCGACCAGATTTTTCGGGCAGCCGAGCGAAACGAATCCAATGCGTGGTTGCGTAGGGGTCATAGTTTGTGACATTAACATTACTCAATATGATGATAAATACGGCGGCGATTCTACCGGGGTCAGGACCAAAATTGTACAGTTATCTTCGCCGCCAGGGCGAGAGAGATGATGCCGGCGCGGCGGCTAAATCCGGGCCGATGTCCTTTTATTTTCTATCCCTATGATGATGTTGCTATTATTGATCGTAATTTTGGTCGTGCGCGATGCCTCTCTCGCTGGATGTCGATACGGCTTCCGACCAATGCGCTCCCGGCTGTTTCTGACGATGAACGTTTTTCGTCGCCGGTCACTGTTGTGGTTAGTCGCAACGGCTCATCGGTTAACGGTGTAACTTACTTAGCCTTGTGTCCGTTATTAGTTAGTGGTCAGGCTCAGCCAGCGGAAACGCTAACTTAGAGACAAAAGCCGTCCGGAGATGGCGGATCAGGCGCTCTGTCCGGGTTCAAAATGACAAGTGAAAGATACCGCCCATACCTCTGGCCGCGGGTACGCTGGCTGCGTTATCTGTCCCATTCATTGGCCTCTCCCCAGTGGGGCCGCAGATCGCGGCGTTCAAATCTATTCCCGACGGTTTGTCGCCGCGGGTAAATCATCCAAAATAAGTCATAAATAAAAGTGATAATAAAAATATAATTAACCAGTTATATTTGTTTTAACGATCGATCGGCTGAAATTGATAGGTTTAATCATCGATTTTAACGATCGATATATTTATATTAATCATTTAAACTGATTTTATACTTAAACTATTAGTTTCTTAACCACGGACAGTACAGCTATGCTGAAGCTCCGTTTTTCGATTTTATGTGAGTACATAGCAGAACCGATAAGAGAACTGGATGGTAAATTACTGGGCGTCGAGGTTCTGACGCGTTTCAATACCGGCAGTTTTACGCAGGGCCGGATCGATGCGGAGTATTTTGTGTCGCGATTAATCGTGGATACCAAACGCCGCTTGCTTACCAGCCAGTTGCAGGAGATAGGGCGCAAAGCCGCTTTTTTTATCCGTTACCGGCTGCTGTGCTCCGTCAATATCGATTTTGACATGGCTTCTATTATCCTCGACAACCAGGAGGTGCGCGACTTGCTGGACAATTTGCCGTTTGTCCGGCTGGAAATCTCCGAGCGCTTTCCCAATCTTGACGCCGGTATGAAAAACCCCACGCTGAAAGCGCTCAAAGAACGCTACGGTTGTTTATGGCTGGACGATCTCGGGGTGGGCAACGCCAACTATGAAGCCGTGCAATCATGCTGTTTTGAAACGGTGAAAATTGATAAGAGTTTCTTCTGGCATCATTGCAATACTCAGATGTGGCCGGCGATTTTGCACAATATCGGCCTGTATTGTGATCGAATTATTATTGAAGGCGTGGAAAGTTACGACCATCTGGCGCAGATGCATGAACAGGGGAACATCGGCATTCAGGGTTTTCTGTATAAAGGCGTGCCGCTGAGCCTCGTTGAAACGCTAATCTGACGATTTGAGGGCGAAAAACGAACGGTATCTCCGTTATTGCCAACCGTCTTTGCGTCGGCGAGGCCGGCCGGTCTGACGCAGGTCGATGAACCATATTCGCCGTCCCGGCTTATTCTGGCGCGCCCCGTATTCGGGTCGTTCTGTTCAGTCGTTTAACGCGCCGCCGCAACCGTTAGCTCCGCGCCTCTCCGGTATCCGCAGTCTCCGAATCCCACAATAAAGAGAGCTTATTGCCTGGCGATTGCCGCCTGATCAACGTGCCGCCCCTTTCTTCAGTAAATGTAAATCATCCGTTCATTTTTTGCTCATCGCCCGTCGGGCGCCTAAATTTATAGCACGCTGTCTGCAAGGAGACGCCCCATGTCGCACTGTTTTTCCGTCGCGCTGGCGCTGTGCGGCGCTATGCTGCTGTCCGCCGCCGCATCGGGCGCGGAATCGCTTGAGGTGAGTGAATTACAGGATGAACTGAGTCACCCCTGGTCGCTGGACTTTCTGCCGGACGACGGCGGATTATTGATTACCGAGCGCGACGGACGGCTGCGCCGCTGGCGAGCCGACAGCGGTCTGTCCGCGCCGATCGCCGGCGTGCCGGCGGTGTACGCCAGATCGCAGGGCGGTCTGTTCGATGTGGCGCTGGCGCCGGACTTTCCCCGCAGCCGCCGCGTGTATTTGAGCTTTGCCGAGGCGGACGCCAGCGGGCGCGCCGGCACGGCGGTGGGCTATGGACGCCTGTCGCATGATGATACGCGGCTGGATGATTTTACGGTGATTTTTCGTCAGCAGCCGAAGTTATCCAGCGGCAGTCATTTCGGCGGCCGGCTGGTTTTCGATCGCGCGGGATATCTGTTTGTCGCGCTGGGGGAAAACAATCAGCGCCCGACGGCGCAGGCGCGCGACAAACTGCAGGGCAAAGTGGTCCGCCTGACGGCGGAGGGCGGCATTCCCGCCGATAACCCCTGGGTCGGTCAGACGGGCGTGCGAACGGAAATCTGGTCGCTGGGGCACCGCAATCCGCAGGGGATGGCGCTCAATCCGTGGAGCGGCGCGCTGTGGCTGAATGAACACGGACCGCGGGGCGGCGATGAAATTAACCTGCCGCTGGCGGGAAAAAATTACGGCTGGCCGCTGGCGACGCACGGCGTCAACTACAGCGGGCTGAAGATCCCGGAAGCGCAGGGCGAGGGCGCGCCGGGCACCGAGGCGCCGCACTATGTCTGGAAGAAATCGCCCGGCGTGAGCGGCATGGCGTTCTATGACAATGCCCGTTTCCCGTCGTGGCGGCGCTCGCTGTTTATCGGCGCGCTGGCGGAGCAAAATCTGATTCGTCTGCGGCTGGACGGCGATAGCGTGATCGGCGAAGAGCGCCTGCTGAGCGATCGCCATGAGCGGATCCGCGATGTGCGCGTCGGGCCGGATGGTTATCTGTATGTCCTGACCGATGAGCGCAACGGCAAGCTGCTGAAGGTCGGGCTGAAAACGGCGCAATAACCCGCGCGCGCCGGCCGCTGCGCCCGGACGTCAGGTCAACGGCAACATTACCGTTTCACGGTAGGCCGGACGTTGCGTCAGTTGTTGATACCAGCGCGTCAGGTGCGGATGAGGCGCGCGGTCGATCGCCATATTAAACCAGCCGTAGGCCAGACAGCCGAGAGGAATATCGCCAACGCCGAAGCTGGCGCCGCTCAGCCACGGCTGGCGAGCCAGCGCCCCGTCGACAATGGTGAGCAGCCTTTCACACTCGGCCATGCCTTTTTCTACCGCCTGCTCATCACGTTGTTCCGGCGCGGTGCGCACCAGGTTGATAAACACGCTGATAAACGGAATCGCCAGCGTCTGCGACCAGTCCATCCATTTTTCCGCGCTGGCCTGTGCGGCTGCATTCGGCAGGTGGAGCGGCGAATCTTTGCCGTAGCGCGCGACCAGGTAACGCACGATGGTATTGGATTCCCACAGCACCAGATCGCCATCCTGCAGGCAGGGGATCAGACCGTTCGGGTTCATGGCCAGGTAGTCCGCCTCTTTGTTGCGGCCGAACTGGCCGCCCGCCAGGATATGTTCAAACGGCAGGGCCAGTTCGGCCGCGCACCACAAGACCTTTTTCACATTGGTGGAGTTGGTTCTTCCCCAGATGGTCACCATAACAAACCTCGCAGAATATGCCCGTCATTCTTCAGGCCGCAGGCGTGATCGCTCGCTCCGTCCCTGGACTTCATCCTGCGGGCTGCCGTGTTCCCGCAGCCCGAATTATTTCGGCTATCGATGAAAAGAAATGCGCTGCCGGTCTACCGGCCGGCGGGTCGCAAAGTGGTCGAGAAATAATGATATATCTTTTTAGTATTTATGGTTTAATTTCTCTCTCCTGATAATGAAATCCCTGATGATTTTGTGTAATTAAGGTTTAATTTTATGAAATTCTCTTATCGTATCCGCGCGGCGCTCGGTGTCGCGTTGCTGGCCTGCGGGATGCCGCTGGCGATGGCCAATAGCGACCCGCAGACCATCGTGTTTGGCGTGGCGCCGGGGCCTTATGGCGATATGGTTAACCAGGCGATCAAACCTGAACTGACGAAGAAGGGCTACAAAGTCGTGGTGCGCGAGTTCAGCGATTACGTGCAGCCCAACCTGGCGCTGTCCAACGGCAGTATTGACGCCAACCTGTTCCAGCACACGCTGTATCTGGATAAATTCGCCGCGGATAAAGGACTGAAGCTGACGAAACTGCTGACGGTGCCGACCGCCAGCATGGGACTTTACTCGCGTAAGATTCATTCTCAGGATGAGCTGAAAAAAGGCGATATCATCACCTTATCCAACGATCCGACCAACCTGGCGCGCGGCCTGCGTTTCCTGCAGGCGCAGGGATTGATCACCATCAAAGCGGATATCGACCCGACCAAAGCCTCGGAAAAAGATATCGTCGCCAATCCGCGCGGCCTGGTGTTCAAACCGCTGGAGGCGGCGCAGCTGCCGCGCACGCTGGACAGCGTCACGGGCTCGCTGATTAACGGTAATTTTGCGCTGGCCGCCGGTCTGAAGCTCTCTTCCGCGCTCAGTCTGGAAACGCTGGATGAAAATCTGAAAAACGTGATTGTGGTGCGCAGCGCCGATGTGGATAAACCTTTTGCCAAAGATATCAAGGCGATTGTGGAATCTCCGGCCTATGCGGCGGTGATCAACGATCCGGCCACCATGTTCAGCCAGTTCCAGAAACCGGACTGGATGCTGACGCCGCAAAACGCAGCAAAATAACAGGGTGGGCGGACAGATAATGATTCAGTTAGAGAGTGTCTGCGTTGACTTTCCGCAAGGTAAGGAAGGCGGGACACGCGCAGTGGATAATGTCAGCCTGCATATCCGCAAGGGCGAAATTTATGGCATCGTGGGCACCAGCGGCGCGGGTAAAAGCACGCTGCTGCGCACCATTAATTTGTTACAGCGCCCCAGCAGCGGAGTGATCAACGTCAACGGGGTGAAAGTCAGCGATCTGCACGGCAAAGCGTTGCGCGAACAGCGACAGAAAATCGGCATGATCTTCCAGCATTTCAATTTAATGCAAACGCGTACCGTGGCGGAGAACGTGGCGTTCAGCCTGAAGGCGGCCGGACAGTCCGCGCAGACCATCGCCCGGCGCGTGCCGGAAATTCTGGCGCTGGTCGGGCTGTCCGATAAGCGCGACGCTTTTCCGGCGCAGCTGAGCGGCGGTCAGAAACAGCGCGTCGGTATCGCGCGCGGCATCGCCAACCATCCGGAAGTGCTGCTGTGCGATGAGCCGACCTCGGCGCTGGATCTGGATACGTCGGCCTCTATTCTGGCATTGCTGAAAGAGATCAACCGTCGGCTGGGCATTACGATTGTGCTGATCTCGCATGAGATGAGCGTAATTAAAACCGCCTGCGATCGCGTCGCGGTGATGACCGGCGGCCGGGTGGTGGAAGAGGGCGACGTGTTCGATATTTTCGCCACGCCGCAGCACGATTTCACCCGCCAGTTGGTGGCCCACACTTTGAACCTCGAACTGCCGGCGCGTCTGATGGAAGGGCTGCAGGGCACCCTGTTGAAAATCATGTTCGTCGGCGAATCGGCCGAGCAGCCGGTGCTCTCCGACGTGGCAACCCGTTTTGGCGTTTCGATCAATATTCTGCATGGCAAAATCGAGTATATCGGCAATCGCGCGCTCGGTTTGCTGGTGGCGTTGTTGACTCATCCGTCCGATCCGGCGCAGGTTGAAGCAGCGGTGACGCATATCCGGCAGAGAACGGCGCAGGTGGAGGTGTTACATGGCTGATTTATGGGCTGATTTGCTGGCTGCGTTTGGCGAAACCTTCCAGATGGTCGGGATCTCCACCCTGTTCGCGCTAATTGGCGGGTTGCCGCTCGGTATGCTGATTTATGTAACGGACCGGCATCTATTCTGGGAAAATCGCTTCCTGTATTTGCTGAGCACGGTGCTGGTGAACATTATCCGCTCGATTCCGTTTGTCATCCTGCTGGTGCTGTTGCTGCCTTTGACCCAGATTCTGCTGGGCAACACCATCGGGCCGATTGCGGCGTCGGTGCCGATGTCGGTGGCCGCCATCGCCTTCTATGCTCGTCTGGTCGACAGCGCGCTGCGCGAGGTCGACCCGGGCATTGTCGAGGCGGCGGAAGCCTTCGGCGCCAGCCCGCTGCGCATCATCGGCACGGTTTTGCTGCCGGAGGCGCGGGCCGGCCTGCTGCGCGGGCTGACCATCACGCTGGTCAGTCTGATCGGCTATTCGGCGATGGCCGGTATTGTCGGCGGCGGCGGGGTAGGCGACCTGGCTATCCGCTTCGGCTACTACCGCTATGAAACGCAGGTAATGATCGTAACGGTTATTGCGCTGGTGATTCTGGTGCAGGTGGTGCAGACGCTGGGCGACTGGCTGGCGAAACGCGCCGATAAACGCGAACGGCGCTAACGCCGTTCTTCGGGTCTGGCGTCCTGACGGTTAGCGCGGCGCCAGACTTTTCTCTTTCCCCCTCGCTGTTTCGATCCTCTCTTTGCGCCGCGTTTGCATCCCGCATTCCAGGACATCTCTAATAAACTTTAGAAAACTTTACTGACATTCTGTTTTATCGCTCGGGACATCACGTTACTTTTAGCAACGTTGTGCAAGATAATATATCCCCATTTTTTTCGGGTTACCGGCGCGCCGAGCGGGTAATCCGCGCCTTCCGGCGCACGGGGATCGGTTGATTTGCCTGCGAGCCGCTTTCTGAACGTTATTGGGCTGAGTTAAAACCCCGCCCGCTTCTGTGTATTCCGTTCCGGCTGTTATTGACGATCTTGAAAGGATACTGTGGCCATATCATGAAAAAAAATGTTTCCTCTTTCCGATTGACCGTGCTGATGCTGACCTCGGCATGGTTGGCTTGTTCATCACAGGCGGCGGAGCAGGCGCCCGCCGCGCCGCAGATCGACGCCAAAGCCTTTATTTTAATGGATTACCACAGCGGCAAAGTGCTGGCTGAAGCCAATGCCGATCAGCGACTTGACCCGGCCAGTCTGACGAAAATGATGTCCAGCTATGTGATTGGCCAGGCTATCAAGGCCGGCAAGATTGGGCCGAGGGATATGGTGACCGTCGGGCGTGACGCCTGGGCGACGGGCAATCCGGCGCTGCGCGGCTCTTCGCTGATGTTCCTTAAACCCGGCGATCATGTGGCGGTGGAAGATCTGAATCGCGGTATCGTCATTCAGTCCGGCAACGACGCCAGCATCGCGCTGGCCGACTATGTGGCCGGCAGTCAGGACGCCTTCGTCAGCCTGATGAACGGCTATGCCAACACCCTGGGTCTGCAAAATACCCACTTCCTTACGGTGCACGGGCTGGACGCGCCGGGGCAGTACAGCACCGCGCGCGATATGGCGCTGATCGGTCAGGCGTTGATCCGCGATGTGCCCGGGGAATATGCGCTCAATAAGGAAAAGGAGTTTGTCTTTAATAACATTCGCCAGCCAAACCGTAATCGCCTGTTGTGGAGCAGTAATCTTCAGGTCGACGGCATCAAGACCGGCCACACTTCCGGCGCCGGGCACAGTCTGGTGGCCTCGGCGGTGGACGGCGGCATGCGGCTAATTTCCGTGGTGCTCGGCGCCCCGGGCGACGCGGAGCGTTTTCGCGAAAGCGAAAAGCTGCTGACCTGGGGATTCCGTTTCTTTGAAACGGTGGTGCCGGTGAAAGCGGATACGGTGTTCACCAGTCAACGGGTGTGGTTCGGCGCGCACAAAGAGGTGAAGCTGGGCGTGGCGCAGGATGCGGCGCTAACGATTCCGCGCGGCCAGATGAAAAATCTGAAGGCCAGCTATACGCTAAACCAGCCCCGGCTGGAGGCGCCGCTCGGCAAGAATCAGGTAGTGGGCGCCGTTAATTTCCAACTGGACGGACAAAGCGTGGCCCGTCATCCGCTGGTGGTGCTGGAGGCGGTGCCCGAAGGCGGGCTGTTCAGCCGGCTGTGGGACTATGTGCTGATGAAGTTCGACCAGTGGTTCAACTGACGGCGCGGGCGTCGACTCCCCGGCGGGCAAGCGCGATGCAAGGGGACAGAAAAGAAAACGCCCATCGACCTTGAACCTGAATGGCGGGGTCGATGGGCTCCTCAATATGGGGACATCAAAGAAAAGCAGTGGCACTTATTCTGACTTTGCGGCGGGTAAAAAGTTCTCCGCCGCAGAAAAATTTTTTACCAAATATTTACCCTTTCCAGCCGATAACGTTTCAACCCGGCAATTCCGGCCAGATGATGACAATCAGCGAACCGGCCAGCGTCAGCAGCACGTTGGCGATGGCGTAGGTGCCGGCATAGCCCAGCGCCGGGATATTGCTGCGCGCGGTGTCGCTGATGATCTCCATCGCCGGCGCGCAGGTGCGGGCGCCCATGATGGCGCCGAACAGCAGGGCGCGGTTCATGCGCAGAATGTAAGCGCCAAAAAGGAAGCAGACCACTACCGGCAGCAGACTGACCAACAGGCCGGATATCACCATTTGCCCGCCGACCTGGCCGAAGCTGTTGCCGATGGAGCCGCCGGCGCTCAATCCCACGCCCGCCATAAACACCATCAGACCGAACTCTTTGACCATATTCAGCGCGCCCTGCGGGATGTAGCCGAAGGTTGGATGGTTGGCGCGCAAAAAACCGAGCATAATGCCGGCAAACAGCAGCCCGGCGGCGTTGCCGATGCCGAAGGTAAAGTTGCTGAACTGGAAGGTGATCAGGCCGATCATGATGCCGATAACGAAGAAGGCGCAGAAGGCCAGCAGGTCGGTGACCTGACTGTGAATGGAAATAAAGCCGATGCGGTCAGCGATGCTTTTGACCCGGCGCGCGTCGCCGCTTACCTGCAGCACATCCCCTTTGTTCAGAACCACCCCGTCATCAATAGGCATCTCGATCTGGCTGCGGATGATGCGGTTAAGGAAGCAGCCGTGGTCGGTTAGTTTCAGCTGACTCAGGCGCTTCCCGACGGCGTTATGGTTTTTCACTACAATTTCTTCGGTGACGATACGCATATCCAGCAGATCGCGATCGAAGACCTCTTTGCCGTCGCGGAAATTGGGGTTCAGTCGGGCGTGCGCATCGGGGTAGCCCACCAGCGCGATTTCATCGCCGATCTGCAGCACGGCGTCGCCGTCCGGGCTGGCCAGGATACCGTTGCGTCGAATGCGTTCGATATAGCAGCCGGTCTGACGGTAGATCCCCAATTCGCGCAGGTTTTTGCCGGCCGCCCAATCCACCAGCTCCGGTCCGACGCGGTAGGCGCGGATGACCGGCAGATAGATTTTACGCTGACTGTCGGCGTCCAGGCCGCGTTCGCGCGCGATTTGCTGGGCGCTGGTCGGCAGATCCTGATGCTGCAGCCTGGGCAGATAGCGGGCGCCGAAAATCAGGCTGACCAGTCCGATCAGGTAGGTGAGCGCGTAGCCGAGGCTGAGATGATCCTGTTCCAGCCCCAGATTCGGACCGTTGGTGAGGGTACTGCGTAGCGTATCGCCGGCGCCGACCAGCACCGGCGTGGAGGTCATGGAGCCAGCCAGCATCCCGGCGGTCAGGCCGATATCCCAGCCGAACAGTTTCCCCAGCCCCAGCGCCAGGATCATGGCGCTGATGACCATCACCAGCGCCAGCATCAGGTAGTTTTTGCCGTCGCGGAAGAAGATGGAAAAAAAGTTGGGACCGGCCTCAACGCCGACGCAAAAGATAAACAGCATAAAGCCGAGGCTAAGCGCTTCCGTATTCACGGTGAAGTGCTGCTGCCCCAGCAATAACGAGACGACCAGCACGCCGATCGAATTGCCGAGCTGTACCGGCCCCAGGCGCAATTTTCCCAGACAGAGTCCTAATGAAAGAACCACGAATAACAGCAGAATGTAATTCCCGTTTAACAAATCAGCGACGTTTATATTCATGGTATGTAACTTGTTGTTCACCAGTAAGTGCTTGATATAAAAAGTGATAAGCGTTAAATTCAGCCGGATAAGATAGCGAATCCTGGTGCAATCAGATAAGTAAAAATGGCAACGGATCGGCATCGGACGGTGTGATTTATTGGCGAGCGCCATTTTAGACGCTTACAGGTGTAACAACCAGTACAGGCTGCATAAATAGCGAAAAAGTCTTAGGTAAAACCATATCAGGGAATTTTATCCATTTTCTCTTTAGACCAAACCGTGACCAGGGGAAGCCTATGCCCACCAGATTTCAGGTTGTCGACGCGTCTGCGGCCTGAAAAACGACGGGTATAAAATACGACCAGATCAGAAGGGGGATGGTATGGCGCACAGTAAAAGCTGGGTAGGGAGCCTGTGCAGTTTCCTGTTGTTTATCGTGGTGTTTTTAAGTCAAAAGATGGAAGTCACGCGGGCCGCCGGTAACGATATTCAGGGGCAGCCGGGAATGCTGCTTTTTTTGCTGCCCGGCGTGCTGGCCAGCTTTTTATCCGTCAACGGCCGGATTATCTATCCGCTGACCGGCGCGCTGTTCGCCGCGCCGTTTTGTCTGCTGATTATGCACTTCTGGCAGATGCCGATGGTACTGCTGTGGCAGGAACTGGCCTATGTGCTGAGCGCCGTCTTTTGGTGCGTGCTGGGGTCGATGCTGTTTCTGTGCGCGCACTATTTATACCGGCACTATTTTCGTTAGGCCGCCGGACCGGGCGCCGAACCGCGCGCCGTCGGCGACCTCCGTCGCGTCATTACTGATTGAAGTGCTCTCTGGCGTAGGCTTCAAAATCGGTGCAGCCGCCGATGTGTTTTTCGTCGAGAAAAATCTGCGGTACCGTGGTGACCGTCTTGCCGGCTTTCGCGGACAGATCGTCTTTGCTCAGCCCTTCCGCATAGATATCCACATAGCGGAAATCAAAATCCTCACGCTCTTCGGTTAATTTTTCCGCCAGCGCTTTGGCGCGTACGCAGTAAGGGCAGCCGGGGCGGCCGTAAATGACAACAAACATATTAACTCCTTGATTATCCGATTTTGCTTTCTGGCGGCGGAGGGCGCAGCGCAATAAAGGTCTCATATTCAGTTGGTTACTATGCCTGCATCGCCGGGCGAAAAAAAGCAGGAATTGACAGTCGCAGCGATTCATCTTATCTATCATGAATCTGAATCCGTTATGCCGCTGGCCGGACATGGAGGGAATATGCGTTCGCTGGGCGATTTACCGAAAGGGGTGCTGATACTGGAAGCGGTTGGCATCCTGCTGTTGGGCGCGGTCTATCTGCATGTCCAGCAGATGATTACGCTGCCTGGCGTGTTCGCCTCGCATGCCGGTCTGGTCGGTACGGTGCTGGCGGGCGTGGCGCTGATGGTGCCCGCCGCGGCCTGTCTGGTATGGCGCACAGTGCAGGGGTTCCCGGCCCTGTTCGGCGGCGGGCCGTCGGCGACAACGCCGCGCCCGTCGGAAAAAGATTCATCAACGCCGGCCGACGCCGAACGGGAATCGGCCGCTAAGGAAACCAAAGATCGTGACTCCGACCATTGATTTATTACGACGTCATCGCTCGATTCGCGCATTTACCCGTCAGCCGCTGACGGCGGCGCAGCGCGAGGCGATTATCGCCGCCGCGCAGAGCGCCTCCAGCTCCAGCTTTTTGCAGTGCAGCTCGATCATTCGCATCACCGATGCGGATGTGCGTCAGCAACTGGCGTCTCTGAGCGGCGAACAGCCCTGGGTAGGGGAAGCGGCCGAGTTTTGGGTGTTCTGCGCCGACTTCAACCGCCATCAGCAGATCTATCCCGACGCCCGGCTCGGGCTGGCCGAACAGCTGTTGCTGGGCTGCGTGGATACCGCGATGATGGGGCAGAACGCACTGGTCGCCGCCGAGTCGCTCGGCCTGGGCGGGGTATTCATCGGCGGTATCCGCAACGGCATCGAACCGGTGACGCAACTGCTGGAACTGCCGCAGCATGTTCTGCCGTTGTTCGGCCTGTGCCTGGGCTATCCGGCGGCCGACCCGGCGCAGAAGCCGCGTCTGCCGTCCGCCGTCGTGGTGCATGAGAACCGCTATCGACCGCTCGATCGTCAGGCGCTGGCCGTCTATGACCAGCATGTACTGGCCTATTATCAGCAGCGCGACGACAACTCGCGCAGCGAAAACTGGAGCGAGCAAATTCAGCGCATATTGCAGAAAGAACGGCGCCCGTTCATGCTCGACTATCTGCATCGTCAGGGGTGGGCAACGCGCTAATCGGCGCGCTGACGGCGGGTGTAAACCGTTTTTATCCGCGCCGCCGGCACGCGCTGTCATTTTATCGGCTTTTATCATGGCATCGGCGTTGAATATTCCGTAAGCTATGTCACCTTTTTTAAGCTTTGTTGAGGGTGAGACAGACGACTATGGATTCGCTTATCGTTCCGGATTTAGAGCGACTGCGCCGCTGGCTGGATCAGCTCGGTATCCAGTTTTTTGAATGCGATGCCTGCCAGGCGCTTCATCTGCCGCATATGCAAAATTTTAACGGCGTATATGACGCTAAGGTCGATCTGGTCGACAACGTGATCTTGTTTTCCGCGCTGGCGGAGGTGAAGCCGACCGCGCTGATTCCGCTGGTGGGCGATTTGAGTCAGATCAACGCCAGCTCTTTGACGGTGAAAGCGTTTATCGATATTCAGGATGACAACCTGCCCAAGCTGATCGTTTGTCAGACGCTGACCATCGCCGTTGGGGTTACGCTGGAGCAGTTCCGCTTTTTTATGCAGCAGGCCGAAGAACAAATTTCGATGATTATCCTGGAAGCCGGAGCCAACAATCTGCTGTATGCGGGGGATGAAGAAGAGACCTCTGCTGCCGGGCCGGATGCGTTAACGCTGCACTAAAACAGTTGCTGCTATCGGCGGCGACACGAGAATGCCTCTTTTCCCTTCCCGTCGTTTATGCTGGATTATTGCCGCGGTTGCCCTATATTCATCGCCTTTTATCGTGCCGTGGCCTATCACATAGACAAAAAAATGCATAAATAATCGATAAACCCCGTTTTTTATCCGCGAGTATGGCATGACCGCAGCTGTACGGTTATGCTGAACTTTGTGCGCAGACGCGCGGCGATGATAGCCCCGTTTCGGCCGGCGGTCGGACGAATCCCCCGAATTATTCGGCTTGCGGCAAAGCCAGCGCGTCCGCTCAGCAAGGTTTGCTATTCCGGCGCTGTACCCGGATGATTTTGGGCTGCGGCAAGGCGGCAGGCGCGCGTTCGCAGTCCGAAGGATGAAGGGTCTATAATTTTAACTCTCTGACTTATCCCCTGTATGGAGGAAGAAACGGATGTTCACCCAACGTAAAACATGGTTATCGGGTGTCGTTGCCGGCCTGCTGATGACGGCATCCGTCACGGCATCTGCGCAAGATAAAACCTTGCACGTCTACAACTGGTCCGATTATATCGCGCCGGACACATTGACCAATTTCCAGAAAGAGAGCGGGATTAAAGTCGTCTATGACGTGTTTGATTCCAACGAAGTGCTGGAAGGCAAACTGATGGCGGGCAGTACCGGTTTCGATCTGGTGGTGCCGTCGGCCAGTTTCCTGGAGCGCCAGCTGGCCGCCGGCGTCTTTCAGCCGCTGGATAAAAGCAAGCTGCCCAATTACAAAAACCTCGATCCCGAGTTAATGAAACTGATCGCGCAGCACGACCCGGATAACAAATACGCCGTGCCTTACCTGTGGGCCACCACCGGGATTGGTTACAACGTGGAAAAAGTGAAGGCCGCGCTTGGAACCGATGCGCCGATCAACAGCTGGGATCTGGTGCTGAAACCGGAAAATCTGGCTAAGCTGAAGAGCTGCGGCGTTTCCTTCCTCGATGCGCCGGAAGAGATTTTCGCCACCGTGTTGAACTATCAGGGTAAAGACCCGAACAGCACCAGTGAAAGCGACTACACCACCTCGGCCACGGATCTGCTGCTGAAGCTGCGTCCGAGCATTCGTTACTTCCATTCTTCGCAATATATCAACGATCTGGCTAACGGCGATATCTGCGTCGCCATCGGCTGGGCCGGCGATATTATGCAGGCGGCCAATCGCGCGCAGGAAGCGAAAAACGGCGTGAATATCAGCTACAGTATTCCGAAAGAAGGGGCGATGGCCTTTTTTGACGTGTATGCCATTCCGGCCGACGCGAAGAATCTCGATGAGGCGTATGCGTTCCTGAATTACCTGCTGAAGCCGGATGTGATCGCCAACATCAGCAATCATGTGTTCTACGCCAACGCCAATAAAGAAGCGACGCCGCTGGTGAACGCGGACGTGCGCAATAATCCGGGCATTTATCCGCCGGAAGAGGTGCGGGCGAAATTATTTACGCTCAAGGTGCAGTCACCTAAAATTGATCGGGTTCGCACTCGCGCATGGACTAAAGTGAAAAGCGGAAAGTAATCCGTCTTTCATTTTTAGCGTGTACAATCCTGGCAGGCGGCTGAACACCGCCTGTTTGTTTTATTCCGTGTCGTAACCAGAGGTTATGACTTGTTCTGCTTTTGCCGGAGAGCAATGTTAAGTGAACGAAGCGATTCCCCGCCCCCAGCACAAAACCCAACGCGCAGTTACGCCGCTGCTTGAAGTCCGTAATCTGACGAAATCCTTCGACGGCCAGGCGGCGGTCGATGACGTCAGCCTGACCATCTATAAAGGTGAAATTTTCGCGCTGCTCGGCGCATCCGGCTGCGGTAAATCCACGCTGCTGCGTATGCTGGCCGGTTTTGAACAACCGACTCAGGGCCAGATTGTGCTCGACGGTCAGGATCTGTCGCTGGTGCCGCCCTATCAGCGGCCGATTAATATGATGTTTCAGTCCTATGCGCTGTTTCCGCACATGACGGTAGAGAAGAATATCGCTTTCGGTCTGAAGCAGGACCGGCTGCCGCACGGCGAAATCAAAGATCGGGTCGAGGAGATGCTGACGCTGGTGCATATGCAGGAGTTCGCCTCTCGTAAGCCGCATCAGCTGTCCGGCGGGCAGCGTCAGCGCGTGGCGCTGGCGCGCAGCCTGGCGAAGCGGCCCAAACTGCTGCTGCTCGACGAGCCGATGGGCGCGCTGGATAAAAAACTGCGTGACCGGATGCAACTGGAAGTGGTGGATATTCTTGAGCGAGTAGGCGTCACCTGCGTGATGGTGACCCACGACCAGGAAGAGGCGATGACCATGGCCGGCCGCATCGCCATTATGAACCGCGGCAAGTTTGTGCAGATCGGCGAACCGGAAGAAATTTATGAACACCCGACCAGCCGTTTCAGCGCCGAGTTTATTGGTTCGGTCAATATGTTTGAAGGGCTGCTGAAGGAGCGCCAGGACGAGGCGCTAATCGTGCAGAGTCCGGGGCTGGTGCATCCGCTCAAGGTAGACGCCGACGCCTCGGTGGTGGACGGCGTGCCGGTGTATATCGCGCTGCGGCCTGAAAAAATTATGTTATGCGAGGACGTACCGGCCGACGGCTGCAACTTCGCGGTGGGGGAAGTAGTGCATATCGCTTATCTCGGCGACCTGTCCATCTACCATGTCCGGCTGAACAGCGGGCAGATCATCAGCGCTCAGCTGCAGAATGCTTACCGCTATCGCAAGGGCGCGCCGACCTGGGGCGATGAAGTGCGTCTGTGCTGGGATGCGGACAGCTGTGTGGTTCTGACGGTGTAGCGGAGGAAGGGATACGATGACGATGTTTTCTGAACCGCGCGGCAAACCGCC
This sequence comes from Affinibrenneria salicis, assembly GCF_008710095.1. Next base: position 23,045 of record NZ_VYKJ01000003.1, read on the forward strand.
GGAGCCGGCGCAGGGGCCGCTCAAGCAGCGCCTGGCGCGCTGGCGTATCGCCCACGAGCGCAAGCTGGTGATCGCGCTGCCCTATCTGTGGCTGCTGCTGCTGTTTATGCTGCCGTTCCTGATTGTGTTTAAAATCAGTCTGGCGGAAATGGCGCGAGCCGTGCCGCCCTACACCGATCTGGTCTCCTGGGCGGACGGCAAGCTGGATATCGCGCTGAATCTGGGCAACTACCTGCAGCTGCTTGACGATCCGCTGTATATTGAGGCTTATCTGCAGTCGCTGCAGGTGGCGGGGATATCCACGCTGTGCTGTCTGCTGGTCGGCTATCCGCTCGCCTGGGCGGTGGCGCACAGCAAGCCCTCCACGCGCAACATCCTGCTGTTGCTGGTGATCCTGCCGTCCTGGACGTCGTTTCTGATCCGCGTGTATGCCTGGATGGGCATCCTGAAAAACAATGGAGTGCTGAATAATTTCCTGCTCTGGCTCGGGGTGATCGATCACCCGCTGGTTATCCTGCATACCAACCTGGCGGTTTATATCGGCGTGGTTTACTCCTATCTGCCGTTTATGGTGCTGCCGATCTATACCGCGCTGACGCGTCTGGATTACTCGCTGGTGGAAGCCTCGCTCGATCTCGGCGCGCGCCCGCTGAAAACCTTTTTCAGCGTGATTGTGCCGCTGACCAAAGGGGGCATTATCGCCGGCTCGATGTTGGTGTTTATTCCGGCGGTCGGCGAGTACGTTATCCCGGAACTGCTGGGCGGGCCGGACAGTATTATGATCGGCCGTATTCTGTGGCAGGAGTTCTTCAATAACCGCGACTGGCCGGTGGCCTCGGCGGTGGCGACCATTATGCTGTTGCTGCTGATCGTGCCCATTATCTGGTTCCATAAACATCAGAGCAAGGCCGCGGGAGAGCAGGTATGAATAATTTACCGGTGGTGCGCTCCGGCTGGCGTACGCTGATTCTGGCGCTGGGATTTACCTTTCTGTATGCGCCGATGCTGATGCTGGTGGTGTATTCGTTCAACAGCTCTAAACTGGTGACGGTGTGGGCCGGCTGGTCCACGCAGTGGTACGGCGAACTGTTTCATAATTCGGCGATGATCAGCGCGGTGGGGCTGAGCCTGTCGATCGCCGCCGCCTCGGCCACCATGGCTGTGCTGCTCGGTACGCTGGCGGCGGTGGTGATGGTGCGTTTCGGCAGTTTTCGCGGCTCGAATGGATTCGCCTTTATGCTGACCGCGCCGCTGGTGATGCCGGACGTGATCACCGGGCTGTCGCTATTGCTGCTGTTCGTCGCGCTGGGGCACGCCATCGGCTGGCCGGCCGAACGCGGCTCCCTGACCATCTGGCTGGCGCACGTCACGTTCTGCACCGCCTATGTAACGGTGGTGATCAGCGCGCGTCTGCGCGAGCTGGATCGCTCGCTGGAAGAGGCGGCGATGGATCTGGGCGCGACGCCGCTCAAGGTGTTCTTCGTCATCACCGTGCCGATGATCGCGCCGGCGCTGATCTCCGGCTGGCTGCTGGCGTTTACCCTGTCGCTCGACGACCTGGTGATCGCCAGTTTCGTCTCCGGTCCGGGCGCCACTACGCTGCCGATGCTGGTGTTCTCCAGCGTCAGAATGGGGGTCAACCCGCAGATTAACGCGCTGGCCTCGCTGATCCTGCTGGTGGTCGGCGTCATTGGCTTCATCGCATGGTGGTTTATGGCGCGCGCCGAAAAACAGCGCGTGCGCGACCTGCAAAAAGCCCGTCGCGGCTGACGGGCGCAACCCGTCGGCAACGCGGCCTGAGCGGCGGCGTTGCCGCCTTTGCTCCGGGAGAACGGATAAATTCTGAACGCGGAATCGCGCAGAAACGGCAAACGGGCGCTGTTTACCCCCGTGCCGGTGATGGTGGCGGGGACGGCGATCGTCGCCACCCGGCTGCTCGGGCTGTTTCTGCTGGCAAGCGAGCTGGGCGTCGACGGGTTGCGGATATGGCTGCTCGGCGCCACGGCATCCTGGGATACGACGCTGGTGCTGCTGACGGCGGTATGCCTTATCGGCGCGGAAATCCGCTGCGGTTTCGCCGTTATCCGCGGCCTGAACTGGGGGCGTTGGGGCTACGTAGCCTGCCAGCTGGCGGCGTCGCTCTACCTGTTGCTGGTGTCGCTGGGCGTCGTCGCGCTGGATCTTTTTCAGATCGACGGCGACAGCGGCGCGCAGGTCGTGCACCAGCTTGTGCTGCAGAAAATTCCGGACGTGCTGGTGGTGCTCCTGTTGTTCCTGCCGCGTCGCAGCCGGCGTTTTTTTCTGCGCCGGAAATGATCTTTAGTCCGCGTCGGTGCTACAATCTGCGCCCTTTTTATTTACGATCCAACGTAACCGATATTCATGATGCACTGTGACCGGTATCAGGCAGGAAGCTGTCGCTCCTGCCAGTGGCTGGAAAAACCCTATGAGCAACAGCTGGCCGACAAACAGCGCCATCTGATCAGTCTGTTCCCCGCGCAGCCGCAGTGGCTGCCCGCCAGCCCGTCGCCGCAGCGGGCGTTTCGCAATAAAGCCAAAATGGTGGTGAGCGGCAGCGTCGAGCGTCCGCTGCTCGGTATGCTGCATCGCGACGGGACGGCGGTGGATCTGTGCGATTGCCCGCTGTATCCCGATGATTTCCTGCCGCTGTTCGCCACGCTGAAGATGTTTATCGCCCGCGCCGGCCTGACGCCGTATAACGTGGCGCGCCGGCGCGGCGAGCTGAAATATTTGCTGTTGACCCGCAGTACGCTCAGCGGTCAGTTTATGCTGCGCTTTGTGCTGCGTTCGGAGAATAAACTGGCGCAGTTGCGTCAGGCTCTGCCGTGGCTGCGGCAACAGTTGCCGCAGCTGACGGTGATGTCGGCCAATATTCAGCCGGTGCACCAGGCGATTGTCGAAGGCGAACAGGAAATCGCGCTGAGCGAACAGCAGAGTCTGGCGGAGTGCTTCAATCAGGTGCCGCTGTTTATCCGGCCGCAGAGTTTCTTCCAGACCAACCCGACGGTGGCGGCCGATCTCTATGCCTGCGCCCGTGACTGGGTGCGCGCGCTGAATATACGCAGCATGTGGGATCTGTTCTGCGGCGTGGGCGGTTTTGGCCTGCACTGCGCCACGCCGTCTATTCGCCTGACCGGGATTGAAATCAGCGCGCCGGCGATCGCCTGCGCGCGCCGTTCGGCCGAGGCGCTGGGGCTGACTCAGATCGACTTTCAGGCGCTCGATTCGACCCGGTTTGCCGGCGGGGAGGACGAGGTGCCGGATCTGGTGCTGGTCAACCCGCCGCGGCGCGGTATCGGGCGCGAACTGTGCGACTATCTGGAGTATATGGCGCCCGGCTGGATTCTCTACTCGAGCTGCAACGCGCAGAGCATGGCGCAGGATATTGCCGCGCTGGCGCACTATCGGCCGCTGCGGGTCCGGCTGTTCGATATGTTTCCGCATACCGCTCACTACGAGGTGCTGACGCTGCTGGCGCGGGACGCATGACGCCCGTGCGGCGAGCCAGCGCGGGGGATTGCGGGAAGCGTTGATGGCCGCGCAAACGCGCGGCGCAGGGGGGGCAACGCAGGCCGGCGCCGCGGCTTAACCGTCAAACGGTGATGACCGCGCCCCCCGTCCTCTGGGTTGTCCGTCGGCCTTTACTGCGGGAACCATTGGTTGCTGATGGCCTGATAGGTGCCGTCGGCCTTGATGGCGTCCAGCGCCTTATTCAGTTTTTCCAGCAGCGCGCCGTCCTGCGGACGCACGGCGATCCCCAGACCGGTGCCGAAATAGCGAGGGTCGGTCACGCGTTCGCCCACGCTGGCCAGCTTCGGATTGTTTTTCAGCCATTCGTTGACCACCGCGGTATCGCCGAACACGCCGTCGATGCGGCCGTTTTTCAGATCGAGAATCGCCGTCTGGTAGCTGTCGTAGGCGACGGTTTGCACTTCCGGGTGCTGCTCATTCAGGTATTTCTGATGGGTGGTGCCGTTCTCCATGCCGATTTTTTTGCCTTTCAGATCGGAAAACTGACTGAATTGCCCTTTGCGTGCGATCACGATGGCTGAATTCGCGTAGTAGGGCTGGGTAAAGGAGACCTGCTTACTGCGCTCCGGAGTAATATCCATGCCGGAGATCACTGCATCATAACGGCGGAATTTCAGCGCAGGGATCAGACTGTCAAACGCGTGGTTGGTAAAGGTGCAATCGGCCTGCATCTGTTTGCACAGCGCTTTCGCCAGATCCATATCGAAGCCGACGATGTCGTTATTCGCATTCAGGGACTCAAACGGCGGATAGGTGGCGGATGAGGCGAAGCGAATGGTGTCGGCCGCGGCCGCGCTGAATGTCATGCCGGCCAGTAATGCCGCGACCCATAATTTTTTCATACTGTCACTCCTGTCGTGAGGGATTGATGCCGTCGGGCGGCTCCCGGGGCATCGTCGGTGAAATCGTCGTTATTCTGCAGGCCCCGTCTGACGCTGGCCGAAATCGGTTCGCCATGCCGTGCGGCACGGGTCTGCAGGTCATCGGGAAAATCGCGGGGGAGAGCGGGACCGGCAGGCGCGCGCCGCCGGCCCTGACGTTTAGTCGCGCCGCTCGAAAGCCAGCGAGCGTCGTTCGATCAGCCGCATCATCAGGGTCAACAACGCGTTGACGCACAGATAAACGATGCCGGCGGCGCAAAACACCAGCAGATCGTAGGTGCGGCCGAACAGCAGCTGGCTGTGTCCCATCACTTCCATCAGCGTGATGGTAAAGGCCAGCGAGGTGCCTTTAAATACCAGTACCACCTCGTTCGAGTAGGACGAGAGGGCGCGTTTAAAGGCGAACGGCAGCAGAATGCGCAGCGTCTGTTTGCGCGACAGCCCCAGCGCCGAACAGGCCTGCCACTGTCCCTCTGGAATGGCTTTCACCGCGCCATGAAACAGCAGCGTGGTGTAAGCCGCGCTGTTGAGCGCCAGCGCCGCCATCGCGCACAGCCAGGGCTGCGACAGCAGGTGCCACAGCCACGGCGTTTGCTTGATCGCGTCGAACTGGCCCGGCCCGTAATAGATCAGGAAGATTTGCACCAGCAGCGGGGTGCCGGTGAACAGCGTGATGTAGCATCGGGTCAGCGCGGCCAGCAGCGGCGTCTTCAGCGTCAGGACCACGGTCAGCGAAAGCGACAGCAGCAGCGCCAGAAGCAGCGAACTGACGGTCAGCAGCAGGCTGGTGGGCAGGCCTTTCAGCAGCTCAGGTAAATACGCCAGCATCAGGTCGGCCTCCTTTCAAAACGCGTGGCGCGCGACTCAATACGCCGCAGCACGTACTGACTCAGCAGCGTAATCAGCAGATAAATCGCCGCGGCGACCACATACCAGGTAAAGGGTTCCTGGGTACGGGTGGCGATGCTTTTGCTCTGCATCATCAGATCGTTCACGCTAATCAGCGACACCAGCGCGGTATCTTTCAGCAGCACCAGCCATTGATTGCCGAGACCGGGCAGGGCGTGACGCCACATCTGCGGCATAATCAGGCGAAAGAAAATCGCCGATTTGCTCAGCCCCAACGCCTGGCCGGATTCCCGCTGCCCCTGCGGCACCGCGCGCAACGCGCCGCGCAGCGTCTGAGAGGCATAAGCCGCGTACAGCAGCGCCAGCGCGACGGCGCCGCACAGGAACGGGCTGACGTCGAAGTTATCGATCTCCATGCGGATCGGGATCTGCACCAGATACAGGTTGAGAGTAAAACCGTCCGCCAGCAGCAGGAGCAACTGAGAAGAGCCGAAATAGATAAACAGCACCACCAGAATTTCCGGCAGGCCGCGCAGCAGGGTAACCAACCCGGTGCCGGACCAACTGACCAGTTTCCAGCGCGAGGTCTCGCAGACGGCGAACAGCATTGCCAGCGCCAGCCCGAGCGTCAGCGAACACAGGGCAAGGCCGACGGTCATCCCGGTGGCGCTTACGAGGGGGTGAAATTCAATCATCGATCGGATTACTGCCGGAACCATTTGCCGTAGATGGTCTGGTAGCGGCCATCCTGTTTAATTTTATCCAGCGCGCCGTTCAATTTCTGCATCAGCGGCTCGTTGCCCTGACGGACGGCGATGCCCAGGCCGATGCCGAAATAGTTCGGGTCGGTGACTTTCTCGCCGTACGAAGCCAGTTCGGGGTTGGTTTTCAGCCATTCGTTGACCACGGCGGTATCGCCGAAGACCGCGTCAAGCCGGCCGTTTTTCAGATCCAGCACGGCGTTCTGATAGCTGTCATAAGCCACGGTGGTGATATCGCCGAATTTCTCCATCAGGTATTTCTGGTGCGTCGTGCCGTTCTGTACGCCCACGCGTTTGCCTTTCAGCGCGTCGGCGCCGCTCAGTTTGCCTTTCTGCGCGATAAACTGCGCGGAGTTGTCGTAATAGGGTTGGGTAAAGGCGATCTGCTTCTGGCGTTCCGGCGTGATGTCCATACCGGCGATCACCGCGTCGAAACGGCGGAATTTCAGGCCCGGGATCAGACTGTCGAAAGACTGATTGCTGAAGGTGCAGCTGGCTTTAATCTCTTCGCACAGCGCGTTGGCCAGATCGATATCGAAGCCCTGAATTTTATTGCCGGCGCTAACGAATTCGAATGGAGGATAGGACGCTTCCGTCGCGAAGCGAATGGTGTCGGCCGCGCTGGCCGACAGGCCGTAGCCCGCGAGCAGGGCGGCAATAAATAATTTTTTCATTATCATGTTCCTGGTACTGATCAGTGAGAGAGATAGCTGGCGAATTCGGCCGACTGCGGCCGGGAAAAGTGGCTGGCATCGCCCTGTTCGACGATGCGGCCGTTTTCCATATACACTACGCGGCTGGCGGTTTTTTTCGCCACTTCGACCTCGTGCGTCACAATCACCTGGGTAATGCCGGTCTGCGACAGTTCGTGAATAATGCTGACGATCTGCGCGGTGATTTCCGGATCGAGCGCGGCCGTCGGCTCATCAAATAATAGCACTTGCGGTTCCATCATCAGCGCCCGGGCGATGGCCACGCGCTGCTGCTGCCCGCCGGACAAATGCAGCGGATAGCGGCTGGCGAAGTCGCTCAGGCGCAGGCGATCCAGCAGCTTGTCCGCGCGCTGTTTCGCCTGTTCCTTGCTCAGACCCAGCACCCGGCATGGCGCCTCGATCAGATTCTGCAGTACGGTCAGGTGCGGCCACAGGTTATACTGCTGGAACACCATGCCGACATGCTGGCGCAGTTCGCGAATGGCGTTTTCGCCCGGATGTCGGGTAAACTCAAACTGGTTGCCGGCGATGGACAGCGTACCGGAACGGGGCATTTCCAGCAGATTCAGCACGCGCAGAAGGGAGCTTTTACCGGCGCCGCTCGGGCCGAGCAGCACCAGCGTTTCGCCGGCCGGACAGGATAAGGTAATGTCGAACAGCGCCTGGTGCGCGCCATAGAAGCAGTTGATACCGTCTAGTTGAATACTCATGCGCAAAAATTGAATAGACATTGATGCCGCGAATGGTAACGTCCGCAGCATAGTTATGCAATAAGCACGGATTGAAATTTAGAAATAAGCAAATTAGCACGATTATATAGCATAAAAGACTATTTAACCGGATAAGCGGGCAGATTTGTCGGGCGCAGCAGAGAGCAGGCAGAGTATTTTCTTATGGTCGCGGGGCGGACGCCGGGTGGCGGCCCCGCGGCATACCGGATCGGGCGCCGACTTTATTTATCAATCATAAGGAGTTATCGATGCAACTATCCACAACGCCGGAACTGCAGGGCTGGACTATTACGGAATACTGCGGCGTGGTGACCGGCGAAGCGATCCTCGGCGCTAATGTGTTTCGCGATTTTTTCGCCGGGATTCGCGATATCGTCGGCGGACGTGCGGGCGCTTATGAAAAGGAGCTGCGCAAGGCGCGCCAGATCGCCTTTCGCGAGATGGAGGAGCAGGCGGCGGAACTGGGCGCCGACGCCGTCGTCGGGATTGATATCGATTATGAAACCGTGGGTAAAGGCAGCAGTATGCTGATGGTCACCGTCAGCGGTACGGCCGTTAAAGTCCGCCGTTGATGAGCGCGGGGGACGTGTTGCAACGGCGTCGGACCGTCAGGCCGCGCGCTTTGATGCGCTGGAGCGCCGGCCTGCTGGCGCTGCTGGCGCTGGCCGGCTGCCAGTCGGATTCGCGACTGGCCGACCGAGGCAGTTATCTGCTGAATAGCGCGCAGCAGGCCAAAAGGCAGGAGGCGCGCATTCGTTTCCTGGTGATTCACTATACGGCGGGGGATTTTCCTGCTTCGCTGTCGGTACTGACGGATGAACATGTCAGCGTCCATTATCTGATACCCGCCGCGCCGCCGCGCGTGGCCGGCAAACCGGTGGCCTGGCAATTGGTGCCGGAGAGCGAGGCGGCCTGGCACGCCGGCGCCAGCTACTGGCGCGGCTACAGCCGGCTGAACGCCACTTCGGTGGGCATTGAACTGGAAAACGCCGGTTACTACGCCACCCTTACCGGCTGGCGCGGAGCGCCGTTTCCGCCGGCGCAGATCGCCCTGCTGATCGATATCGCCCGGGAGATCGTCGCGCGTTACCACATCGCGCCGGTGAACGTGGTGGCGCACAGCGATATCGCGCCGCAGCGTAAACAGGATCCCGGCCCGCTGTTTCCCTGGCGTGCGCTGGCGCAGGCCGGTATCGGCGCCTGGCCGGACGAACAGCGCGTGGCGCAGCGGCTGCTGGGGCGGCGCCCGGATCAGCCGGTGGCGACGGAGGCGCTATTAAGCAAGCTGCAGCGCTATGGCTATGAGGTCGATGCGCGGATGGATGAGCGGCAGCGGCGGCGGGTGATCGCCGCTTTCCAGCTGCATTTCCGGCCGGGCGACCATCGCGGGCTGGCGGATGCGGAAACGGAAGCCATCGCCGATACGCTGCTGGAGCAGTACGGTGCCGGCGGCTGACGCCGGCGAGCGCGTTCAGGCCGGCGCCGCGTCGCCCGGCAGCCGGCAACTGCAGGCCAACACATACCCCTGACTGATCTCCTGTTCCGTCAGCGTGCTGGCGTAGTACGGTGCCGGCGGCTGACGCCGGCGAGCGCGTTCAGGCCGGCGCCACGTCGCCCGGCAGCCCGTAAGCGGACCAGCGTATACCGCCGGCTGATGTCCTGTTCTGTCAGCGTGCTGGCGTAGTACGGTGCCGGCGGCTGACGCCGGCGAGCGCATTCAGGCCGGCGCCGCGTCGCCCGGCAGCCGGCAACTGCAGGCCAACACATACCCCTGACTGATCTCCTGTTCCGTCAGCGTGCTGGCGTAGTACGGTGCCGGCGGCTGACGCCGGCGAGCGCATTCAGGCCGGCGCCACGTCGCCCGGCAGCCGGTAAGCGGACCAGCGTATACCGCCGGCTGATGTCCTGTTCTGTCAGCGTGCTGGCGTAGTACGGTGTCGGCGGCAGACCCGGCGAGCGCGTTCAGGCCAGCACCACGTCGCCCGGCAGCCGGCAACGGCGGGCCAGCGTATACCGCCGGCTGATGTCCTGTTCCGTCAGCGTGCTGGCGTAGTACGGTGCCGGCGGCAGACCCCGGCGAGCGCGTTCAGGCCAGCACCACGTCGCCCAGCAGCCGGCAACTGCAGGCCAACACATACCCCTGACTGATCTCCTGCTCCGTCAGCGTGCTGGTGCTGATGGTTGTATAGCGGCCGTGCAGGATGCGGGTCCTGCAACTGCCGCAGACGCCCGTGCGGCAGGCGGCTTGCACCGCTATCCGGTGGCTTTCCAGCGCGGTCAGCAGGTTGCTGCCGGCCGGCGCCGACAGTACGCGCGGCGGCTGGCCGAGCGTCAGCGTTATCCTCTCGCCCGTGGTCATCGGTTCCTCCTCCCCGGCGTGGAAATATTCTTTGAACAGGCGTTCCGGCGCGACGCCGGCCTGCAGGCAGAAACGCGTGGCCTGCGCCATATAGGGCGCGGGGCCGCAGATCATTACCGCGCGGCCGGCGATATCCGGCGCCTGGCGCCGCAGTACGGCCGGCGTCAGACGGCCGGGCAGGATTTCGCCCCCGGCGCCGCGTTCCGCTATCAGCGTCAGCGTTAAACGTGCGCGGTAACGCCGGCGCAGCGCTTGCCATTCGTCGGCGAAAATGATCTGTTGCGGGTCACGCACGTTGTATATCACCTGAATGTCGACCTGCGGCCGCCGCGTCAGCAGCCAGCGGCACATGGCGATAATCGGCGTGACGCCGCAGCCGGCGGCCAGCATCAGATAGCGTTCGCTTGCTGTATGGACGCAGGTAAACTCGCCGCGCGCGTCGGACAGCCAGAGTTCATCGCCGGGCTGAACGTCGCGTGTCAGCCAGCGTGAGCCGATGCCGTTGGCGAGGCGCCGCACGGTCAGGGTGATGAAACGACTCAGGCCGGGCGATGACGAGAGCGTCAGAGGGCGCAGGGTCTGCGCGCTGCCGGCGATGCTGACCAGCGCGTGCTGGCCGGGCAGGTAAGGATAAAAATCATGATTAATCAGCGACAGCGTCCAGACGTCGGGCGTTTCCTGCCGCACGCTGTGCACCTGCATGCGGTTGGGACACTGCGGGGTTGGCATGGCCATAGGGCTTTCTCCATCAGGGGGCGGGTCGGCACCCCTGTCAATCGGCAAGGATGGCGTTCAAATCCTGCTCCGCCGTGCTGATGGAACGCATACCGAATTTTTCGCTCAGAATAGCCAGCAGATTATCGTTCAGGAACGCCGGCGCGGTTGGGCCGGTATAAATGTTCTTCACGCCGAGCGACAGCAGCGTCAGCAGGATGACGATCGCCTTCTGTTCAAACCACGAAAGAACCAGACTCAGCGGCAGATCGTTGACCCCGCAGCCCAGTTTTTCCGCCAGCCGCACCGCCAGCATAATCGCCGCGTAGGCGTCGTTGCACTGGCCGACGTCCAGCAAACGCGGCAGGCCTTCGAGCGTGCCGAAATCCAGCTTATTGAAACGGTATTTGCCGCAGGCCAGCGTCATGATCAGGCAGTCCGGCGGGATGCTGCGCGCCATATCGGTATAGTAGCTGCGCTCGTCCCGGCTGCCGTCGCAGCCGCCGACCAGAAACACATGGCGCAGTTTGCCGTCGGCCACCAGCTCGATCACGCGGTCGGCGGCGTCGAGCAGGGTCCGGCGCCCAAAGCCCACGGTAATCTGATGTTCGATCTCGCTATAGGGGAAGCCCGGCAGCGCGCGGGCCTGCGCGATCACCGGGCCGAAATCGTCGCCGTTCAGGTGACGCACGCCCGGCCAGCCGACGATGCTGCGCGTCCAGATGCGTTCGCTATAGCGGCCGACGTTCGGATCGATAATGCAGTTGGACGTCATAACGACAGGGCCGGGAAATTTCGCGAATTCGCTTTGCTGATTCTGCCAGCCGCTGCCGTAGTTGCCGACCAGATGAGGGAAATGCTTTAGCGCCGGGTAGCCGTGCGCCGGCAACATTTCGCCGTGGGTATAGACGTTGATTCCGCTGTCGCGGGTCTGTTCCAGCAGATGGTGTAAATCGTTCAGATCATGGCCGGAAATTAGGATCGCTTTGCCGGCCACCGGCCGCACATTGACCGCCGTCGGCCGCGGATCGCCGTAGGTCTGGGTTGCGCCGCGATCCAGCAGCGCCATAATCTGGAAATTCATCTGGCCGATGGCCATCGCGTTAGTCAGCAAGAGTTCGATGTCGGCAGGCTGCGTGCCCAGCCATGCCATCAGCGCATGGTAGCGGGCATAGATCTGCTCGTCGTACTGGCCGAGCACGTACGCGTGCTCCATATAGGCCGCCGCGCCTTTCAACCCGTACAGGCACAACATGCGCAGACCATGCACGTCGTCGCCCGTCTCGGCTCTGTCGCGGTCCGGCGCGAACAGGGCGGCCTGCCGCCGCAGGCTGGCGCGATCGTCGTCCGTCAGCTCAAGCGCGGCCAGAGGGTGTTCGACGGCGATGCCGTTATCAAGCGTCCGGCAGCGCGCCGCCAGCGCATCACGCAGCGTAATGGCCTGGCGAGTGTAATCGATGATGCGCGCCGGGTCGAAATTGACGTTGGTCAGCGTGGCGAAGAAGGCGCGCGGCGCGAAGCTGTCCGTCAGGCGATCGACGATACCCAGCGCGCGCGCCTGCAGCGCCCAGGCGGACAGTCCCTGCAATACCGCGACCAGCAGATCCTGCAGGTCAGAGGTTTCCGCCGTTTTTCCGCACATGCCCTGCGCATATGCACAGCCGTTGCCGGCCGGCGTACGGATGGTTTGCTCACATTGCACACAAAACATAATCGCCTCTTAAAGTTGTATTTTAAATGCCTGTTTAAGAGCATAAAGCCGCCGGTAAAAGCTAAAAAGGCTTTTTTAATGCAACATTAAAGAGAATTGATGTAGCGCAATTTTAGCGGCGGTAATGAAACTCACTCTCAGTTATCCGCCGCTAAGGACTGGCCGGTCAGGCGGAAAACAGCGCGATCAGCAACGGCGAGAGCAGACTGAGTAAAAAACCGTGCACGATAGCCGCCGGCACCATTTCGGTGCCGCCGCTGCGCTGCAGCACCGGCAGAGTAAAATCCATCGAAGTGGCGCCGCACAGGCCCAGGGCGCTATTGCGCCGGTGTTGAATCAACGTCGGGATCAGCATGATAGCCAGCAGTTCGCGCGCCAGATCGTTGAAGAAGGCGGCGCTGCCGAGCACCGGCCCGTAAGCCTCGGTCAGCATAATGCCGGAGAGTGAATACCAACCGTAGCCGGAGGCCATCGCCAGCCCGGTTTTCACCGGCAGTCCGGCGAGCCAGGACGCCAGCACGCCGCCGGCCAGCGCGCTGATGCAGACCACCAGCGCCACCAGCATGCCGCGCGGGTTAATCACGATCTGCCGCAGCGTCATGCCGCTGTTGCGCAACTGAATTCCGACCAGAAACAGCAAGAACAGCAGGGCGTATTCGCTGCCGGCCAGAGCATGGGTCAGCAACGGAAGATGGGACAGACCAAGCAGGAAGCCGCCGCCCACTACCGCGCACAGCTTCAGCGACTCAAGGATCATATGCAGCCGGGAAGGCAGCGCTTCCTGCTGGTGGTGGTGAGGACGCCACGGACGACGTTTTTCCAGCAGCCACAGCGCCAGCAGGTTGGCGGCGATAATGCAGACTAAAAAGGTGGCGGTATAGCGGGATATCAACAGCAGATTGCTGCCCAGATTATCCAGAAAGGCCAGACTGATACCCATCAGGAACAAAATAACGTACACCATCCAGCTTAATAGCCGGTTAATCAGCCGCAACAGCGCAGCGCGACGCAGCGGCAACAGGTAGCCGATCAGCAGCGGCAGTATAATGATTAATAATCCTGACCAGGTCACAGAATCTACATCCTTAGGGTGAAAATGCCGCCGGGGGAAAAGCGAAATGACATAATCTTTTAAAATTAAACAAATTACCACACCGGGTAAAGTGCTATGTTGCATGGCAATGTGCCGATCCCGGATGGGAATGCGCTCTGGCAGTCAATTGCCGCAGGAGGCTGGATGTATCTGGAAAATGTGGAAATTGTCGGATTTCGCGGTATTAACCGCCTGTCGCTGATGCTGAATGACAACACTATGTTAATCGGCGAGAACGCATGGGGGAAGTCCAGCCTGCTGGATGCGCTGTCGCTGCTGCTTTCTCCCTCGTTGCCGCTGTATCACTTTTCGCTGCAGGATTTCCACTTTCCGCCCGGCGACGAAAACCGACGCGAGCGTCACCTGCACATTATTTTCACTTTCCGCGAGTCGCAGCCCGAACGTCATTTGGCGCCGCGTTATCGCGCGCTGTCGCCGCTGTGGATTCAGGACGACGAGCGAGTGCGACGTATTTTCTATCGGCTGGAGGGCGAGCTGGATGAGAACCAGTCGGTCTCGACGTGGCGCAGTTTTCTTAACGGCGACGGCGATGCGCTCAGCCTGGACCATATCGACCGTCTGGTGCGCCATCTGGTGCGCCTGCATCCTGTGCTGCGGCTGCGCGATGCGCGCTTTAACCGGCGCTTGCGCGCCGCGCCGGAGCCGGTGGCGCAAAGCGAGGCGCATGAGCAACTGGCTGAGGCCTATGAGCAACTGAGCGGCGCGCTGGCTCAGGATCCGCAGCGGCTAACCGATCGCGACCTGCGCCAGGGAATGGCCGCCATTCGCCAGTTGCTGGAGCACTATTTTTCCGCCCAGAGCGCCGGCGAAGATCGCCAGCCGCGCCGCCAGGCGCAGATATACGACGGTCAGGTCTGGCGCTCGCTGGATAATATTAACCGCATCATCGCCGCGTCCGGCAACCGCAGCAGCCGAATTATCCTGCTGGGGCTGTTTTCCACGCTGCTGCAGGCGAAGGGCGCGGTGGAGTTGGATCCTAACGCGCGGCCGCTGCTGTTGATCGAAGACCCGGAAACGCGCTTGCATCCAATCATGCTGTCGGTGGCCTGGGGGCTGCTCACCCAACTGCCGCTGCAGAAAATCACCACCACCAACTCCGGCGAGTTGCTGTCGCTGGTGCCGTTCGAACAGGTCTGCCGTCTGGTGCGAGAATCGGCGAAGGTGGCCACCTACCGTACCGGCGTCGGCGAACTTAGCGCGGAGGACAGCCGACGTATTACCTTTCATATTCGCCTGAACCGGCCCGCCGCGCTGTTTGCGCGCTGCTGGCTGCTGGTGGAGGGGGAAACGGAAGTCTGGATGCTGAACGAACTGGCGCGCCAGTGCGGCCACCATTTTGAGGCGGAAGGGATCAAGATCATTGAGTTCGCCCAGTCCGGCCTGCGGCCGCTGATTAAGTTCGCCCGACGTATGGGTATTGAGTGGCATGCGCTGGCCGACGGCGACGACGCGGGGAAAAAATATGCCGCCACCGCGCGCAGCCAGATCGATGAAACGGGGCGGCGCGAACGCGATCACCTGACCATGTTGCCGGCGCTGGATATGGAACATTTTATGTACCGCGAAGGTTTTCGCGCGGTCTATCACCGGGTGGCCGGCGTACCGGACAACGCGCCGTTGTCGGCGCGCAAGGTGATAATCAAAGCCATTCACCGCACGTCTAAACCCGATCTGGCGATTGAAGTGGCGCTGGCGGCGGCCCGTCAGGGAAATGAGTCCGTTCCCGCCTTGATTCGCAGCATGTTTTCGCGCGTGCTGTGGCTGGCGCGCGGCCGCGCCGACTGAGCCGGGCCGCCGATAAAAAAATGCCGGCCGCGCGGGACCGGCATTTTTGTTTATATTATCCGTCGGGGTTGAGATAGCCTTATTGCGTCACTATATCTGTATCAGACGGAAGGTTCCGTGGTGAGCGGCACAATAAGGCTGGCGTGGTTGCCTTTGGGTCCCTGGTGCGTATCGAATCTGACAAGCTGCCCTGCTTTCAGCGTTCGGTAACCATCCATCTGGATGGTGGAGTAGTGGGCAAAGATATCTTCACCGCCGCCTTCCGGACAAATAAATCCAAAACCTTTGGCATTATTGAACCATTTAACAGTACCCGTCTCCATGCTTTACATCCTTCGCAAGCGTATACGTTAAGTGAGGTTATTTGGTCAGAGTGAATATCGGTGATTAAAATATCACCAGCTCACCGGCTACACTCTAGAGCAACGAAAAGTGACGTCAAGAGTCTGGCTTTTTAAGGTGGCGATCAGTTTGTCAAACTTTGATACAGATAACGCTATTGGGCAACGTTCGCCCGCTGATTCGCGCAGGATATCGACCTGGTCCGGGCAGAGAATTGCGTTCAGGCATGGCAAAATAAAAACCAGCCGTGCTACTGTTTAGCAGGATAAGGCACGATGATCGATGTAATAACCGTCTTCAGACGAGATTAGGCAGACAATGGGAAACAACAGTACACGGCCGCTTTCCGACCAGGTGGCCGAAGAACAACGTGTTGAAGCGCTTCGGCCGCCATCGATGTATAAAGTGATATTGAACAACGATGACTATACGCCGATGGAATTTGTTATTGACGTTCTGCAAAAGTTCTTTTCTTATGATATTGAACGTGCAACGCAACTGATGCTTACGGTGCACTACCAGGGCAAAGCCATTTGCGGCGTTTTTACCGCGGAAGTGGCGGAAACCAAGGTTGTACAGGTAAACCGTTACGCCAGAGAGAATGAGCATCCATTGCTCTGTACGCTGGAAAAGGCCTGATGTGGCAATTTATAGGGGGAGGTGCCTATGCTCAATCAAGAACTCGAACTCAGTCTTAACATGGCGTTCGCCAGAGCGCGTGAGCACAGACATGAGTTTATGACCGTGGAGCACCTGTTGCTGGCGTTGCTCAGCAACCCGGCCGCGCGCGAAGCGCTGGAAGCCTGCACCGTGGATTTAGTGGCCTTGCGTCAGGAACTGGAAGCTTTTATCGAGCAGACCACCCCAACGCTGCCTGCCACCGAAGAAGAGCGCGAGACTCAGCCAACGCTTAGCTTCCAGCGCGTGCTGCAGCGGGCGGTGTTCCACGTTCAGTCCTCCGGGCGCAACGAAGTCTCCGGCGCCAATGTGCTGGTCGCGATTTTCAGCGAGCAGGAGTCGCAGGCCGCCTATCTGCTGCGTAAGCATGATGTCAGCCGGCTCGATGTGGTGAACTTTATTTCCCATGGTACGCGTAAAGAAGAGTCCGGCCCGGCATCCGGTTCGGAAAATCCTGTCAATGAAGAGCAGGCCGGAGGCGAAGAACGTATGGAAAACTTCACCACCAATCTGAACCAACTGGCGAAGGTGGGCGGCATCGATCCGCTGATTGGCCGTGACAAAGAGCTGGAGCGCACCATCCAGGTGTTGTGCCGGCGTCGTAAAAACAATCCGTTGCTGGTGGGCGAGTCCGGCGTCGGCAAGACCGCCATCGCTGAAGGGCTGGCGTGGCGCATCGTGCGCGGCGACGTGCCGGAGGTAATGGCCGACTGCACTCTCTATTCGCTGGATATCGGTTCGCTGCTGGCGGGCACTAAGTATCGCGGCGACTTCGAGAAACGTTTTAAAGCGTTGCTGAAACAGCTGGAGCAGGATCGCAACAGCATCCTGTTTATCGATGAGATCCATACCATCATCGGCGCCGGCGCGGCGTCCGGCGGGCAGGTCGACGCCGCCAACCTGATCAAACCGCTGCTGTCCAGCGGCAAGATCCGGGTGATCGGCTCGACGACCTATCAGGAGTTCAGCAATATTTTTGAGAAGGATCGGGCGCTGGCGCGTCGTTTCCAGAAAATCGACATCACCGAGCCGAGCGTCGAGGAAACGGTGCAGATTATTAATGGTCTGAAACCGAAGTACGAAGCGCACCATGACGTGCGCTATACCGCGAAAGCGGTGCGGGCGGCCGTGGAGCTGGCGGCGAAATACATCAATGACCGTCATCTGCCGGATAAGGCGATCGACGTTATCGATGAGGCGGGCGCGCGCAGTCGGCTGATGCCGGTCAGCAAGCGCAAGAAAACGGTCAACGTGGCGGACATCGAATCCGTGGTGGCGCGTATTGCCCGTATTCCGGAAAAAACCGTCTCGGCCAGCGATCGCGACGTGCTGAGAAATCTGGGCGATCGGCTGAAAATGCTGGTGTTTGGCCAGGACAAAGCCATCGAGGCCCTGACCGAAGCGATCAAGATGAGCCGCGCCGGGCTGGGGCAGGAGCGTAAACCGGTCGGCTCGTTCCTGTTCGCCGGGCCGACCGGCGTGGGTAAAACGGAAGTCACGCTGCAGCTGGCCAAAGCGCTGGATATTGAACTGCTGCGCTTCGATATGTCCGAGTACATGGAACGGCACACGGTCAGCCGTTTGATCGGCGCGCCTCCCGGCTACGTCGGTTACGATCAGGGCGGTCTGCTGACCGACGCGGTGATTAAACATCCGCACTCGGTGCTGCTGCTTGACGAGATCGAAAAAGCGCACCCGGACGTGTTCAACCTGCTGCTGCAGGTGATGGATAACGGTACGCTGACCGACAACAACGGGCGCAAAGCGGACTTCCGCAACGTGATCGTGGTGATGACCACTAACGCCGGGGTGCGTGAAACGCAGCGTAAATCCATCGGTCTCATTCAGCAGGACAACAGCACCGATGCGATGGAAGAGATCAAAAAGATCTTTACGCCGGAATTCCGCAACCGTCTGGACGGCATTATCTGGTTCAATCACCTGTCGAGCGAAGTGATTCAGCAGGTGGTGGATAAATTTATCGTTGAGCTGCAGGCGCAGCTGGATGCGAAAGGCGTATCGCTGGAAGTCAGCGATGACGCGCGCAACTGGCTGGCGGAGAAAGGTTACGACAAGGCGATGGGCGCGCGGCCGATGGCGCGCGTGATGCAGGAAAGCCTGAAAAAACCGCTGGCCAACGAGCTGCTGTTCGGCTCGCTGGTTGACGGCGGCGCGGTGCAGGTTGAACTGGATCAGGAAAAACAGGAGTTGACCTATCGTTTCCTCAGCGCGCGTTCGCACAAAGCGGAAGGCGCGGTTCACTAACTTTTTTCTGACGCGATAGAAAAGCGGTGCCCCGGCACCGCTTTTTTTGTCTGCCTTAAACCATTTCCTGGAAGGTGGCGATTGTTCCTGTCGGGCTATAGCCCGAAGACAGCCGATGAGGAAATGTTTCGCTTTACGCCGGGATGCATCCGGAGATGCAGCGACGTTTCTTTATCGGCAATGCACTCAGGAACAACGCTAAGGTATGGCGGATAAGCGTTTTAGCTCCGTTTTAGCGGGCCGCGTCAAAACCGCCCATTATGAAGGCGGTTTTTTGCTGTCAGTCATCCGTGGCGGCGTGGATATAGCAAAACGCCCTTGCCGCTACTCCGGCAAGGGCATCGAGGGATACATCCTCAGGGATCGCCTTCTTTCAGCGACAGGTGAGCCGGCGCTTAGCGGCTACGGAAGACAATGCGGCCTTTGCTCAGGTCGTACGGGGTCAGCTCTACAGTGACTTTGTCACCCGTCAGGATGCGGATATAGTTTTTACGCATTTTACCGGAGATATGAGCGGTAACCACGTGTCCGTTTTCCAGTTCAACACGGAACATGGTATTTGGCAGCGTATCTAGCACGGTGCCCTGCATTTCAATATTGTCTTCTTTGGCCATCGAATCCTCTGGGTTTACTACCATGGTTTTTAACCGGCAAGATAATGCCGAAAAACCCACATTATGTAAAGAAGTGTTGATAAACTGAACATCATTTATCGGTTATCTACCCTCGGCTGCAGGCCGACGCGGCGTCGGCTTTTCTCTCCGCGCGACTGACGATCTCAGCGCCTGAAGCGGGGTTTGCCCGGCGCCCGTCTGCATCCTGAAGGTTATTGGGTCGTGGTTATGGCGTCGGCGCACTCAGCGTTTGCGGCTGCCAGCAGCGCACGCTGATCTCCTGCTGCCGCAACGCCGCCAGATAGCGCAAAAAACGCAGACGGGGAATTTCCCTCACGCCCAGCGAAGCGGTGTGCGCATTCAGTACCTGGCAGTCGATCAACTGGCCGCCATAACGAATAAAATGGTGCTGGAACGTCAGCAGCGCGTATTTGGAGGCATTATCGCTGCGGCTGAACATCGACTCGCCGCAGAACAGCGCGCCCTGCGCTACGCCATACAGGCCACCAACAAGGCGGCTATTCTGCCACACTTCGACCGAATGTGCTTGTCCTAACGTATGTAACTGACAATAAGCCTGAATTATCTCCGCCGAGATCCAGGTGCCGTCATGGTGTTCCGTCGCGCAGGCGCCGATTACCCCGGGAAAGGCCTGGTTGAGCGTTACCTGATAATCGTGACGGCGCAGGAATTTTTTCAGACTGCGGCTGAGATGAAATTCGCCGGGGAATAGCACCGCGCGCGGATCCGGCGACCACCACAGGATTGCGTCGCCGGGGGAATACCAGGGGAAAATGCCCTGTTGATAGGCCGCCGTCAGGCGTTCGGGCGACAAATCGCCGCCGAACGCCAGCAGCCCGTTAGGTTCGCGCAGCGCAGCGGCGGGATCGGGAAAATGCAGCGAATGAGGCGAAAGCTGAATCAGTTGCATAATATTCTGCACCGAATGTTGTCAATGCCAGCGCCGGCGGTATCCCGCCGCGCGGCGCGGCGGGATATGCCCCGACGATCAGAGATGTTGATAGAACTGCCAGTAACGGCCCCGCTGCGCCAGCAATTGCCGGTGGCTGCCCTGTTCAATAATTTGTCCATCATCCATTACGCAAATGTTGTCCATCGTGGCCAGTTCATGCAAGCGATGGGTGACGACAATCAGCGTTTTATGCCGACAGTGCTGGCGCAGCAGGGCCAGAATATGGCGTTCTGTCGCGGCATCCAGCCCTTCGGTTGGCTCATCGAGCAGCACCAGCGGGGCGGGATGCAGCAGCGCGCGCGCGATGCCGATACGCCGCTGTTCGCCGCCGGATAGCTGGCGTCCCCCTTCGCCCAGCCAGGCGTTGAGGCCTTCGTTATCCAGCAGTTTCTCCAGTCCGGTCTGGCGCAGCAGCAGTTCCAGTTGGCGATCGTCGGCCTGCGGCGCCGCCAGCAGCAGATTGTCGCGCAGCGTGGCGCTAAAGATATGCACCCGCTGCGGTACGACGCTCATCATGGCGCGCAGGCTGGCTTCTGACCAGCGCGCCAGCGGCTGATCGTTGAGGCGAATCTCTCCCTCGCTGCAGTCCCAGGCGCGAGTCAGCAACTGCAGCAGGGTCGATTTCCCGCAGCCGGTGCGGCCGAGCAGCGCGATATGCTCGCCCGGGCGCGCCGTCAGCGAAACGTTGCGCAGCGCCGGCTGCGGCTGATGCGGCCAGCCGAAGCCGACGTTATCCAGCGTCAACGTCGCATCTTTGGCGACGGCGGGGCCAGCGGCGGGAAAGCTGACCGCCGGCGGCTGGCGGATTAGCTGGCTGACGCGGCTGGCCGAGGCGATCACCTGACCCATATGCTGGAAGGCGGCGCTGACCGGGCCGAGCGCTTCGAACGCGGCCAGCGAGGCGAAGACGAACAGCGCGATCAGCGCGCCGGGCTGGGCGTCGCCGCCGATGCCGCTGGCGGCCAGCCACAGGATGAGCGTAACGGTCAGTCCGGTCGCCAGGATCAGCAGCGACTGCGACAGTCCGCTCAGGTTCGCCTGTTGTTGTTGACGCTTCAGCCAGCGCTGTTCGATGTCGTCCAGCCGCTGGCGAAACGCGTCCAGCGCGCCAAAAATCGTCAGTTCGGCCTGGCCCTGCAGCCAGATGGTCAACTGGGTGCGATATTGCGCGCGCAGTTCGGTCAGATCCTGGCCGATCGGCCGACCGGCGCGGTAAAACGCCACCGGCAGGATGAGCAGCAGCGCCAGCATTATCGCGCCCAGCGTCAGCGCCAGTGCGGCGTCCAGCCAGCTCAGCCCCCAACTGACTAGCGCGATCACCGCCAGCGCGCTGAGTAACGGCGACAGCACGCGCAGATAAAGGTGATCGAGCGTATCGACGTCGGCGACCAGCCGGTTGAGCAATTCGCCCTGGCGAAAGCGGGCAATGCCGCCCGGCGACAGCGGCAGAATACGGGAGAAGGTGAAGACCCGCAGATGTTGCAATACCCGGAAGGTGGCGTCGTGGCTGACCAGCCGTTCCGCGTAGCGTCCGGCGGTGCGCGCTATCGCCGCGCCGCGCACTCCGGCGGCCGGCAGCATATAGTTAAAGGTGAGCAAACCGGCCAGGCCGGCCAGCGCCGAGCCGGCCAGGAACCAGCCCGACAGGGTAATCAGACCGATGCTGGCCAGCAGCGTGACTACCGCCAGCAGGATCCCCAGACTCAGACGCCAGATATGGCGGCGGTACAGCGCCAGATAAGGGCGCAGTATCCTCAGAGCGTTAGGTTTATTCGTACGCATAATCACAGATCTCCCTGGCGCTGAGCGAGCAGAGTGGCGAACGGTCCGGGTCGGGCGCTCAGACTGGCGTAGTCGCCCTGCTGGATGATGTCGCCTGCCGCCATGACCCACACCTCGTCATAATCGATGGTTTCCGCCAGTTGGTGGGTGACCAGCAGCGTGGTTTGCCGACGCGCCGCGTGATTGAGCGCGGCCATCACCCGCTGCTCGCTGTGGCTGTCGAGGCTGGCGGCCGGTTCGTCCAGCAGCAGCAGGCGGCCGGGCGAGAGCAGGGCGCGGGCGACGGCCACGCGCTGCGCCTGGCCGACGGACAGGCGGGCGGCGCCGTCGCCGAGCGGCGTATCCAGACCCTGCGGCAGCAGCGGCAGGAATTCGGACACCCCGGCGCGATCCAGCGCCTGGCGCAACGCTTCATCGTCGGCGTCTGGCCGGCCGAGCAAAATATTGGCGCGCAGAGTTTGCGCCGGCAGATGCGGATTCTGGCCGACCCAGTTAATCGCCTCGCGCCATGCCGCCGGCGCCAGCGTATTAAGTTCGACGCCGTTGACGGTCAGCGAACCGCGGTACGGCAGAAAACCCAGCAGCAGATTCAGCAGCGAACTCTTGCCCGCGCCGCTGACGCCGACGAGGGCAATGCGTTTGCCGCCGTCGAGGCTGAAATTGAGCGGTCCGGCCAGCGTGGCGCCGGACGGCGACAGGATCACCAGATCGCGGGCGGTCAGCGCGAGCGGCTGATCGTCCGTCAGACGCTGTCGCCCGCCGTTGATGCGCTCGCCCTCGGCCGACAAAAAGGTTTCCAGCGCTTCGGCCGCGCCGATCGCCTGCGCTTTGGCGTGATAAAAGGTGCCGAGATCGCGCAGCGGTTGAAAAAATTCAGGCGCGAGGATTAACACCAGAAAACCGGCGGACAGCGTGACGCCGGTGCCGTAATGACCGAAATTCAGTTCGCCCAGATAGGAAAAGCCAAAATAAACCGCCACCACGGCGATGGAGATCGAGGCGAAGAATTCCAGCACGCCGGAGGACAGAAATGCCATGCGCAGCACTTCCATGGTGCGGCGGCGGAAGCTTGCCGAGGCGGCGCGGATCTGTTCGGTTTCCGCCGCGCCGCGATGAAATAGCCGCAGCGTTTCCAGGCCGCGCAACCGATCGAGAAAATGACCGCTCAGACGCGACAACGCCAGGAAGTTACGCCGGTTGGCATCGGCGGCGCCCATGCCGACCAGCGCCATAAACAGCGGGATCAGCGGGGCGGTCAGCAGCAGGATCAGGCCGGCGGCCCAGTTGACCGGAAATACGGCCGCCAGAATCAGCAGCGGCACCAGCGCGGCCAGATACATTTGCGGCAGATAGCGGGCATAGTAATCCTGCATATCCTCGATTTGTTCCAGAATAATGGTTGCCCAGCTGCCGGCGGGTTTTCCCTGAATCCAGGCCGGCCCGAGCTGCTGCAGTTTATCCAGCACCTGACGACGGATCTGCTGGCGTATGATCCGGCCGCAGATGAAACCGACCCGTTCGCGCAGCGCGCTAAACAACGCGCGTAGCGCAAAGGCGAGGATCAATAACAGGAAATCGTTCTGTAAGGAGGAAGTTGGTCGGTGATCAATAATCAGCGCCTGCAGCAGCGACGCCAGCAGCCAGGCCTGGGCCACGATCAGCAGTCCGCTGATAAAGCCAAGGAGGAGTGAAATCCGCAGCCAGCGGCGTGCCAACCCGCTTTGCCGCCTGAGCCAGTGGGTTAATTCCTGTTGTCTGGTTTTTTTCATCATGTACCAGTTATATGCAGGTGAAGCGTGGTGTTAATAAAAAATAACGCTTATATAACCATTACTTAACACTACGTCGACACAATGATTTAAGTGCCGCCATGTTACCTTTTCGGCGCGGCGCTGCAAACGAAAAGCCATGTCCGGCGATGATGCAATGTGACCGGCCAGGGAGAAAATATGGGGAAAGAGGCGGAGAAGGCCGCCCGGCGCGGCAATAAGCCGCGCCGGGCGGAAAAACGGCGGGAGTGATTACTCGTTGCCCAGACCGTCCAGGTAACGTTCGGCGTCCAGCGCGGCCATGCAGCCGGTGCCGGCCGAGGTGATCGCCTGACGATAGATATGATCCATGACGTCGCCGGCGGCGAATACGCCCGGAATGCTGGTCTGCGTGGCGTTGCCGTGAATACCGGACTGCACCTTAATATAGCCGTTTTCCAGCGCCAGCTGACCGTCGAAGACCGCGGTATTGGGGCTGTGGCCGATAGCGATAAAGACGCCGGCCAGCTCCAGCTGTTCGGTGGCGTCGCTGTTCACGTCGCGCAGGCGCACGCCGGTCACGCCCATGTCGTCGCCCAGCACTTCGTCCAGCGTACGCCCGGTGTGCAGAACGATATTGCCGCTGTTGACTTTGTCCATCAGCCGGTCGATGAGGATTTTCTCCGCGCGAAAGCTGTCTCGCCGGTGTACCAGGTGCACTTCGGCGGCAATGTTGGACAGGTACAGCGCTTCCTCAACGGCGGTATTGCCGCCGCCGACCACCGCGACTTTCTGCTGGCGATAGAAGAAGCCGTCGCAGGTGGCGCAGGCGGACACGCCTTTGCCTTTAAAGGCTTCTTCCGACGGTAAGCCGATGTAGCGCGCCGATGCGCCGGTGGCGATGATCAGCGCGTCGCAGCTGTACACTTCACTGTCGCCGTACAGGCGGAAAGGACGAGTCTGCAGATCCACGCGTTGGATATGATCGAAAATGATCTCGGTATTAAATTTTTCCGCGTGCGCGTGCATGCGTTCCATCAGCAGCGGACCGGTGAGATCGCTGGCGTCGCCCGGCCAGTTTTCAACTTCGGTCGTCGTGGTTAACTGCCCCCCTTGTTCCATGCCGGTAATCAGCACGGGGTTTAAGTTGGCCCGGGCTGCATACACGGCGGCGGTGTAGCCAGCCGGTCCCGAACCTAAAATCAATAATTTACTGTGTTTAGCGCTACTCATGCATTCCTCAACTTCGCCATGGCGGTTATCAGAGACGATTGTAAGGAAAATAGGCGATTAAAAAAAGCGTGCAACAAAGTTGTGATCAATTTGTTTAATCGGGCTGGCCGATGGCGACGTCTGTTCCGCCGTCGCCCGCACGGGCGGCCGGACAGCGTTTACTGCGCGTTTCGCCAGCGTAAAACCTGTCTGCCTGACGGCCGGATTCGGTTAAGCTGGTACTTTCTTCTGATTTTAGTTGTTTTACTTTGACAATCGGCTGGGCTTTTGCGAAAACATCAGAGGAAGAGAAGATTTTTTGTATGTTGACATTGCTGTGTGCTGACCGTTAACCAACTGATTTTTATTGGCGGGCAAAATTGTAACGGCGATTGTGCCATGGATAAAAAGCCGTTGTCCCGGCGGACGGAGTTTGTCGTGCCGGCCAGTAAAGAAGTCGCCAGGAAATTTCAGACTGCGGCGCAGCGCAACTAAGCGGGTATCCGGCGATTTAGTGCGTTAATCGGCCGGGACGAAAAACTTGTCGGCAGCAGATTTGCATGCGCCTTCAGCCAGAAAGATGACGGGGAGGGCTGGGGTGAATGCGCGCCGTTGGCGACATACAGAAATCAGACAGTGGATCTTCTTTTTGGGCAGCCCTGATACATTGAAGTTGGTCGGGGGTAGCAGGTGCAGGGAAGGAATCGAGAGAGACAATAATAATGGTAGACACGAAAAAACGTCCGGGAAAAGATCTTGATCGTATCGATCGCAATATCCTGAACGAATTACAGAAAGATGGTCGTATTTCGAATGTCGAGCTTTCCAAACGCGTCGGGCTGTCGCCCACACCTTGCCTGGAGCGGGTGCGTCGTCTGGAACGGCAGGGTTTTATTAATGGCTACACCGCGCTGTTGAATCCGCATTATTTGGATGCCTCGCTGTTGGTTTTCGTTGAGATTACTCTGAATCGTGGGGCGCCGGATGTGTTCGAACAGTTTAATTCGGCGGTGCAGAAGCTGGAAGAGATTCAGGAGTGTCATCTGGTGTCCGGGGATTTCGACTATCTGCTGAAAACCCGCGTGCCGGATATGTCCGCTTACCGTAAGCTGCTGGGCGAAACGCTGCTGCGCCTGCCGGGTGTTAACGATACCCGTACCTATGTTGTGATGGAAGAAGTGAAGCAGAGCAACCGTCTGGTCATTAAGACCCGGTAAAAGGTCGGGATGCAAAACCCGGTAAATTCAGTTACACTCCTGTGAATATGTACAGTTTAGCGCCGGGCCTATCTCGGCGTTTTGCTATCCACTCTTACAGGACCCTGGAGAGCCTCTTGAGCCAGGAATACACAGAAGATAAAGACGTCACGCTGAGGAAGCTCAGCGGCGGACGTCGGTTACTTGAAGCGGCATTGATCGTTGTGGCGCTCTTTGCCGTTTATTTAATGGTTTCGCTGGTCAGTTTCAGCCCTTCCGATCCCAGTTGGTCACAGACGGCCTGGCATGAGCCGATTCATAATCTGGGCGGCGGCGTCGGCGCATGGCTGGCGGATACGCTGCTGTTTACTTTCGGCGTGCTGGCTTACGCTATTCCCGTGGTGATTGTCTGTTTGTGCTGGGCGGTTTTTCGCCAGCGCGATCGACAGGACCATATCGATTACTTTACCTTTTCTCTGCGCCTCATCGGCACGCTGGCGCTGATCCTGACCTCCTGCGGTCTGGCGGCGTTGAATATCGACGATCTGTACTATTTCGCTTCCGGCGGCGTGCTGGGCAGTCTGCTCAGCAGCGCGATGCTGCCGCGCTTTCACACCTCCGGCGCCACGCTGGTGCTGCTGTGCGTGTGGGCGGCCGGGTTAACTCTGTTTACCGGCTGGTCCTGGCTGACGATTGCGGAGAAGATCGGCGCGGCGGTGTTTGCCTGTCTGACCTTCTTCACCAACCGCTCGCGTCGCGATGATGATGAGCTGCGGCAAGAGGCGGCGGACGACGGTCTTGTCGCCGAAGAACGCGCCGGTGCGCCGGCCAATGACGACGATGTGCTGTTCTCCGCGCCGGCGGCGACAGAGCCTCCGTCCGCCGACGAGGTTCGCGAGGACGGGGATAAGGATGAAAATAATGCGCCGTCGCCTGGGCCTGCCTCCCCGCAGGCCGGCGCCGCATCGCCGCTGGCTGCCGCACCTGCTACTGCCGCATCGTCGCTGGTTTCCGCACCTGCCGCCGCCGCATCGCCGCTGGCTGCCGCACCTGCTGTCGCTGCGCCGGGCGCCGTATTGGACGCGGCTCCGGTCGATGCTGTTCCGGTCGCCGCTCCGCTGGCGCCGCAAACCGCGCCGGCCGTAGAGGATGACGGCGCCGGAGTGCCGCCGCTGTACGCGTTTGAACTGCCCGACGCGGCGTCGACCGCCGGCGCCTCCGGGCTCGGCGGTAGCGCGGATCAGGGGGGGGAGAGCGAGCCGGCCGGGCAGGACGACGACTTCAGCGCGAGCTATACCTTTATGCCGGCGTTTAGCGCGGCGCAGGACGATAATCCGCAGGTCAAACAGGGCATCGGCCCCGAACTGCCGCGGCCCAATCCGGTGCGTATTCCAACCCGACGCGAACTGGCCTCGTGGGGAATCAAGCTGCCGTCGCAGCGTCATGCCGAAGAGCAACAGACGCATGATGAGCCTAATCTCACGCCGGACGACGAGCTGACGCCGGCACAATCCTATACGCCGCATTCCGCCCCGGCGCCGCTGACGCCGGAAGAGGAAAACGCGCGCCAGCAAGCGGAACTGCAGCAGGCGTTCCTTGCGCAGCAGCGCCAGCGTTATGGCGATAACTATGCGCAGCGCGAAACGGATGAAGATGCGTTGCAACAGGCCCGGTTGACGCGCGACCTGGCCCAGCGCGAGGCGGAACGCGCAGCGCTGGCGTCGGCCGCCGGTCTGGCGTCGCAGACGGCCGCGGAGCCTTATAGCGCCGCCGGCGCCGCGCCGCTCGCCGATGACGCGCGGCCCGCGCCGTCGCTGTCGTTTTCCGCCCGCTCCGATGCGGCGCAGGCCGACGAGCCACCCGCTGACCATCCGTCGTCGCCGCAACCGACTCAACCTGCTTATGCTACGCCGGCCGCCGCAGAGCAAGCGCCGTCAGGCTATCCGCCGCCGCCCGCCGCGGCAACGGCGCCAGAGGCCGCGCCGGCCGAACGAGCGCCGGAAATGGAAGGATTGATTCACCCCTTTTTGATGAGAAACGAGCGGCCGCTGCAGAAGCCGACTACGCCGCTGCCGACGCTGGATCTGTTGACCGAGCCGCCGGCAAGCGAAGCGCCGGTTGACGATTTTGCGCTGCAGCAAACTGCCCGGCTGATTGAAGCGCGGCTGGCTGATTATCGGGTCAAGGCGACGGTGGTCGATCAGTCGCCGGGGCCGGTTATCACCCGCTTCGAGCTGGATTTGGCGCCGGGAGTGAAAGCGGCGCGCATCTCCAATCTGGCGCGCGACCTTGCCCGCTCTCTGTCGGTGGTGGCGGTGCGTATTGTCGAGGTGATTCCCGGCAAGCCGTACGTCGGGCTTGAACTGCCCAATAAGCACCGGCAGACCGTTTACCTGCGCGAGGTGCTGGACTGCGCGCGTTTCCGCGATAATCCGTCGCCGCTGTCCGTGGTGCTGGGGAAAGATATCGCCGGTCAGCCGGTGGTGGCCGATCTGGCGAAGATGCCTCACCTGCTGGTGGCCGGTACCACCGGTTCCGGTAAGTCGGTGGGCGTCAACGCGATGATTATCAGCATGCTGTATAAAGCCACGCCGGAAGAAGTGCGCTTTATCATGATCGACCCGAAAATGCTTGAGCTGTCGGTATATGAAGGCATTCCGCATCTGCTGACCGAAGTGGTCACCGATATGAAAGACGCGGCCAACGCGTTGCGTTGGTGCGTCGGCGAGATGGAACGCCGCTATAAACTGATGTCGGCGCTTGGCGTGCGCAACCTGTCCGGCTATAACGAGCGCGTGCTGCAGGCCAACGCTATGGGGCGGCCGATTCCCGATCCGTTCTGGAAACCGGGCGACAGTATGGACACCACGCCGCCGGTGCTGGAAAAACTGCCTTATATTGTGGTGATGGTGGATGAGTTTGCCGACCTGATGATGGCGGTTGGTAAGAAGGTGGAAGAGCTGATCGCCCGTCTGGCGCAGAAAGCGCGCGCCGCCGGTATTCACCTTGTGCTGGCGACGCAGCGTCCGTCGGTGGATGTGATCACCGGCCTGATCAAGGCCAACATCCCGACCCGCATCGCGTTTACCGTTTCCAGTAAAATCGATTCGCGCACCATCCTCGATCAGGGCGGGGCCGAGTCGCTGCTGGGCATGGGCGATATGCTGTATATGGCGCCGAACTCTTCGATTCCGGTGCGCGTGCACGGCGCGTTCGTCCGCGATCAGGAAGTGCATGCGGTGGTGCAGGACTGGAAGGCGCGCGGTCGGCCGCAGTATATCGACAGCATCATTACCGCCGGTGAGGAAAGCGAAGGCGGGCTGGGACTGGATGGCGATGAGGAGCTGGATCCGCTGTTCGATCAAGCCGTGGCTTTCGTGGTGGATAAACGCCGGGCGTCGATTTCCGGCGTACAGCGCCAGTTCCGCATCGGCTATAACCGCGCCGCGCGCATCGTCGAGCAGATGGAAGCGCAGGGTATCGTCAGCCCGCCGGGCCATAACGGCAACCGCGAAGTGCTGGCGCCGCCGCCGGGCGAATAACCCCCTTCTCTGAGGGCGTCGTTCCGGCGCCCTTGTGCAAAGATGCGTAAAACGGTCTCAGGTGCAGACAATTCTCCTGCCCTGCGGGCTTAGCTTCGGCTACAGTAAGCGGCGTTGGCATGACTATATTCGCTTCACAGGGAACATGCCGTGAAGCCGGGAGCTTAAGGGGCTTTTGTGATGAAAAAAATTTTAGTGGCTTGTTGTGTGATCACCGGTCTGGTTTCCAGCGCGGTTTATGCTGATGCGGTCAGCGATTTGCAAGGCCGTCTGAGTAAGGTCAACAGTTTCCACGCGCGCTTTAACCAGACCGTCACCAGCGCCGACGGCGCCGCGGTACAGGAAGGCGAAGGCGAGCTGTGGCTAAAACGACCGAATCTTTTTAACTGGAAAACCACCGCGCCGGATGAAAACGTGCTGGTGTCCGACGGCAAGACGCTGTGGTTCTATAATCCCTTTGTCGAGCAGGTGACCGCCACCTGGCTGAAGGACGCGACCGGCAATACGCCGTTTATGCTGATTGCCCGCAATAGCGCCAGCGACTGGCAGCAGTATAATGTCCGTCAGCAAGGCGACGCCTTCTCTCTGACGCCGAAGGCGGCCAGCGGCAACCTGAAGCAGTTCGCCATTACCGTAACCAACAGCGGCACAATCAAAGCGTTTATCGCCACCGAGCAGGATGGTCAGCGCAGCGCCTGGGTGCTGAAGGACCAGCAGAATGGCGCGGTGGATGCCGCTAAATTTACCTTTACCCCGCCGAAAGGCGTGGCGCTGGACGATCAACGTCAGTGAGAGGTGCCCGTGAGTAATATGTCGCTGGATTTTTCCAGTAATGAATTCCAGCCGCTGGCCGCGCGAATGCGGCCGGCGACGCTGGCGCAGTATATCGGTCAGCAGCATCTGCTGGGCGCCGGCAAACCGCTGCCGCGCGCTATCGAGGCCGGCCAGCTTCACTCGATGATTTTGTGGGGGCCGCCGGGCACCGGCAAAACCACGCTGGCCGAATTGATCGCTCATTACGGCAAAGCCGACGTGGAGCGTATTTCGGCGGTGACCTCGGGCATCAAGGAGATCCGCGAGGCGATCGAACGCGCGCGGCAGAACCGTAATGCCGGCCGCCGCACCATTCTGTTTGTCGATGAAGTCCATCGTTTTAATAAAAGTCAGCAGGATGCCTTTCTGCCGCATATTGAAGACGGCACCATCACGTTTATCGGCGCCACCACGGAAAACCCGTCGTTTGAACTGAACTCCGCGCTGTTGTCGCGCGCGCGCGTCTATTTGCTGAAAGCGTTGAGCCGCGAAGATATCGAGCAGGTACTGGACCAGGCGATGCAGGATCGCGAACGCGGCCTGGGCGGGCAAAACCTGGTGCTGACCGAGGAGACGCGCCGTATGCTGGCCGAACTGGTGAGCGGCGACGCCCGCCGGGCGCTCAACAGTCTGGAGATGATGGCGGATATCGCGCAGGCCGATGCGCAGGGGCAGCGTACGCTGACGCCGGAGCTGTTGCGCGAGGTGGCGGGCGAACGCAGCGTTCGTTTCGATAATAAGGGCGATCGCTATTACGATCTTATCTCCGCCCTGCATAAATCCGTGCGCGGGTCGGCGCCTGATGCGGCGCTATACTGGTACGCGCGGATTATCACCGCCGGCGGCGATCCGCTGTACGTCGCCCGTCGGCTGCTGGCCATCGCCTCGGAGGACGTCGGCAACGCCGATCCGCGCGCCATGCAGGTGGCGATTGCCGCGTGGGATTGCTTCACCCGCGTCGGCCCGGCGGAGGGCGAACGCGCCATCGCCCAGGCGATTGTCTATCTGGCCTGCGCGCCGAAAAGCAACGCGGTCTACACCGCGTTCAAGGCCGCCCTGCAGGACGCGCGCGACAAGCCGGATTACGACGTGCCGGAACATCTGCGCAACGCGCCGACCCGGTTGATGAAGGAAATGGGGCTGGGTGCAGAGTACCGCTACGCGCACCACGAACCCAACGCCTATGCCGCCGGCGAAAGCTATTTCCCGTGCGAAATGGCGGAAACGCGCTACTATATGCCGAGTTCGCGCGGGCTGGAGGGGAAAATCGGCGAAAAGCTAGCCTGGCTTGCTACGCAGGATCAAAATAGCCCGATAAAACGCTACCGCTGAATCTGACGTTGCGGTAAGGTTAGCAGGAAATTTTTTGACGCCCGGCCCTGCCGCAGAGCCGTGTATCGCCATCATTCCATCTGAAAATCATAAGCACAGGATTAGCATGCTCGATCCCAATTTACTGCGTAATGAGCTAGACGCAGTCGCCGAAAAGCTACTGGCTCGTAGAGGTTTTAAACTGGATACGGAACTTTTACGTCAGCAGGAAGAACGCCGTAAAGTTCTACAGGTAGAAACGGAAAATCTGCAGGCCTTACGCAATTCCCGATCGAAAGAGATTGGAGCAGCCAAAGCGCGCGGTGAAGATATTGAGCCGCTGCGGCAAGAAGTGAACGCTTTAGGTGAAAAGCTGGATAGCGCGAAGACGGAGCTGGAACAGCTGCTGAATGAGATCCGCGCGCTGGCGCTGACCATTCCCAACCTGCCCGATGACGTGGTGCCGCTGGGTAAGGATGAAAATGATAACCAGGAAGTCAGCCGCTGGGGCGAGCCGCGCCAGTTTGATTTCCCGGTGCGCGACCACGTTGAACTGGGCGAAATGGCGCACGGCGTGGATTTCGCCGCCGGCGTTAAGCTGGCCGGCGCGCGTTTTGTGGTGATGAAAGGGCAGATCGCCCGCCTGCACCGCGCCATTGCGCAGTTTATGCTGGACCTGCACACCGGCCGACACGGTTATCAGGAGGCTTACGTGCCTTATCTGGTCAACCATGAAACGCTGTACGGTACCGGCCAGTTGCCGAAATTTGGCGAAGATCTATTCCACACCCGGCCGCTGAGCGAAGAGGCGGAAACCAGCAATTACGCGCTGATCCCGACGGCGGAAGTGCCGCTGACCAATCTGGTGCGCGACGAGATCCTGGAAGAAGAGTCCCTGCCGCTCAAAATGACCGCGCATACCCCTTGTTTTCGTTCCGAGGCGGGTTCTTATGGCCGGGATACCCGCGGCCTGATCCGTATGCATCAATTCGATAAAGTGGAAATGGTGCAGATTGTACGGCCGGAAGATTCGATGCAGGCGCTGGAAGAATTGACCGCCCATGCCGAAACGGTGTTGCAACTGCTGAATCTGCCGTACCGTAAAGTGCTGCTGTGCACCGGCGACATGGGCTTTGGCTCCTGCAAAACGTACGATCTGGAAGTCTGGCTGCCGGCGCAAAACACCTATCGTGAGATTTCTTCCTGTTCCAATATGGGGGATTTCCAGGCGCGCCGTATGCAGGCTCGCTGCCGCAGCAAAACCGAGAAGAGACCGCGCCTGGTGCACACTCTGAATGGCTCCGGCCTGGCGGTGGGGCGCACGCTGGTCGCCGTGCTGGAAAACTATCAGCAGGCCGACGGCCGGATCGAAATCCCGCAAGCGCTGCGTCCTTATATGGGCGGCGCGGAATTTATCGGTTGAGCGCCTTCTCTCGTTAGTCCGTTTTCCGCAGCGTCCGCTCAGGGCGCTGTGGAACGCTGGCATTCTCTGCCTTGTCGTCATCCCCGAGCCGTTTGTCGCTCCGTCGCAACTTACCTTTGTATACCCCCGATTCGTCAGATTGCAGATGCGTTGGCTATGCTTAATTATGCGCGCCATTTCCGGTCATTAGCTAAAAATAGTTTCGCATAATACGCTACGCTTGCAGGTCATGACGTCCCATCAGCGCTGGCCTCGCACAATGAGAAGTGGAGCATCAATGTGCGAAATTATTTAGCTCTGCGGGAGCGACGTCAGCCGCGGCCCGCGAATGTCTCCTCCGTCGGCTCTTTATGGCTTATGGCCGATGCGCATGAATGCCTTGCGCCCATAAAGGACCCGCTCTTTGCGTTGTTCAAAACGGTAACGCTTTATACCCTTCATGCCGCAGGCGCGTTGTTTTTTTGACTCGCCCTTGCAGCGCTATCGCCAGCGGCGTTTAAATCCTCTGCCGGCGGATTTGTCATTCATCCCGGTTACTTACTGCTATAAGCGTCTGGGGGATTAATGAGAGATTTTCTGTTTCTCACCGAATGCCGTCGTTGGCTGGACAAATTCGTTGCCGACGAAATTGTCGCCGCGTCGCCGCCTTTCTGCAACTCAAAGTATTTTGCGTATAAACGACGGACGTTAGGAATAAACTGATTTTTATCAAAAATAAAATCCAACAAACACTCAACAATAATTCATTGAACTAATAGTTATATTGATAACATCGTGATTATTAATAAAATAAAATGATAATGCGGCGTTTTAATTTAAAGTTATTTGTTAAATCGTATTAATTTTGGTCCGATTAAAAAATGTCGGGTGAATTATGTCGGCTTGATCCTCGCTGTATTTTCCATAACACTGAACTGGCCTTAAATACGGATTGTTTTTTTAAAATGCTTAATATTATATCGGCATGTGGAACGTTAAATGCCGGAGATAATTATATTCCAACAGGAGCTCAATATAATGAAATATCTGTTACCATCAGCCGCCGCCGGACTGCTGTTTGTTGCCTGCCAGCCCGCCATGGCCGCGGATACCGGAGGCTATGCCACGACCAGCGGCGGTGATGTCGCCGGCGCGGTCAAGAAAACCGCCGGCTCAATGCAGGATATCGTGGATATTATCGCCGCCGCGCGTCTTGACGCCAACGGTAAAAAAGTGGCCGGCGGCGCCAGTCCGTTGATTATCACCTATACCGGCAATGAGGATGCCTTGATCAGCGCGGCGGAAGCCAATATCTGCGGCCAATGGAAGAAAGCCGCGCGCGGCGTGGAGATTAAAGAGTTTACTAAAGGGATCACGATTATCGGCGCCAATGGATCTTCAACTAACTTTGGTATATGGATTACCAGGTCGTCCAATGTCGTGGTGCGCAATATGCGTATGGGCTATATGCCCGGCGGCGCGAGCGATGGCGACGCCATCCGCGTCGAC
Source organism: Affinibrenneria salicis (assembly GCF_008710095.1). The sequence continues at coordinate 57,602 of NZ_VYKJ01000003.1, forward strand.
GACTCGCCGAATGTCTGGATCGATCATAATGAAATTTTCGCCAAAAACCATGAGTGCGCCGGCACGCCGGACGGCGATACCACGTTTGAATCCGCCGTGGATATTAAAAAAGCGTCAACCAACGTTACCGTCTCTTACAACTATATTCACGGCGTTAAAAAAGTGGGACTGAGCGGCGCCAGCGCCACGGACACCGGGCGCAATATTACCTATCACCACAATATCTATAGCGATGTGAATGCGCGTCTGCCGCTGCAGCGCGGCGGTCAGGTTCATGCATACAATAACCTGTATAGCGGCATTACCAGTTCCGGACTGAATGTTCGCCAGGGCGGCAAGGCGTTGATCGAAAACAACTGGTTCGAGAATGCGAAAAATCCGGTGACCTCGCGTTACGACGGCGCGAATTTTGGCACATGGGTGCTGCGTAATAATAACATCACCAAACCTGCCGATTTTGCGACTTACAAAATCAGCTGGGATAAAGATTCCAGTCCCTATGTGAATGCGGACGGTTGGACAAGCACCGGCACCTTCCCGTCCGTTCCTTATACATATTCGCCCGTCAGCGCGCAGTGCGTTAAAAGTAAACTGGCGAATTATGCCGGCGTGGGGAAAAAACTCGCGGTGCTGACGACCGCCGACTGCCAATAACAGAATAACGGCGCGCCTGACGCAGAGGCAGGTCGCCGCTAAATGAACGTTTGTCATTAACGGCGGGCTTAAAATCGTTTACCAACCCCACATTATTGTGGGGTTGAATGTTTATGGGCACCGCCGTGGGCCAGTGCGCTTTGTTCCGTCTCCCGGAATGACTGTAACTGATAATAATTGTATTTATTATTATCGTTATTGTTTATTTCTTTCGATGTATAAATAAATATATAACCGGTTGATGACTAACCATTTTTAATTTATTCAGTCTGGATCGCAAAACGGAATAAAACCGTTGCGCGTGTGCTGTTTTCTTTGATTTTCAGCAAGAAGTCCGCCGCCAGTTAATACAATGATCGAAAAAAATAACTGGCTGAAAAATATTCACAGTAAACGCATCAACGATTTTCGGCCGCGACATAAACATTCAGGGATGAGGTATTTTCTGGAGTGAGTTATGCCGGGGGACAAATTAACTACGCTGCTGCAGACGCCGGTTAGCAGACGAACGCTGGTCGGTTCGGCCGCCTTAACCAGTCTGGCGCTCGTCACCGGGCAGCTGGCGTTGCCTTTTAGCCGTCAGGCGCTGGCCGGCGCCATGACGCAAGATACGGAAGATAAGCTGGTGTGGGGCGCCTGTTCGGTCAACTGCGGCAGCCGCTGCGCGCTGCGTTTCCACGTGCGCAATGATGAGATCGGCTGGGTGGAGACGGATAATACCGGCCAGGATATTTATGGCGACCACCAGGTGCGCGCCTGTTTACGCGGCCGTTCGATGCGTCGACGGATTAATCATCCCGATCGGCTCAGGTACCCGATGCGGCGTACCGGTAAGCGCGGCGACGGGGCCTTTGAACGCATCAGCTGGGACGAGGCCTTCGATGCGATAGCCGACAATCTGCGGCGCGTCGTACAAAAATACGGCAACGAGGCGGTCTATATCAATTACAGTTCGGGTATCGTCGGCGGCAATATCACCCGCTCATCGCCTTCCGCCTCGCTGGTGACCCGTCTGATGAATTGTTACGGCGGTTCTCTCGGTCAGTACGGCACCTACAGCACCGCGCAGATCGCCTGCGCGATGCCCTATACCTACGGCAGCAATCTGGGCAACAGCACCTCGGATATCGAAAATTCCCGGCTGGTGGTGATGTTCGGCAACAATCCGGCGGAAACGCGCATGAGCGGCGGCGGTATCAGCTGGCTGCTCGAACAGGCGCGCGAACGCTCTCAGGCGAGAATGATCGTTATCGATCCGCGCTATACCGATACCGCTGCCGGACGCGAAGATGAATGGATCCCGATTCGGCCGGGGACGGACGCGGCGCTGGTAGCGGGCATCGCCTGGGTGCTGATTAATGAAAACCTGGTCGACCAGGCCTTTCTGGATACTTACTGCATCGGCTATGACGAAAAAACGCTGCCTGCCGGCGCGCCGGCTAACGGTCACTATAAGGCCTACATTCTGGGCCAGGGCGACGACGGCGTGGCCAAAACGCCGGCCTGGGCGGCCGATATTAGCGGTATTCCGCAGGAACGCATCATCAGGCTGGCGCGCGAGATCGGCAGCACGAAGCCGGCGTATATCTGTCAGGGCTGGGGGCCGCAGCGCCAGGCCAACGGCGAGCTAACCGCCCGCGCCATCGCCATGCTGCCGATCCTGACCGGCAACGTCGGCATCGCCGGCGGCAACAGCGGCGCGCGTGAGTCGACCTATACCCTGACCATTGAGCGGATGCCGGTGCTGAAAAACCCGGTTAAGACGCAGATCCCCTGTTTTAGCTGGACGGATGCCATTGCGCGCGGGCCGGAAATGACCGCCGTCCGCGACGGCGTCCGCGGTAAGGATAAGCTGGATGTGCCGATCAAGTTTATCTGGAACTATGCCGGCAACTGCCTGGTCAATCAGCACTCGGACATCAATAAGACACACGACATACTACGGGACGAGAGCCAGGGCGAGATGATCGTGGTTATCGAAAACTTTATGACCTCGTCGGCGAAGTACGCCGATATCCTGCTGCCGGATCTGATGACCGTTGAGCAGGAGGACATCATCCCCAACGATTACGCCGGCAATATGGGCTATCTGATCTTTATCCAGCCGGTGACCGGCGCCAAATTCGAACGTAAGCCAATCTACCAGATGCTGAGCGAGATTGCCCTCCGTCTCGGGCCTGAAGTCCATCGGGCGTTTACCGAAGGGCGGACTCAGCGCCAGTGGCTGCAGTATCTGTACGCCCGTATGAAGGAAAAGGACGAACAGTTGCCGGATTACGAAGAACTGCGCGCGCAGGGTATCTATAAACGCCGCGACCCCAATGGTCATTTCATCGCCTATAAGGATTTTCGCGCCGATCCGCAGGCGCATCCGCTGCAAACGCCCTCGGGAAAAATCGAGATTTATTCGTCGGCGCTGGCGCAGATCGCCGCCAACTGGCAACTGGCGCGAGACGAGGTAATCAGTCCGCTGCCGGTCTACGATCCGGGGTTTGAAAGCGCGCAAGACGCCGGGCGGCAGGGCTATCCGCTGCAGATGATCGGCTTTCACTACAAAGCGCGAACGCATTCCACCTACGGCAACATTGACGTCCTGCAGGCAGCCTGTCCGCAGGAGATCTGGATGAACCCGCTGGACGCGCAGCCGCGCGGCATCGCCAACGGCGATCGGGTGAAGGTATTTAACGGTCGGGGGACGGTGCTGATTCAGGCCAAAGTCACGCCGCGCATTATGCCGGGCGTGACGGCGATGGCCCAGGGCGCGTGGCACCAGGCCGATATGGCGCGCGATCGCGTCGATAACGGCGCCTGTATCAACACGTTGACCACGCTGCGGCCCTCGCCGCTGGCGAAAGGCAATCCGCAGCACAGTAACCTCGTCCAGATAGAAAAAGCGTAAGGAGCAATCGATGACGACGCAATACGGTTTTTACATAGATTCCAGCCGTTGCACCGGTTGCAAAACCTGTGAACTGGCTTGCAAAGACTACAAAGATTTGACGCCGGAGGTCAATTTCCGCCGCATTTATGAGTATGCGGGCGGCAGCTGGCAGAGCGATGGCGAGGTCTGGCATCAAAACGTTTTCGCCTATTACCTGTCCATCGCCTGCAACCACTGCAGCGATCCGGCCTGTGCCAAAGTGTGTCCGTCCGGCGCAATGCACAAACGGCAAGATGGCTTCGTGGTGGTGGACGAAGCGATCTGTATCGGCTGTCGCTACTGCCACATGGCCTGCCCGTACGGCGCGCCGCAATATGACGCGCGGAAAGGGCATATGACGAAGTGCGACGGCTGCTATGAGCGGGTCGCCGTGGGCAAAAAGCCCGTCTGCGTGGAGTCCTGTCCGCTGCGCGCGCTGGATCTGGCGCCGATAGACGAACTGCGGCGCAAATATGGCGAACTGGCCGAAGTGGCGCCCCTGCCGGAAGCGCATTTCACCCGGCCGAACATCGTTCTGAAACCAAATGCCAATAGCCGTCCGGTACGTGACAACACCGGCTTTCTGGCAAATCCGAAGGAGGTGTGAGATGGGTAACGGATGGCATGAATGGCCCCTGATGATTTTCACCGTGCTGGGGCAGTGCGTGGTGGGCGGTCTGCTGGTGGTGGCGCTGGTGTTACTGAGCGGCAGACTGGACGGTCCGCAAACCCGGCGTCTCCAGCGCGCGATGTTTTTCCTCTGGCTACTGATGGGACTGGGATTTATCGCCTCGGTGATGCATCTCGGCTCGCCGCTGCGGGCGATCAATGCGCTGAACCGTCTCGGCGACTCGGCGCTCAGTAACGAAATCGCCGCCGGCTCGCTGTTCTTTATGCTGGGCGGCCTGTACTGGCTGCTGGCGGTGCTGAACCGCCTGCCGGCCGCGCCGGGCAAGGTCCTGCTGATAGCGACCATGCTGACCGGCATGCTGTTCATTTATACCATGTGTCGGGTGTACGCGATTAATACGGTGCCCACCTGGGATAACGGCTATACGGCGTGGCACTTTGTGCTGACCTTGCTGGCAGGCGGTCCGGTGCTGGGCACGCTGCTGCTGAGAATAGCCGGAGTGGAGATCGACCGCGATCTGCGCGGGCTGGCGCTGGTCAGCGTTCTGGCGCTGTTGATCAGTATGGTCGTTAGCCTGATGCAGGCGTCGGGGCTGGCGGCGATCGCCGGCCCGCTGCAACCGGCGTCGGCGCTGGTGCCGTACTACGGCGGCTGGCAGGCGGCCCGTTTGCTGCTGCTGGCGCTGGGGCTGGGCTGCTGGATCTGTCCGCTGTTGCTGAGAAAAACGCCGGCGGTCGGCGCGCTGGCGCTGGCCACGTCGCTGGTGCTCGGCGGCGAATTGATCGGCCGGGCGTTGTTTTACGGGTTGCATATGACGGTGGGCATGGCGATAGCCGGCTGACGCCATGGGCAGGTTCATCCATCAGGATGGAGTAACGTGATGAGTAAGATTAGCGAGAGTGCGTTGTTATCCGCGCCGATCAGCCGTCGTCGACTGGTGCGCGACGGGTCCGTCATCGGCGCGCTGGCGGCGGCCGGCGGCCTTGCTTTGCCTTTTTCTCTGCGGGCGGCCGACGCGACGGCCGACGGCGCTTCGCCTCAGGCGGAGAAGGTCGTCTGGAGCGCCTGTACCGTCAACTGCGGCAGCCGTTGTCCGCTGCGTATGCACGTCAGCGAGGGGGAAGTGCGCTATGTGGAAACCGACAACCTCGGCGATGACCGCTATGCGGGGATGCACCAGGTGCGCGCCTGTCTGCGCGGGCGCTCGATGCGCCAGCGCATTTATCACCCGGACCGGCTGAAATACCCGATGAAGCGGGTCGGGCGGCGCGGCGAGGGCGAATTCCAGCGCATTAGCTGGGATGAAGCGCTGGATACGCTGGCGGCCAGCCTGCGGGATACGGTGGCGAAGTACGGCAACGAAGCCATTTATCTCAACTACGGCACCGGGACGCTGGGCGGCACGATGACCCGCTCATGGCCGCCGGGGAAAACGCTGATCGCCCGATTGATGAATTGCTACGGCGGCTATCTGAATCACTATGGCGACTACAGCACCGCGCAAATCGCCATGGGGCTGAACTATACCTACGGCGGCTGGGCCGACGGCAATAGCCCGTCGGACATCGAAAACAGCAAGCTGGTGGTGCTGTTTGGCAATAATCCCGGCGAAACCCGCATGAGCGGCGGGGGCGATGTCTACTATATGACCGAGGCGCGGCAGAAATCTCAGGCGCGCATGATTATTATTGATCCGCGCTATACCGACACTGCCGGCGGGCGCGAGGATGAGTGGATCCCGATTCGGCCGGGAACGGATGCGGCGCTGGCGGCGGGCATCGCCTGGGTGCTGATTAATGAAAACCTGGTCGACCAGGCTTTTCTGGATACTTACTGTATCGGCTATGACGAAAAAACGTTGCCTGCCGGCGCGCCGGCTAACGGCCACTATAAAGCTTACATTCTGGGCCAGGGCGATGACGGCACGGCCAAAACGCCGGCCTGGGCGGCCGGCATCACCGGTATTCCGCAGGAGCGCATCATCAGGCTGGCGCGCGAGATCGGCAGTACCAAACCGGCGTACATCTCGCAGGGCTGGGGGCCGCAGCGCCAGGCCAACGGCGAGCTGACTTCGCGCGCCATCGCCATGTTGCCGATCCTGACCGGCAACGTCGGGGTTCACGGCGGCAACAGCGGCGCCAGGGAAGGATCTTACGATACGGAATTTGTGCGCATGCCGACGCTGGAGAACCCGGTCGCCACCAGTATTTCGATGTTTATGTGGACGGATGCGATCGTCAGAGGGCCGGAGATGACCGCGCTGCGCGACGGCGTTCGCGGCAAGGACAAACTGGATGTGCCGATCAAGTTCATCTGGAACTATGCCGGCAACTGTCTGGTGAATCAGCACTCGCAGGTGAACCGCACGCACGATATTCTGCAGGACGACAGTCAGTGCGAAATGATTGTGGTGATCGATAACCACATGACGGCCTCGGCCCGCTATGCCGATATCCTGCTGCCGGACTGCACCGCGTCGGAACAGATGGATTTCTGCCTTGACGCCTTCTGCGGCAATATGGCCTATGTGATCTTCGCCGATCGCGCGATAGAGCCGCGCTTTGAGTGCCGAACCATTTACGACATGATGGCGGCGCTGGCCGGCAGGCTGGGGGTGGAAGCGCAGTTTACCGAAGGGCGCACGCAGGAGGAATGGCTGCGTTATCTGTACGCGCAGTCCCGCCAGCTGATGCCCGAACTGCCGGACTTCGACGCCTTCCGTCGGCAGGGGATGTATAAGGAGCGCGATCCGCAAGGGCACCACGTGGCCTATCGCGCCTTTCGGCAGGATCCCGGCGCTAATCCGTTGACCACGCCGTCCGGTAAGATCGAGATTTACTCCGCCGAACTGGCGCAGATCGCCGCCACCTGGCAACTGGCGGAGGGGGACGTCATCGATCCGCTGCCGGTCTATAGTCCGGGTTTTGAAAGCCGGGCTGATGCGCTGAGCGAGAAATATCCGCTGCAGCTGACCGGTTTTCACTACAAGGCGCGTACCCACTCCACCTATGGCAATGTTTCCTTACTGAAGGCGGCCTGCCCGCAGGAGCTGTGGATCAACCCGATCGACGCCGCGCGCCGGCAGATTAAGGCGGGCGATACCGTGCGTATTTTCAACGACCGGGGCGAAGTGATGATCGCCGCCAAAGTGACGCCGCGTATCATGCCCGGCGTGGTGGCGCTGGGCGAGGGCGCATGGTATGAGCCGGACGATCGGCGGCGCGATCGCGGCGGTTGTATTAACGTGCTGACCACGCAGCGCCCCTCGCCGCTGGCAAAAGGCAATCCTTCGCACACTAATCTGGTGGATGTGCAACGCGTGACCGAAGCATAACGGGCGGCGGCGTTGACGCACGGCGCGATAATCAAGAGCCGGACGAAACGCCGGCTCAGGACAGAGGGCAGGGATATGAATGACGATACGATCGCTCAGACCGGGCGAATGCTGGGGGCGCTGCTGTACTATGCGCCGGACGATGAACGCAATGCGGCGATTTTGTCGCAGTTGCGCCAGCACGGGCGCGAACTGACGTGGCCCTGCGGCCGGTGCGAGGCGAGCGCCGCCGCGCTCGGTCAGATGGTGAGCGGCCTGGCCGGCGAGCATCGGCGGGCGCTAAAGCAGGACTGGCAGCGGTTGTTTATCGGCCCCGATCGCTTGCCCGCGCCGCCGTGGGGATCGGTGTATCTTGACCGGGAGAGCGTGCTGTTCGGCGACTCGACGCTGGCGCTGCGCCAGTGGCTGCGTCAGCGCGGCATCGCGCCGCAGCTGGAACGCCGCGAGCCGGAAGATCATATCGGTTTGATGCTGATGCTGGCGGCCTGGACTGCGGAAAATCAGCCGGCCTGGCTCGATGAACTGCTGGCCGAGCATCTGCTTCCCTGGGCGATGCGCTATCTCGAATTGCTGGAGCCGGGCGCGCGGCATCCGTTCTATCTCGGCCTTGCCAGGCTGGCGCGCATCAGCCTGAACGACTGGCGCGAGGCGCGCCGGATTACGGTGGCGAAGAAGGCTATTTTTTACTGATCTCAGGCGCCGGATAGGCAAAAAATGCTGTGCTTTCAGGGGCCGATTGACATTTCTTTGCGCGGTGGCATCATGCCACCACTTTTCCCTTCGTAGCCTGGTTATCCACCGTATCATGGTTGCTTCTTATTCGCGTCCGGTGCTGTTATTGCTGTCCGGACTGTTGTTGTTGACGATCGCCATTTCTGTATTAAATACTCTGGTTCCCCTCTGGCTTAATGACCAGCAGCTGCCCGTCTGGCAGGTGGGACTGGTGGGTTCATCGTGGTTTGGCGGTAACCTGGTGGGTACTCTGCTGGCCGGCAGAATCATCCGGCAATACGGCTTTAATATTAGCTACTATAGCGCCGCGTTAATCTTCGCGCTGGCCAGCGGCGCGCTGGCGCTGTCCGGCGACATCTGGAGCTGGATGTTCTGGCGCTTTGTCGCCGGGATCGGCTGCGCGCTGATCTGGGTGATGGTGGAAAGCGCGCTGCTGTGCAGCGGCCACGTGACCCACCGCGGGCAACTGCTGGCCGCCTATATGGTCTCCTACTATCTCGGCAGCGTGCTGGGTCAGTTGCTGCTGAGCGTGTTGCCGGCGACGCTGTTCAGCGTGCTGCCCCTGATCACCATGCTGGTGGTGTTGGCGATGCTGCCGCTGTGTTTCGCGCGTTTTCCTCCTCCGCCGCAGCCGGATCACCACATCAGCCTGATGGCGATGTTTCGGTATCGCGAAGCGCGGATGGGCATCCAGGGCTGTATCATCTCGGGCATTATTCTGGGGTCGCTGTACGGCTTAATGCCGGTCTACCTGTCGCATCAGGGCATGAACGGCGGTCAGGTCGGCTACTGGATGGCGCTGCTGATCAGCGCCGGTATCGTCGGTCAGTGGCCGGTGGGGCGGCTGGCCGATCGCTACGGCCGTTTGCTGGTGCTGCGCGTGCTGGTGTTTGTGGTTATTATCGGCTGCGTGGCGATGCTCGGTATTAGTCGCTATGCGCTGGCGCCCTCGCTGTTCGTGCTCGGCGCGGCGGGCTTTACCCTTTATCCGGTCGCCATGTCGTGGGCCTGCGAAAAAGTGCGTCACGGCGAACTGGTGGCGATGAACCAGACGCTATTGTTGAGCTACACGGTCGGCAGTCTGTGCGGGCCGCTGGTCGCCGCCATGCTGATGCAGAGATATTCGGATAATCTGTTGTTTATCATGATCGCCGCGATGGCCTTCGCTTATCTGCTGGCGCTGCTGAAAAAAGCCGATCATCATCACGCGCTGCCGGCCGCCTGAGGCAGATAGCGGCCCTGCGCGGCTAACGCCGGCGACGCCGCTACGATTCATCCGGCGCGGCGGCACCGTCGTTCCGGGCGATGGCCTGCGCGGCGTAGAGCCGCACAAATTCGCGCGCGTCGGCCAGGCTGGCGGGATAGGCCACCTTGCAGTAGCCGCCACCTTCGCTCAGTCGGTAAACCGACTGAAAAAAGAAACCGTGCTCAACCAGATACTGCACTTTTTTCCACTGCCGGATATCCGAGCGGGCAGGGGTGGCGAACTTGCGCGACAGCCCGGTCATCGCGCCGCCGCACTGCGGACAGCGCCGCGCAGCGACGGCGGGCGGTTTACGGTAAGCCTTGCGGCAGATGAAACAGACGTGGGGCAGCAGCCAGCGCTGCGTCTGTCGTTGCCTGGCGAAATAAGAGTGGTGTCTGAATCTTTTCATGGCGCGGATTGGTTAACTAAAAACAGGGATTATACAGTGCCGGAGCGCGCCATAGGGGGCGGCATCCGATATTTCCCCGCCGCCCGCGCCGCGCTGACCAATGACGGGCGCCGTTCAGATACGATCCTCATTCTGCCGATATTGATGCAGCAGCCTGACAGGAAAACCGATGGCGTCCACCAGACGGGCGAAAAACGTCTGGGTTTCCGTCAAATCCTGATCGGCGTTGAATTCACGAAAGGGTTTGGTAAACAGCGTCCAGCCGCATTCCGGCGCCTGACTGAACCTGATTCGGCCGATTTTGTCGTAATTCGGCATGACGTCAAATAACCAGCCCGGCTCCTGCTTCAAAAACTGGCTGTAATAGTGGTCGATCTCAAAGGGTTTATCCGCCGGTCGGATCGCGCGATCCGGCCATTTATACATTTTCCTGAAACCGCATTCCTGCACCAGAAAATGATTAATATTCTTCACAATCTTTTTTTCGTCTGACAGCGCGCAGACAATACCGTAATCAATCCACATCGTCTATTCCCGCTCAAGCCCGTTGCTTGCGCCGGCGAAGTCCGCCGTGCGCCCAGAGGAAACAGTATGCCACAGCGGGCGCGGGTGTGCCGCCTGTCCGTCCTAGCTGAGCGTATCTATCCATTCGCTCTGGCGCGGGCACTGGCGGCGATAGCAGTGTACCGATACCGATAGCTGCACCAGATCGGTAAACACCATGGGATCCAGATGAAGCTGTTTTTTAATCTGCTGCAGCCGGTAGGCGAGGGTATTACGGTGGATGCCCAACTGTTGGGACGTTTTGCCCGCTTCTCCGTTATTGGCGATAAAACAATCCAGCGTGTCCAGCAGCACTTCTCCGGAGTCATGCGCCAGTAGCTGACGTACGTTGTTATTGAAGAACGTAAACATGTAACTATTCTCCAGCACGCGGAACAGGCAGAGCACCGCCATTTCACGAAAATAGTAAATCTGGCGTTGCGGCTGAACCCGCCGGCCCACTTCGATCACCGAACGGGCGAACTGGATGGCTTCGCGAATATCCGGCGCGCTGCCGGCCGTTACGCCGACGCCGATATGGTAATGGCTGATCTGGTTGCTCAGGATAAAACCGATATGCTCCAGCAACGCCTCCTGTTCCCCTTTCACTGAACACAGCAGCAGAACCTCATGACTGCCCAGCAGGATCACCTCGCTGACGGCGGACAGCTGCGAAAATTCGCGCAGCAGCGTACCGAGTACATCGCTGAGATGCTGTTGCGCGACTTCGATCGCCACCACCACCGGAACGAGCGGCGTGTGTAAGGCAAACCCCAGATCTTCCAGACGCCGCAACGTTTCCTGTCCGGCGTTGCGCCCGGCGTGTTCAAGATACTGGCTGAACAGCGTATCGCGCAGGCGCTGGCGCCAGTTCACTTCGCGCATCTCCAGCGCCTGTCGCACCAATAATTCCGCCGTCAGAATGGCCAGCTCGGCATAGCGGCTGATAACCGCAGGATCGCCGCTAATACCGATCACCATCGCCACTTTGTCATCGACCAGAATGGGGTGATTGATGCCGGGATGAACGTTTTTAAAGCGCGCCGCCTCGGCGGCATTGTGGATGTTGATTCGCTTGCCGCTGCGAATCACTTCGCGGGCGATTTCGTGCTGTTCGCCGACCCGGTACGGTTCGCCGGAGGCGATGATCTGGCCGTGATGATCGATAACGTTCACATTGTGATGAATGATCGCCATGGCCCGCGAGACGATTTCATTTGCCAGAGCCGTTGTTATGACCATACTCATTTCCGCCCATTATCGTGGATAAGTTGAATACGCGGCGGCGGCGCACGGCAAGCGTGGCCGGCCATAAAAGCGCAGCGCGCGTTCGCCGCCCCGTTCTTCCCGTCCGTCGCGGGCAGCCTGGCCGGCATCAGATCTTCGCGGTCAGCGCCGGCGTTTTGTCTTTCGTCATCAGCTGCAGCAATACCCCCAACAGCGCGCAGCCGGCCATGGTGAAAAAGGTAAACACGTAACCGGCGGCGCTTTCCCATCCTCCGCCCAGCTGAATCAGCCAGCCCATCAGCAGCGGCGAGATGCCGCCGCCAATAAACATGGCGGTAGTAATGATGCCGTTCGCGGTGGAGGTGGCGCTCTCTTCGGCTGAATCCGACGCCATCGCGTAGTAGATGGGCCAGACGGCGTTGGCGACCAGACCGAAGAATAGCTGGATGGCGATCAGGCGCGGCATATCGGTGGCGAAATAGAACAGCGCGATACCGATGCTCATCCATAGTCCGCAGATAATCAGGGTGCGTTTGCGTCCCAGACTGTCGGAAAGCCAGGGCCAGATCACCTGACCCAGCGTGCCAGTCAGAGTAAAGATAATACTTAATCCGGCGGAGGCGGCCAGCGACAGGCCGGAAACGTGATACAGATAGGGCGGCAGCACGACGTTAATGCCCATGTAAACGATTTGCGTAAGCAGAGTGTTCCCCGCCGTCAGGGAGATATTGCGGTTGCGCAGCGTTCGGACGAAGGTGGCGAAGCCATCGCCTTTATTTACCTGGTTACTTTCGTGCTGCGCCGGGCGGGTCATACCCTGAGCGTCAATATGCCGATACAGGGCATTGATGCGGCGCGCGCTGGAGTACCTGGCCCAAAACAGCATCAAAGGAATGGCGACGATTAGCGGCAGCAGGAAACAGTAGCGCCAGTTTCCTTCGCCGTAAGAGGTGAGCACCGCGCTGGCGACGACGCCGCTCAGCAGCGCGCCGATCGGGTAGCCGGTGTGATGGACGCCCAACGCGAAGCCGCGTTTCTCTTTTGGCCACCATTCGGCGGTATTGCTGACGCCGACCGGCTCGCCCCAGCCGGCGCCCAGATTGACGCCCACGCGCAACAGAATGAACGTCGTCAGGCCGTGGCTAATCGCTTTGAGGCCGGAAATAAACGACAGCGCGGTGTAACCGAGCACCAGCGGCACCTGAAAGCGCGCCCGTTTCCAGCCGGAACCGTAGCGGTCGCTCCATATGGAACCGGGAATATCCAGTATCGCCAGCGCCACCATAATAATCGCCACCATATTGCCCCACTGTTCCGGCGACAGGGAAAATTCGCGGGAAATCACCGGCCCGAGACGCAGAATCATCTCGCGATCGTAGGCGTTCAGTACCCAGATTAGCCAGCACACCAGCAGGGAAATCCAGGAGTAACGGTGGATGGTGCGCCGCTTGCCGGGCCGGGGAGCCGCGGGTTGATTAGTCATGTTTGTCATGAGATATGCTCCGCGGATTCCCTCCGCCGGCTGGCGGAAAGGGGCGCCGCTGTTGTCAGGGTCAGAGTGAACCGCTCGCCTGTCGCGAGCGTCCGGCGGGTGAACCGCGCCTTAGCCGGCGAAGCGGCGTTCGGCAACGCCGGTGACGCCCAGACCATAGATGGCGAACAGGCTGCCGCGCAGCTGATTGTCTTCCGGGAAGCGCGGCAGCGGCGGCTGGGCCATGGAGGTCACGTACAGGACGTCCAGTTTTTCTCCGCCAAACATCACGCTGGTGACTTTTTTCACCGGCATTTCGATGATGCGATCCACCTCGCCGTCCGGGGTATAGCGCACCAGTTTCCCGGCATAAACCAGCGCATTCCACAGGCAGCCTTCGCTGTCGACCGTGGCGCCGTCGGCGGCGCCGCCTTCGCTGTCGTCCACCCGGCAAAACGTACGGCCATTCGCCAGATTGCCGGTGACGGTATCGTAGTCCCAGGCGCGGATCTCGCCGCTCCAGGTATCGGCAAAGTAGAAGGTGTCGCCGGCCGGGCTCCAGCACGGCGCGTTGGAGACGATGATGCCGCTCTGCAAATGATGCAAAGAGAAATCGCCGTCCAGCCGATAGAGCGCAGCGCTGGCCTCCTGTTCGAGCATATCCATGGAGCCAAAAATAAAGCGCCCCTGGCGATCGACTTTGCCGTCGTTCAGCCGGTTGTTGGGTTTATCGGCCTCCGGGTCATGGATAAGCTGCAGTTCGCCGCTGGCGAAATCTAACGTATGAATTCCGTGCTGCAGCGCCACCACCGCGCCGTCGCCGTCCTGGCGCAGCGCAAATGAGCCAATTTTCTGTCTCACGTCCCAGGCCTTGATCTGCGCCCCCTGGTCGGTGCAGGAAAAAAGGCGGCCGTCCTGGCTGTCTACCCAGTAAAGCCGTTGTTGTTCGACGTCCCATAGCGGGCTTTCCCCCAGCCGGGTTTTTAAATCGATTAACACTTCAATACGCATCATGGCCTCCGCCGCTGTTTGCAGAATGGTGGTTAACGTTTATGGTCGTGAATCGCCGCGCTTACGTCAGGCGCGGGCGTTTTCTCGCTGTTGCGAATAAACGTGGAGACGACCGAGCCGATAATCAGCAACGCCACCGCGAACCACAGCCCCGAGGTGGCGGTCCCCGTGTGATCTTCAAAGGCGCCGAGAATAAAGGGGCCGAGGAAACCGCCGCACAGCCCGAGGCAGTTCAGCAGGCCGAAACTGCCCGCCAGCATATGGCCGCTCATCACGTTGGGCAGCCAACTGAAGATGATCGACTGCACGGCGAAGAACATTGAGGCGGCCACGCAGAATCCGACCAGCGCGTAGCCCTGATAGCCGACGGCGCCGATCACCATGCCAAACGCCATGACCAGATAACCCAGCGTCAGCATCCGTCTCGAGCGCGTTTCGTTGCGGGCAAAGCGGGGCAGCAGCACGCCGCCGAACGCCGCGGCGATCCACGGGATCGCGGTCAACAAGCCCACCTGGAGCGAGGAGAGTCCGCCCCAGGCGCCAATAATGCCGGGCAGGAAGTAGCTCAGACCGTAAACGGAAAACTGATGGGTAAAGTAGATCAGCACCAGCAGTAGAAAAACGCCGGTGGACAGCGCTTCTTTCAGCGAGAAGCGGGACGGCGCGTGGTTGGCTTGCTGCGCCTCGCCGGCCAGTTTGTCTTCGATAAAGCGGATATCTTCCGGCGTCAGCCAGTTGGCGTCCGCCGGTTTATCCGGCAAAACGCGCCAGACTACAACGGACAGGGCGACGGCCGGCAGTCCCTCGATGAAGAACATCCACTGCCAGCCGGCCCAGCCCGCCATTCCGTCCAGGTTCAGCAGTGCGCCGCCGAGCGGCGCGCCGATGATATTGGCCAGACAGACGCCGAGCAGAAACATGCCGGTGGCTCTGGCGCGCTCTTCGCGGCCGAACCACAGCGTCAGGTAATAGATGATGCCGGGGTAAAGTCCGGCCTCCGCGGCGCCCAGCAACAGGCGCATGGCATAAAAGGAATAAGGGCCGGTGACAAAGGCCATGGCGCAGGAGATGATGCCCCAGGTGATCATAATGCGCGCGATCCAGCGTCTGGCGCCCACTCTGGCAAGGATCAGATTGCTGGGGATTTCCAGTATCGAGTAGGTAAGAAAAAACAGCCCGGCGCCCAGGCCGAAGGCCGTCGCCGACAGACCGATATCCACCGACATGGTTTCCTTCGCCATGCCGATATTGGTGCGGTCGATAAAACTGATGATATAAGCGATGATCAGCAACGGCATCAGATGACGATAGATTTTTTTATTGGTGCGTTTTTCCTGCTCTTGTATGGCTAACGTCGCCTTTTCATTGAGTGCAGACATGGTTACTATTCCCCTGTTGTTGCGGTCGAAGACCCGCATCGGCGTTGTCAAACGTTCCCGATGCGTCAGCTCAGGTTGCGAATGGTCAAAACAGCACGACGTCCGGCCCGATGCCCCACATCGGGCCTTCTTTCATCAGACGCTTTCGCGTTCGAACAGCATCGAAATACCCTGGCCGCCGCCGATACACATCGTGACAAGGCCGCGGCGCGCGGCGCGGCGTTCCATTTCATACAGCAGTTTCACCGGCAGAATGGCGCCGCTGGCGCCGACCGGGTGACCCAGCGCGATGGCGCCGCCGTTGACGTTGACGCGTCCGGGGTCCAGATGCAGCTCGTTCATTACCGCCAGCGCCTGCGCGGCGAAGGCTTCGTTCAGCTCAATCAGATCCACGGACTGGATGTCCATATCCAGCCTGGACATTAGCTTTCGGGTGGCCGGCGCCGGGCCGAATCCCATGATGGCGGCGTCGCACCCCGCGACCGCCCAGCCGCGGATAGTCATGCGGGGCGACAAACCTCGTTTTTCCGCCTGCCGGCGCGACATCATGACCAGCGCGGCGGCGCCGTCGTTAATGCCCGACGCGTTGCCGGCGGTAATCACCCCGTCGGTTTTAAACGCCGGGCGCAGCGCCGCCAGTTTTGCGCGCGGCGTATCGCGCGGGTGTTCGTCGGTGTTGAATATCCGCGTCGTTTTTTTACCGTCAGGCACCGTGAGCGGCAGAATCTGCTCGCGGAAATGGCCTTCGGCGATGGCCTGCAGCGCTTTCTGCTGGCTGCGCCAGGCGAAATCATCCATCGCTTCGCGGCTGACGTTGAACTGCCGGGCGACATTTTCGGCGGTGATGCCGTTGTGGTACGGCCCCTCCGGCCAGGTGAGTATCGAGATTAATCCGTCCTCCAGCTCGCCGCCGCCCATGCGGTAGCCGTAGCGCGCGCGCCGCAGGTAGTAGGGCAAGCGGGTCATGTTCTCGGTGCCGCACGCCACCACCACGTCAGCCTGCCCGCTCTGAATCAACATCATGCCGTCGGCCAGCGCCTGCAGCCCCGATCCGCACTGGCGGTTGACCGAGTAGGCGGTGGTTTCCCGCGGCAGACCGGCGCGCAGCTGGCAGATGCGCGCGATAAATCCGCTTTCGGCGATCTGCCCGACGTTGCCGACCACGACCTCATCCACCTCGTGCGGGGCAATGCCGGCCCGGGCAACGGCCTCGCGGATTACCGCCGCGCCCAGATCGTGCTGGTGGGTCTCTTTAAAACTGCCGCCGAAAGTGCCGATGGCGGTGCGTACTCCGCTGACGATGACGATGTCATTTGCCTGTTTCATTTGCTCTCCTTACAGCACCATGCCGCCGCCGACGTTAATGACTTCCCCGTTGATATAGCGGGCGCCGTCAGAGGCCAGAAACGCCGCGCACTCGCCGATATCCGTCGTTTCGCCGGCATAGCCCGCGGGGATCTTGTTGATCATTATTTCTCGCACTTTGTCCGGCACGCCGCGCGTCATATCGGTATCGATAAAGCCCGGACAGATGGCGTTGACGGTGACGCCTTTACGCGCCAGTTCGCGGCAGGCCGTTTTGGTCAGACCGATCACGCCGGCCTTGGACGCCGCATAGTTGGACTGGCCGACGTTGCCCAGCCAACTGGCGGAGGCGATGTTGATAATCCGGCCATAGCCGCGTTCACGCATGCGGATCGCCGCCTGCTGCATGCATAAGAATGTGCCTTTGAGGTTGACGTCGATAACCGCGTCCCAGTCCGCATCGCTCAGTTTATGCAGCATGGCGTCACGGTTAATGCCGGCGTTATTGACCAGGATGTCAATCGGCCCAAGTTGCGATTCGGCCAGTTCAAACAGCGTATTGACCTGGTCGCGTTCGGCGATATTGCAGGGGATGAAGATGGCCTGACTGCCCGCCTCACGCAGCTGGGCGGCGCAGCTTTCGCCGCCGCTGTCCAGATCGGAGATCACGACGCGAGCGCCTTCGCGGGCCAGAACCTGCGCGATGCTCTGGCCGATACCGCGCGCGCTGCCGGTGACGATGGCGACTTTGTTAGTGAGTTTCATTCTGTGTTTTCCTCCTGGTTGAGGTGAACCTGCCGGGTCAGCGCGGAGGCCAGCCCGAACGGCGCCTCGTTGAACAGGGCGCTGTCCATTACGGTTAAATCGGGCGCGATAAGCGGGCGAAACGCCATCTGCCGCACAATATCGCGCTCAAGATCGATGCCTGGCGCTATCTCGGTCAGCACCGGGCCTTCGCGGCGCAGTTCGAATACCGCCCGCTCGGTGACGAAATGCATCTTTTGGCCCTTTGCCCGCGCCAGTTCGCCGTTGTAAGAGATTTGATTAACCGCCTTGACCAGTTTGCATACTTCGCCTTCGCGCAGAATGCGCAGTTGGCCCTGCCGGCAGGCAATGTCCAGCCCTTTGGCGGTAAAAGAGGAACAGAACACCACATGGCGCGCGTTCTGGGTAATATCGATAAATCCGCCGGCGCCGGGGCAGGCGTCGCCGAGACGGGTGGCGTTAACGTGGCCGAGCGGATCCATCTCGCCGGCTCCCATGTAGGTGATATCCACGCCGGCGCCGTTGTAGTAGAGCATCTGCTCCTGGTGGCTGATCATGGCGCTCAGATTGCGGCCGATGCCAAAGTCGGCGCCGCCGGCCTGCAGTCCGCCGTATATGCCGGACTCCACGGTGATCGTCACGTCATCCGTTACGCCTTCTTCATGGATCACGGCGCCGATAACGTCGTTGGGAATACCGGTGCCGAGATTGATCACGCAGCCGGGCGTGAGATAGCGGCAGGCAATCCGGCCAATCAGCTTGCGCAGATTGAGCGGCAGCGGGGCGCTCTGACTGGTCGGTAAGCGGATATCGCCGCATAGCGCCGGATCAAATGCCCAGCCGGAGGTTTGCCGGTGATCGTTCTGCGGATCGTCGCAGACTACGATGGCGTCGATAAGCGTGCCCGGCACGGTAACCTTTTTCGGGTGCAGCGAGCCGCGCGCCACGCGGTATTTCACCTGCGCCAGCACTTTCGCGCCGTAGCGTTTAGCGGCCAGCACCGCCGGCAGCACCTCCAGTTTCATCGCCTCTTCATCGGTAGTGAGGTTGCCGTCGCTATCGGCGTGCGTGCCGCGGATGATCACTACGTCGAGCGGAATGGCGGGGTAGAACAGAAACTCCTCGCCGCGCAGGGTCAGGTGCTCAATCCGGTGCGGCTGTCGGCGCGTGCGCGGGTTCATGCGGCCGCCCTCCTGACGCGGGTCGACGAAGGTGCCCAGTCCCACCTGGGACAGCCGTCCCGGCAGGCCGGCGGCCATGTCGCCGTAGAGATGCACCATCTGCCCCTGCGGCAGGCACCAGGCTTCCACTTCGTCGTTGTTGATCATCGTCATCCAGCGCGGCGCCAGCCCCCAATGCGAGCCGATAATGCGCGTCACCAGGCCAGGATGCGCGAAGTGCTGATTTCCGCGCTGCCGATCGCACTGCCCGGCGGCGTGGACAAGGGTGAGATCGCGCGGCGTTCCTTCGTTAATAAAACGCGCTTCGATAGCCTTCAGGATCGATTCCGCCGCGCTGATTAACGTCATCCCCACGGTGCATAGCGTGTCGCCGTTATTAATCAGAGCGGCCGCCTGCCCGGCGCTGATGAATTTATTTTTCACTCTCGTTCCTCCCGGTAAAATAAGGGGCGTATTCCGACATTTTTTCTCTTAATTGCCGCTTGCTGATTTTTCCATTGTGGGTTCGCGGCAGCGTGCGGGTAAAAATAATACGCGCCGGTAATTTAAAGCGGGCCACTTTGGTCTTTAACCAACCGATAATTTCATCGCTGATCAGACTGCACTGGTTTTCCGGCACGATGAATGCGACCGGTTCTTCGCCATATACCGGACTGGGGGCGGGTATTACGGCCACTTCTTTTACGCCGGAATAGGTTGAAATAATATTCTCCAGCTCAATGGAATAAATCTTTTCGCCGCCGCGATTAATAATGTCTTTGCTGCGGTCTTTAATAAACAGATAGCCGTCTTCGTCCAGATAACCCAGATCGCCGGTATAAAACCATCCATCCCGGAAGCAGGCCGCGTCTTTCTCCGCCATCTTCCAGTACTGGCGAATAACGACCGGTCCCTTTAACCAGATATGACCAATTTGCCCGTGGTCGAGATCGCGATGTTGATTATCGCGAATCGCGATGTGTAATCCCGGGATCGCTTTACCTGAGCTGCCGATTTTATTACTGCCCCAGACATCGTCAGAAAAAATCGTGGCGGGAGAGGTGGTTTCCGTGAGCCCGTAAACCGGGTGAATAGCGGTATGTGGAAAACGTTCTTTTAGCTCTTTAATTAATCCTTCGTTCAGATGACCGGCACCGCAGGCAATTGCGCGCAGAGAAGGGAATATTTCAGGCTGCGCATTTTCATGTTGCGCCGCTCTGTTTTTTATCGCCTGACATAAAAGAATAAATACCGTGGGCGAACCATGCAAAAAAGTAATATTTTCCGTGCGGACGGTATCGATTACCTGACCGGCGTTAAATCGGTGCTGTAGCCAGATCGCGCCCCCCTGGCAGATAAACAGCGCCAGTAATGCCGAAAGTCCGGTAATGTGGTAGATCGGCACCGCCAGAACGGTGCTGTCCCGGGCGGTTAAGGCGAACTTTTCCGCATAGGCCTGAACGGCGCTCAGTAAATTACCGTGTGTGATCAACGCGCCTTTAGGCGCGCCGGTGGTGCCGGAGGTGAACATAATGACGGCCGTGTCTTCCCGCTGCAGCGCCGGCGCCGCAATCGGTTCGTCTGTGGGTAAGGTCAGGGCCGGCCATTCCGACAGGGAAACGCAGCGGGCGCCTTCCACTCGCGAGAGCCAGTCCTGGCCGTTGCTGTTGTAAAATACCGCCTGCGGCGCGATATGGCTGATCAGATTTTCGCCTTCCGGCTGTTTGAGTTTGGTGCTGAAAGGGACGACTTCTATTCCCAGACCGAGGGCGGCGAAAAACATTTCGCAGAATGCCGGATGATTTCCCCAGGCCAGAACAATGCGATCGCCCTTACGCAACGACCAGGTACCGGACAGTTGCGCCATCACCTGCTTTACCCGTTGATGGAACGCGCCGTAACTATAGCGCCGCTCTTCAAACGCCAGCGCCAGCGCTTGTGGCTGACGTTGCGCATTCCGGCATAGGATCTGATAAAGGTTCTCGAAAACGACGGCGGCGCCCATTTGTTTCTCCTGGCAAAGCTCGATGGCGATGTCAGCAGTCTGGAAGATTTATCAGCATCAAGTTGCGGCGCCATTCACAACAAAATCGCAACAAAAAAATATTATCATTGTAACCTTGCACAACGCGGCGCGAGCAGGCTCAACTTTTTGGCGGCGGGGGACGCAGCGTGGGTTTAGCCTGGTTTATTAATGAAGGCGTCGGAAATATCGTGGCGCGCATCTGCTGTGCGCGGATGCGCGCGGCGGTGAAGGCCGGTTAACCGGCGGGGCTTTCCTTACTGATAAAGCGAGCGGCGCTATAGCCCGGCGCCGACGAAGGTCCGGCAGGCCCGCCCGTTTAGCTGCAGTTTTTGTGGCGAACGGTTAACGGTGGAACGGGATAACCTGGCTAAGGAGAGACGCGGGAATGTTGCGCCGGTGAGCGCGCTTATATTCTGATCGGACGAGGGCATTTTTCCTCACGGCGCCGACGGTCGGTTTGCGTCGCGCCATTCGAAAAGCGCACGCGCGGCGAGAAACGGAGCGAAGGGGGAAGAACGTCGACGCAGAGGGTGAGACCGCGCCGACGCAAGTTGCCGTTTAGTACATGACCTTGTGGCCGTAGCTTTCCAGAATGGCTTTAACCCGGTTCATGGTCTCGGCCTTCGGCGGGTGTACGCCGTCCAGCTTATATTCCTCGCCCATGGCGATCCATTTATGTTTGCCGAGTTCGTGGTATGGCAGCAGCTCGATTTTTTCGATGTTGCCCATATTTTTAGTGAATTCGCCCAGCAGATGGGCGGACTTGTCGTCATCCGACCAGCCGGGAACGACCACATAGCGAATCCAGGTGCGCTGGTTACGTTTGGCCAGATAGCGCGCGAATTCCAGCGTACGGTGGTTGGACACGCCGACCAGATTCTGGTGGATGTCATCGTCCATCTGCTTCAGATCGAGCATGACCAGATCGGTCACGTCGAGCAATTCGTCAATGACCGGATCGTAGCGACGAACGAAACCGTTGGTATCCAGACAGGTATTGATTCCTTCCGCCTGGCAGGCGCGGAACCAGTCGCGCACGAATTCGGCCTGCAGGATCGCCTCGCCGCCCGAAGCGGTAACGCCGCCGCCGGAGGCCTTCATAAAGTGTCGATAGGTTACGACCTCTTTCATCAGCTCTTCCACGGTGACTTCCTGACCGCCATGGGTATCCCAGGTATCGCGGTTGTGGCAGTACAGACAGCGCATCAGGCAGCCCTGAAAGAAGGTGATGAAGCGAATGCCCGGACCATCGACGGTGCCACAGGATTCAAAGGAATGGATGCGACCAGTTACTGACATTGCGGGGTTTTCTCCAGTTTTGACCGAACAATAGCGGTCTGGTATTAGCGCAGTCGAAGAAAATCGAGCGATTATCCGCCGGCCAACCCTTCCGACGGAAAAGCTGGCCGACGCTGCGTCGAATCTGTTTTGCCAGCCTTCCCCGGCGGAGCGGGCTGGCAAAACAGGCTATACCCTTCATACTTCAGGTTGCCGGTGTGTTGGCCTTGTTACTGTTCCAGCGATGAAGCTCGTCTCTGCAGGGCCGCCGCCAGCGGCGTTCAAACCGAATCCCGGCAAATTTGTCGCTCACCCCAGTCATTTACTTCGGTAAGCCACTGAGGATTAATGTGAGACATCCTGCCTCTCACCAGGGGGCAGCCGGTGGCTGGACCAAATTCGTTGCCGGCGAATTTGCCGATGCGTTGCCGCAATCCGAATTATTTTGGCTATATCCGCTTCAGCAGAGCGGAAAAAAGGCCCCACGCATGTGGAGCCTTTATTTTACGCTTTTTCAGACAGTCGGGGAAATCAGATTGACTGGGTGAAAGTACGGGTAATGACGTCCTGCTGCTGTTCTTTGGTCAGCGAGTTGAAGCGGACGGCATAACCGGACACGCGGATGGTCAGCTGCGGATATTTTTCCGGGTGTTCCATCGCATCCAGCAGCATTTCACGGTTCATCACGTTGACGTTCAGGTGCTGACCGCCTTCGGTGCTGGCTTCGTGGTGGAAGTAACCGTCCATCAGGCTGGCCAGGTTGGACTTACGCACGTCGTCGTCTTTACCCAGCGCGTTCGGCACGATAGAGAAGGTATAAGAAATACCGTCTTTCGCGTAGGCAAACGGCAGTTTAGCCACGGAAGTCAGAGAGGCGACGGCGCCTTTCTGGTCGCGACCGTGCATCGGGTTAGCGCCCGGGCCGAACGGCGCGCCGGCGCGACGTCCGTCAGGCGTGTTACCGGTTTTCTTACCATATACCACGTTGGAAGTGATGGTCAGTACGGACTGAGTCGGTACCGCGCCGCGATAGGTGTTCAGTTTCTGAATTTTCTTCATGAAACGTTCAACCAGGTCGCAGGCCAGCTCATCCACGCGCGGATCGTTGTTACCGAACTGCGGGTATTCGCCTTCGATATCAAAGTCAGTGGCCAGACCGTCTTCATCACGGATGGGTTTAACTTTGGCATATTTGATGGCGGACAGGGAGTCGGCGGCAACGGACAGACCGGCGATACCGCAAGCCATGGTGCGATAAACATCGCGGTCATGCAGCGCCATCAGCGAGGCTTCGTAGCTGTATTTATCATGCATGTAATGGATGATATTCAGCGCGGTGACGTACTGTTTGGCCAGCCAGTCCATGAAGTGATCCATGCGTTCCATCACTTCGTCGAAGTCCAGGTATTCGCTCTTGATCGGTTCGGATTTCGGACCTACCTGCATCTTCATTTTTTCGTCCACGCCGCCGTTGATCGCGTACAGCATGGTTTTCGCCAGGTTGGCGCGGGCGCCGAAGAACTGCATTTGTTTACCGACAACCATCGGGCTGACGCAACAGGCGATCGCATAGTCGTCGCTGTTGAAGTCCGGGCGCATCAGGTCATCGTTTTCATACTGCAGAGAGGAGGTGTCGATGGACACTTTCGCGGCGTATTTCTTGAAGTTCGCCGGCAGTTTTTCCGACCACAGAATGGTCATATTCGGTTCCGGAGACGGGCCCATGGTGTACAGGGTGTTCAGGAAACGGAAGCTGTTTTTGGTTACCAGCGTACGGCCGTCCAGACCCATGCCCGCCAGAGATTCGGTCGCCCAAATCGGGTCGCCGGAGAACAGTTCATCATACTCAGGCGTACGCAGGAAGCGTACCATACGCAGCTTCATCACCACGTGGTCAATCAGTTCCTGCGCCTGTTCTTCGGTGATTTTACCGGCTTTCAGATCGCGTTCGATGTAGACATCCAGGAAGGTGGATACGCGACCGAAGGACATGGCGGCGCCGTTCTGCGATTTAACCGCGGCCAGGTAGCCGAAGTAAGTCCACTGAACCGCTTCCTGCGCGGTGGTGGCCGGACCGGAAATGTCGCAGCCGTATTTGGCGGCCATTTCTTTGATTTGGCCCAGAGCGCGATGCTGTTCAGCGATTTCTTCGCGCAGACGGATGGTGGCTTCCAGATCTTCGCCGTTTTCCAGTTTGGTCTGCAGGGAAGAGAACTGAGCGAATTTGTCCTTCATCAGATAGTCGATACCGTACAGCGCAACGCGACGGTAGTCGCCGATGATACGGCCGCGGCCATAGGCGTCCGGCAGACCGGTCAGCACGCCGGACTTACGGCAGCGCAGGATGTTCGGGGTATAAACGTCGAATACGCCCTGGTTGTGGGTTTTACGGTATTCGGTGAAGATTTTTTTCAGCTGCGGATCCAGCTCGCGATCGTAAGCTTTGCAGGAGTTGTCGATCATCTTGATGCCGCCGAACGGAATCAGCGCGCGTTTCAGCGGCGCATCAGTCTGCAGACCAACGACTTTTTCCAGATCTTTAGTGATATAGCCGGCATCATGAGCGGTGATGGTGGATGCAAGGTTGGTATCGAAGTCAACAGGCGCATGAGTGCGGTTTTCCTGTTTAACGCCTTCCATCACTTTTTCCCACAGGGCGCTGGTTGCAGCGGTTGCGCCGGCCAGGAAGGATTCATCACCTTCATAAGGCGCGTAGTTTTTCTGAATGAAGTCGCGTACGTTGACTTCATTCTGCCACTCACCCTGGTTAAAACCTTGCCATGCACTGGCTAATTTTTCATTCAGATCGGTCATTTTACACCTACCTTTGATATGGATTTCTTAAAATCCGACGTTGCGATTGAGGGCACCTTAGTGCTTGTCACCACCGCGCAAATAAATCACCCAATAGGTTAAACCTACCAGTAAGCCACCACCGATGATGTTGCCGATCGTGACGGGGATCAGATTGTCGAAAATAAAGTGGCTGACAGTTAAATGTTCAAACTGAGAGGGCGCCATCCCTACGGCCTGCCAAAATTCGGGAGACGCAAAATTTTTAATGATGATGCCCATCGGGATCATAAACATGTTTGCGATACTGTGCTCAAAGCCGCTGGCGACGAACATCGCGACCGGCAGGATCATAGCGAACATTTTGTCCGTCAGGCTGTGGCCGGAATAACTCATCCAGACCGCCAGACAAACCATCAGGTTAGCCAGAATACCAAGACACAGCGCTTCGATAAACGTGTGATGCAGCTTATGCGTCGCCGTCTGCAGCACATTCAACCCCCACGCGCCGTCCGCCGCCATATGCTGACTGGAGAACCAGATCAGTCCTACAAAGAATAGCGCACCGCACAGGTTACCGATATAGACATAAACCCAGTTCCAGGCGAGCTGCTTCCAGCTAATCCGGCCGCTGGCTTTGGCAATCACCGTCATCACGGTGGAGGTGAATAAATCCGCCCCGCATACCACTACCAGCATCAGGCCGAGCGAAAAGCAGATGCCGCCGACCAGTTTTGATATCCCATAGGGTAAAGCATTGCCGCCGGTGGTGGCGGTAATATAAAAAACAAACGCAATGGAAATAAAAACGCCCGCGGTAATAGCCAGATAGAACGTGGTCAGCGGTTGTTTGGTTGCTTTGTAAACACCGGCGTCTTCAGCGACTTTGGCCATGGCGGCCGGCAGCAAAAGCATAAAGGGGTTGTCAGCTTTCACACTAACTCTCTCTTAAAATTTATCAGCATTGAGATATTAACAAAGCGGTATAAAGTAAAATTTGACGTGGATCATATTGCGCGGAACTCTCACGGCTGAATTGTACTTTATGACGCCATTTTTTAATTTAAATAACTGATTTTCAATAGAAAAAAATATTTTATTTTTTGCAAAAATAGTTGAAAAATCCACTTAAACCGCCCTGCGGCCGGTTAAAGTTAGTAAGAGATTTTGTTATTTTGCTATCGGCATTTTGATCTTAATTAATATTAATTTAACCATAGTGAAACATTGTTGCGTGAATTTGTCATTTTGGTGTCCGAATCATTATCAAAATAAGGCGTCCGGCGACGCAACGGGGCGACCCGGTTGGCGCTGTTCGCCGCCTGCAGTCTTCTCCTGCGGCGGCGGTAAAGATTAACATTACGTGCGATACCTGACGGTATCGCACTATCGCTGAGGAATTACGACCAGCTGTATTGCCGTTTGGCCCGCTGCAGTTTCTGATACGCCGTTAGCAGCGCCTGGTGCGCGGGCAGCTCGCTCAGCGCGGCGTCTACCGCGAACAGGCCGTAGAAGCACTGTTCGCCGCTCAACGCGGCGCTGGCCGCATCCAATGCCTCCTGACCGTACATTTTCAGCAGCGCGTCGTAATACTGCGTCGGATCGCGCTCAGGCTGCAGGGCCAGCTGCAACAGCGTTTGCAGGCAACGATAGTAGTTGCCGCGCTGCGGCGTAAATACCGACTGATTGAAATCCATCGTCCATTCGGTCCAGCTCAGCGCCTGTTCCAGATCGCCCCCGGCCAGCGCCAGCATGGCTTTCAGTTCGCCAACCCGCAGCGTATACCAGGCGTTGTCTTTGCCGCTGGCGATGCCGAGCAGTTCGCGGACGCGGGTGAAGTCATCCAGCCCTTCATCGTCCAGTTGCTGAATCAACTGCAGGCACGCTTCCGGCGCCATCCGGCCATCCGGCAGGGCGAGCAGCGTCGCGCGCAGGTGCGCCGCCATGTTGTGGTTGGCCAGCAGCAAATCCTCGGCCGGATAAATGTCGGACATGCCGGGCGCCAGAATACGGCAGGCGTAAACGCCCAGGTGCTGGTAATCGGCGATGTAGACTGGCTGATTTTCCGCGTCGAAGATCGCCATCAGCGTGGCGAATTCGCTTTCCGTGCTGCCGCTGAAATTCCAGTCGGCAAACGGATAATCCGCCTGCTGTTTGAACAGATCCCACGAAATCAGACCGCTGGAGTCGATGAAATGCGTCTCCAGGTTGGCGTGTTCGGCCACTTCTTCGTTGTCGAAGGTCGGCGGGGCGAATACATCCAGATCCTTCAGACCGCGTCCCTGCAGCAGCTCGGTCACGGTGCGCTCCAGCGCCACGCCGAAATCCGGGTGGGCGCCGAAGGACGCGAAGCAGGTGCCGTTCGCCGGGTTGAACAACACGACGCAGATAACCGGGTATTTGCCGCCCAGCGAGGCGTCATAGGCGAAAATCGGGAACCCCTCTTTTTCCAGCGTGGCGATCGCTTCTGTCACGCCGGGATAGCGGGCCAGCACCGCGTCGGGAATGGCAGGCAGACTGATGGCTTCGGCAATAATGCGGTTTTTCACATAGCGTTCGAACACTTCCGACAGACCCTGCACGCGGGCCTCGTTCGCCGTATTGCCCGCCGACATGCCGTTGGACACGTACAGATTGCCGATGATATTCATGGGAATATATACGGTCTGGCGATCGGACTGACGGATAAAAGGCAGGGCGCAGATGCCGCGCTGCGCGTTGCCGGACTGTAGATCGATCAGGTCGGAGGCCTGCAGTTCGCGCATCGGATCGTAAAAATCGTGCAGATAGCCATCCAGAATGCCGTCCGGCAGACGATTATCCGCCGGCAGCGGGAACCATTTTTCATTGGGATAGTGAACGAAGTCGCCTTCGGCGATGGTTTGGCCCAGCCAGAAGTCGGCAAAAAAATAGTTGGTGGACAGGCGTTCGAAATACTCCCCCAGCGCGGAGGCCAGCGCCGCTTTTTTGCTGGCGCCCTTGCCGTTGGTGAAGCACAGCGGACAGTCACGGTCGCGAATATGGACTGACCAGACGTTGGGCACCGGGTTCAGCCAGGAGGCTTCCTCGATGTTGAATCCCAGCTCGCTGAGCCGCTGTTGAAAGCGGGCGATGGAGTCTTCCAGGGCGGCGTCTTTGCCAGGGATAAAAGTTTGCGTCATGTTCTTCACTTGTTAGAGGGGCAAAAGGGGAGCATGATACGGTGTTTCAGGCGCCGACTCTATTTATTCTGCATCGGATACGTTTTTATCCGCGCCCTTGCGCCAGATGGTCGCGCGCGGCTTCTCCAGACGACGCAATAACCATTGCGACCAGCCGTGACCAGTGATAAAACCGATGGCAGATGAAGCCGGCTTTTGGACAAATTTTCTATTTTTCAGAGAAATCAGTGGTGAGGGATATGACTCAGGTTTTTAATTTTAGTGCTGGCCCGGCTGTAATGCCAGTGGAAGTCTTACGTCGCGCGGAGCAGGAGCTATGTAACTGGCACGGGCTGGGAACATCCGTGATGGAGATCAGCCACCGCAGTAAAGAATTTATTCAGATGGCTGAAGAATCCGAGCAGAACTTACGTGACTTACTGAAAATCCCTTCCAATTACAAAGTAATTTTCGTCCAGGGCGGCGGGCGCGGCCAGTTCGCCGCCGTACCGCTCAACCTGCTGGGCGAGAAGACCTCGGCCGACTATATCGACGGCGGCTACTGGGCGCACAGCGCGGTAAGCGAAGCGGCTAAGTACTGTACGCCGAACGTTATCGACGTGAAAACGAAGGTTGATGGCCTGCTGGCGATTAAACCGATGAAAGAATGGGCGCTGTCCGACGACGCGGCCTTTGCTCATTATTGCCCGAACGAAACCATCGACGGTCTGGCGATCGAAGAAACGCCGGATTTCGGCGATAAGATTGTGGTGGCTGACTACTCGTCCAGCATCTTATCGAAACCGCTCGACGTCAGCCGTTTTGGCGTGATTTACGCCGGCGCGCAGAAAAATATCGGTCCGGCCGGCCTGACGCTGGCGATCGTCAGAGACGATCTGCTGGACCGCGCGCGCCGCGAAGTGCCGTCGGTGCTGAGCTACAAGGTGCTGGCCGAGAACGGCTCGATGTTCAATACGCCGCCGACCTTCGCCTGGTACCTGGCCGGGATGGTGTTCGAGTGGCTGAAAGAACAGGGCGGCCTGGTCGAAATGGAAAAACGCAATCAGGAGAAGGCCGATCTGCTGTACGGCACGATCGACCGCAGCGGGTTCTATCGCAACGGCGTGGCGGCGGCCAACCGTTCGCGGATGAATGTGCCGTTCCAGCTGGCGGATTCGGCGCTGGATAAAGTCTTTCTCGAACAGGCGCAGGCCGCGGGTCTGCAGGCGCTGAAAGGCCATCGCGCCGTAGGCGGAATGCGCGCGTCGATTTATAACGCCATGCCGCTGGAAGGTGTTAAAGTGCTGACCGACTTCATGCTGGAATTTGAACGTCGTCACGGCTAGTAATCCCCCGTTGCCCGTCAACGGGCATCATTTGTTATTTATGCCACAAACCCCGGAGCCATCCGGGGTTTGTGTGTTGAGTTTTTGGAGATCGTGTTTCACATGCA
Organism: Affinibrenneria salicis; assembly: GCF_008710095.1. The sequence goes on from NZ_VYKJ01000003.1 coordinate 87,079, forward strand.
GGAATCCCTGACCCTACAACCCGTAAAGCGTATCGACGGCACCATCAACCTGCCCGGTTCTAAAAGCGTGTCTAATCGCGCGCTGCTGCTGGCCGCGCTGGCGCACGGCACTACGCGCCTGACCAACCTGCTCGACAGCGACGACGTTCGGCATATGCTGAACGCGCTGCGTTCGCTCGGCGTCCAGTATCGCTTGTCCGCCGATCGCACCGAGTGTGAGATCGACGGCGCCGGCGGGCCGCTGACGGCGCCGCAGCCGCTGGAGCTGTTTCTGGGCAATGCCGGGACGGCGATGCGTCCGCTGACCGCCGCGCTGTGTCTGACGGCCGGCGATATCGTGCTGACCGGCGAACCGCGCATGAAAGAACGGCCGATCGGCCATCTGGTGGATGCCCTGCGTCAGGGCGGCGCGGATATCCGTTATCTGGAGCAAGAAAATTATCCGCCGCTGCGTATTCAGGGCGGCTTTCGCGGCGGCGAAATCGAAGTGGACGGCAGCGTGTCCAGCCAGTTTTTGACCGCGCTGCTGATGGCCGCGCCGCTGGCGCCGCAGTCTACCCGGATTCGCATCAAGGGCGATCTGGTTTCCCGTCCTTACATTGATATCACGCTGCATATGATGAAAGCGTTCGGCATCGATGTGCGCAACGATAATTATCAGCAGTTCTTTATCGACGGGACTCAGCACTACCGTTCGCCTGGCGATTATCTGGTTGAGGGCGACGCGTCTTCGGCCTCCTATTTCCTGGCGGCCGGCGCTATTCGCGGCGGCACCGTGCGCGTGACCGGCGTGGGCCGCAACAGCGTGCAGGGCGACGTACGCTTTGCCGACGTGCTGGAAAAAATGGGCGCGCAGATTCGCTGGGCCGATGATTATATCGAATGCCAGCGCGGCGAACTGCACGCCATCGATATGGATATGAACGCGATTCCCGACGCGGCGATGACCATCGCGGTGGCGGCGCTGTTTGCCGACGGCGTCACCACGTTGCGCAACATCTACAACTGGCGCGTCAAGGAGACCGACCGTCTGACGGCGATGGCCACCGAGTTGCGTAAAGTGGGCGCCACGGTGGAGGAGGGCGAAGATTACATTCGCATCACGCCGCCGGCCGCGCTGCGCGCTTCGCAGATCGAAACCTATAACGATCACCGTATCGCCATGTGCTTCTCGCTGGTGGCGCTGTCCGATACCCCGGTCACTATTCTCGATCCGAAATGCACCGCGAAAACCTTCCCGGACTATTTCGTCCGGCTGGCCGGTTTGAGCCAGGCCGGCTAACTGCCCGCTCACAGGCACGGCGAACGCGCCGTGCCTGTTCCTCTCCGCGTGCGTTTATGCGTCCCCGTCTGATTTTCCCGCTTTTGTCCGCTTTAGCATAACCATCGACGTGTTTGATGCGTATAATGACGCCCCGTACGGTCTCAATGACATAAGCGGGATTTCCCGGCGAGTAAGGAGAAATACATGGCGGTTACTGCACCGGTAATTACGGTTGACGGACCGAGTGGCGCAGGCAAGGGAACAATATGTAAGGCACTGGCGGAAACGCTGCGCTGGAACCTGCTTGACTCCGGCGCCATCTACCGGGTGCTGGCGCTGGCGGCGCTGCACCACCAGGTGGATATTACGTCTGAGGAAGCGCTGGTGCCGATTGCCACCCACCTCGATGTGCGTTTCGTGTCGCGGGATGGCCAACTGCGGGTGATTCTGGAAGGCGAGGACGTCAGCGGCGAAATTCGTCAGGAAGAGGTCGGTATGACGGCGTCGCAGACCTCGGTTTTCCCGCGCGTGCGCGAAGCACTGCTGCGCAGGCAGCGGGCGTTTCGCGAAGCGCCCGGCCTGGTCGCCGACGGCCGCGACATGGGCACGGTGGTGTTTCCCGACGCGGCGGTGAAGATATTTCTGGATGCCAGCGCACAGGAACGAGCGCGCAGACGCATGCTACAGTTGCAGGATAAAGGCTTTAGTGTTAACTTTGAACGTCTTTTAGCCGAGATAAAGGAGCGGGACGACCGCGACCGTAATCGGCCCGTGGCACCGCTGGTGCCGGCAGCAGATGCTCTGGTGCTGGATTCGACCAGTATGTCGATAGATGACGTTATCGCCCGCGCGCTGGCCTATGCTCAGCAGATTCTGACGCCAGGCGATAATAACGCCCGATAGCTTTCAGTCTGCTGAAAACGAAAGGCGCAAACTGAATGTTTACCTCGCTGTACGGAACCACAGCGGGGCATGTGAAACAACCCCATCAGGCAGGATGCCGGATGGACGTTAAATTGAAGACTCCTAAGATTATCAACATGACTGAATCTTTTGCTCAACTCTTTGAAGAATCCCTGAAAGAAATCGAAACCCGTCCGGGTTCCATCGTACGCGGCGTTGTGGTTGCCATTGATAAAGATGTCGTACTGGTTGATGCCGGTCTGAAATCTGAATCTGCCATTCCGGTAGAGCAATTCAAAAACGCCCAGGGCGAACTTGAAATTCAGGTTGGCGATGAAGTTGACGTTGCGCTGGATGCTGTCGAAGACGGCTTTGGTGAAACGCTGCTGTCTCGTGAGAAAGCTAAACGTCACGAAGCATGGCTGATGCTGGAAAAAGCCTACGAAGAAGCTGCGACTGTTACCGGTGTGATTAACGGTAAAGTGAAAGGCGGTTTCACCGTTGAGCTGAACGGTATTCGTGCGTTCCTGCCGGGTTCCCTGGTAGACGTTCGTCCGGTACGCGATACGCTGCATCTGGAAGGCAAAGAGCTTGAGTTCAAAGTGATCAAGCTGGATCAGAAACGCAACAACGTTGTCGTTTCCCGTCGTGCCGTTATCGAATCTGAAAACAGCGCTGAACGCGATCAACTGCTGGAAAACCTGCAGGAAGGCATGGAAGTTAAAGGTATCGTTAAGAACCTTACCGACTACGGTGCATTCGTTGATCTGGGTGGCGTTGACGGCCTGCTGCATATCACTGATATGGCATGGAAACGCGTTAAGCATCCGAGCGAAATCGTCAACGTTGGCGATGAAATCACGGTTAAAGTACTGAAGTTCGACCGCGAACGTACCCGTGTTTCCCTGGGCCTGAAACAGCTGGGCGAAGATCCGTGGGTGGCTATCGCTAAACGTTACCCGGAAAGCACTCGTCTGACCGGCCGCGTAACCAACCTGACCGATTACGGCTGCTTCGTTGAAATCGAAGAAGGCGTTGAAGGCCTGGTGCACGTTTCCGAAATGGACTGGACCAACAAAAACATCCACCCGTCCAAAGTTGTCAACGTTGGCGACGTGGTAGAAGTGATGGTTCTGGATATCGACGAAGAACGTCGTCGTATCTCCCTGGGTCTGAAACAGTGCAAATCCAACCCGTGGCAGCAGTTCGCTGAAACCCACAACAAGGGCGATCGCGTTGAAGGCAAGATCAAATCCATCACCGATTTCGGTATCTTTATCGGTCTGGATGGCGGCATCGACGGTCTGGTTCACCTTTCCGACATCTCCTGGAACGTTGCCGGCGAAGAAGCCGTGCGTGAATACAAGAAAGGCGATGAAATCGCCGCGGTTGTATTGCAGGTTGACGCAGAACGTGAACGTATCTCCCTGGGCGTGAAACAGCTGGCTGAAGACCCGTTCAATAACTACCTGTCTATGAACAAGAAAGGTGCTATTGTTACTGGTAAGGTTACGGCGGTAGACGCTAAAGGTGCTACAGTTGAATTAGCAGACGGCGTTGAAGGTTACCTGCGCGCTTCTGAAGCCTCCCGCGATCGCGTGGAAGACGCTACTCTGGTTCTGAGCGTTGGCGACAGCGTTGAAGCCAAGTACACCGGCGTTGACCGCAAAAACCGCGTTGTCAGCCTGTCTGTACGTGCTAAAGACGAAGCTGATGAGAAAGACGCTATTGCCTCTGTAAACACCAAGCAGGAAGAAGGCAACTTCTCCAGCGCGATGGCAGAAGCATTTAAAGCAGCAAAAGGCGAGTAATGACGGCGGGCGGGCAGCGATGTCCGCCCTTCGAACGGTAGTAATCAGTTTATCGTGATAATTGCGTTAATCATGTGCCTGGAGGTGTTATGACCAAGTCTGAACTAATCGAAAGGCTTGCTGGCCAGCAATCTCATATTCCAGCAAAGGTTGTTGAGGATGCGGTGAAAGAGATGCTGGAACAAATGGCCTCCACGCTGGCCGAGGGAGATCGCATTGAGATCCGTGGCTTCGGCAGTTTCTCGCTTCACTACCGTGCGCCTCGCGTTGGTCGTAATCCAAAAACCGGTGAAAAAGTTGAGCTGGAAGGCAAATATGTCCCTCACTTCAAGCCGGGTAAAGAACTGCGCGACCGCGCCAATATTTACGGTTAATCGCGGGTTTGCCGTCAGGCGGCCAGGATAAGATTATCCGTTGCTTGTTAGTTTGCTGAAATAAAAAGCGCCTGTTGTTGCAGGCGCTTTTTTTTTGCTCGTTTTCCGACGCGGAGCAGGGAACCGTCCTGTCGGCAGGGATAAGACGGTTGTTATGGCTTAGCGGTGACGTTCTTTCAGGCGATTGATAATCGCCGCCAGGTCAAGATCCTGATCCTGCAGCAGAACCAGCAGGTGATACATCAGATCGGCCGCTTCATTGGTCAGTTCTTCGCGATCGTGCACGGTGGCCGCCAGCGCGGTTTCCAGCCCTTCTTCGCCGACTTTCTGCGCGATGCGTTTGGTGCCGCTGGCGTACAGCCGCGCGGTGTAGGAACTGGCCGGATCGGCGCTTTTCCGTTCGCCCAGCAGCTGTTCCAGCTCATACAGGAACGCCCATTCGCTGGCCGCCGGATGGAAACAGCTGGTGTTGCCGGTATGGCAGGTCGGTCCAATCGGTTTTACCAGAATCAGCAGCGTATCGTTGTCGCAGTCGGGAGTAATCGACACCAGATTCAGAAAATGGCCGGAGGATTCCCCTTTGGTCCACAGACGCTGTTTGGTGCGGGAGAAAAACGTGACCTTGCCCGTTTCTTCCGTGACCCTGAGCGCGTCCTGATTCATATAGCCCAGCATTAATACATCGCCGGATACCGCATGCTGAATCACTACCGGCATCAAGCCGCCGGTTTTTTCCCAGTCGAGCCTACTTTTCTGTTGTTCGCTTAACACACCCGAATCTCCACACCCTGTTGCTTAAGATAATTTTTCAGTTCGCCGATATTTATGATTTGCTTGTGAAACACGGAGGCGGCCAGGGCGCCGTCCACGCGCGCTTCAGTGAAGGCGTCAAGAAAGTGTTCTACCGTGCCGGCGCCGCCGGAGGCGATCAGCGGCACTTTACAGATATCCCGCACTAATTTTAACTGCTGCAGGTCATAGCCGTTGCGCACGCCGTCCTGATTCATCATATTCAGCACGATTTCACCGGCGCCGAGCTTCTGTACTTCCCGCACCCAGTCCAGGGTTTCCCAGGTGGTGATGCGGGTGCGGCTTTCGTCGCCGGTGTACTGGTTGACATGATAACGCCCGGTGGCGGCATCATGCCAGGTATCAATACCCACGACGATACACTGTACTCCGTAGCGGTCGGCCAACCGGGTAATCAGACTGGGGTCGGCCAGCGCCGGAGAGTTGATCGATATTTTATCGGCGCCGAACGACAGGATCTGGCCGGCTTCCTCGACGCTTTTAATTCCGCCAGCGACGCAGAAGGGAATATCGATCACTTCCGCTACGCGCGATACCCAGCTTTTGTCCACCACGCGGCCGTCGGAGGAGGCGGTAATATCGTAAAACACCAGCTCATCGGCGCCTTCCTGCGCATAGCGTTGGGCCAGCGGGACGATATCGCCGATGATTTCATGGTTACGGAACTGAACGCCCTTGACCACCTGACCGTCCCGCACATCCAGACAGGGAATTATCCGTTTTGCCAGCATGAAATGGCCTCCGCAACGTTAAATTTACCTTCCAGCAATGCGCGACCGACAATCACGCCCTGCACGCCGCTGCCGCGCAGACGGGCGATATCCTCCAGATTGCCGATGCCGCCGGAGGCCTGAAAGGCGACCTGCGGATAGCGCTGAGCGACTTCGCGATAGAGTTCGACATTGGAGCCCGTCAGCGTGCCGTCGCGGGAAATATCGGTGCACAGCACGTGTTTCAGGCCAAACGGCAGATATTGCTCGACGGTCTGCTCCAGCGTCGCGCCGGAGGTTTCCTGCCAGCCGCTGATCGCCACTTGCTTAGCGCCGTCGGCATCGATGCGCACATCCAGCGCCAGCACCAGCGCTTCGGCGCCGTAGCGGGTGAACCACTGTTGCACCAGCGCCGGTTGTTTAACGGCGGTGGAGCCGATCACCACGCGACGGGCGCCGGCGTTCAGCAGCGCTTCCACATCTTGTTCGCTGCGGATGCCGCCGCCGACCTGCACCGGCACGTCGACGCCGGCCAGCAAGGTTTTCAGCAGCGGGATCTGGCGCGCGGCGGGGTCTTTCGCGCCGGTCAGATCCACCAGGTGCAATACCTGAGCCCCCTGTTGCTGATAATCCTGCAGGCGGGGCAGCGGATCGCTGCCGTACTGGCGCTGCTGCCCGTAGTCGCCCTGATGCAGACGCACGACCTGACCATCGATCAGATCCAACGCGGGAATAATCATACTGTTTACATCTCCAGAAAGTTTTTCAGCAGCTGCGCCCCGGCCGCCCCGGAGCGTTCGGGATGAAACTGCACGCCGAAGAAGTTGTCTTTTTCTACGGCAGCGGTGAAGGGCTCGCCGTACTGTGACTGAGCGATTGTATTGGGACATACCGGCATTGCATAGCTGTGAACGAAATAGAACCAGGCGCCGTCGTCGATATCACGGAATAAACGGTGGCCCGCCTGAGGTGTGAGTTGATTCCAGCCCATATGCGGCAGCGGTAAACCGCAGTCGGCGAGCGGCCTGACGGGGGTATCGATAATTCCCAGCGTGGGCACGCCGCCGTTTTCCTCGCTGTGGGAACCCAGCAGCTGCATGCCGAGGCAGATGCCCAGCACCGGTTGCGTACAGGCTTTAATCAGATCGATCAGATCGCGCTGCGTTAGCTGGTCCATCGCCGCCTGCGCGGTGCCTACGCCGGGCAGGAACAGTTTGTCGGCGTGCAGCACCACTTCCGCCTCCCGGCTGACCACCGGCTGGTAGCCCAGGCGTTTGACCGCCCAGGTGACCGAAGAGAGGTTGGCGCAGCCGGTATCCAGAATCACCACGTTCATCACAGCACCCCTTTAGAACTGGGCAACGTATCCCCTTCCACGCGGATGGCCTGGCGCAGCGTGCGGCCGAAGACTTTAAACAGGCTTTCCACCCGATGATGGTCGTTACGGCCTTTGGTTTTCAGATGCAGCGTGCAGCCCATCGCATAAGAGAGCGAACGGAAGAAGTGCTCCACCATCTCCGTGCTGAGATCGCCTACGCGCTGATAGTTGAACTCAGCTTTGTACTCCAGGTGCGGCCGGCCGGAGATATCCAGCGCGCAGCGCGCCAGGCATTCGTCCATCGGCAGGACGAAGCCGAAACGGGCGATGCCGCGTTTGTCGCCCAGCGCCTTGTTCAGCGCTTCGCCAAGAGCCAGCGCGGTATCTTCCACCGTGTGGTGATCGTCGATGTACAGATCGCCTTTCACTTCGACGTTCATGCGGAAGCCGCCGTGCGTGGCGATCTGATCCAGCATATGGTCGAAGAAGCCCACGCCGGTGCTGATTTTGCTGCCGCCTTCCTGGTCGAGCCAGACGTTGACATCAATGCCGGTTTCGCGCGTCACGCGGCTGACGTGCGCGTGACGGTTGCGCTGCGTCAGCCGCGCCGAGATGGCCTGCCAGTTCAGCCCGTCGCGTTGATAGCGCAGCCCTTCGATGCCCATATTCTGCGCAAGTTGCACATCGGTAGGGCGATCGCCGATCACGTAGCTGTTGGCGGTGTCCATGACGCCGCCGGCCAGATAAGAGGCCACCAGTGCGGTTTTCGGTTTGCGGCAGGCGCAATTATCCGCCGGCAGATGCGGGCAGATCAGCACCTGTTCGAATTCGATGCCCTGCGAAGTCAGGATTTGCATCATCAGCTGATGCGGCGGATCGAAGGTTTCCTGCGGGAAACTGGCGGTGCCGAGTCCATCCTGGTTGGTAATCATCACCAGCTTGTAGCCCGCTTTCTGCAGCGCCAACAGAGAGGGGATCACATCCGGTTCCAGCGCCAGCTTGTCCAGACGGTCAACCTGGAAATCTTCGGGCGGTTCAGCGATTAATGTACCGTCACGGTCAATGAAAAGGTATTTCTGGCCCACATTGGCTCCTTGAGATTAATTGTTGATACCGGGTAACCGCCGCAATGCGTCGACGAGGCGCTCGCATTCATACTGATTGCCGACGGTAATGCGTAAACTGTAGGCCAGTCCGGGCTGTTTACTCTGATCGCGCAGGATAATGCCTTCATCCCACAGCGTTTGAAACGCATGGCTGTCGGGGGTGAACCGTACCAGCAGATAGTTGCTCGCGCTGGGGAACACCTGCTCCACGCAGGGCAACGCATCCAGCTGCTGCGCCAGCCAGCGGCGGTTTTCCACCACCTCCGCCACGTTTTGCCGCATTCTCTCCAGACCCTGTTCACTCAGCGCCTGGGCGGCGATGTCGGCCACCGGCAGCGAGAGCGGGTAGGGCGCGATAACCTTCAGCAGCAGCGCGATGACGTCTTCATTGGCCAGAGTAAAGCCGCAGCGCAGGCCGGCCAGCGCGAAGGCTTTCGACAGCGTACGCAGGATAACCAGGTGCGGGTAGTCCGCCAGCCAGCTGACGGCGGTCGCCTGCGGGCTAAACTCAATGTAGGCCTCGTCGATGACCACCAGCGCGGTGCCGCGCGTCAGCTCCAGCAGACGACGCAGGTCTTCCTGGCGCACCAGATTGCCGGTCGGATTATTAGGGCTGCAGACATAAACCAGCTTTACGCCGTCCAGCTGGCGTTCAATGGAGTCCATATCCAGCTGCCAGTCGGCGGTGCTTTGCGCCGTGCGGCGCTCCACGCCGAAGGTTTCCGCGCTGACGGAGTACATGCCGTAGGTCGGCGGGCAGAACAGGATGGCGTCCTTGCCCGGTTCGCAGAACGCGCGAATCAGCAGTTCTATGCCTTCATCCGCGCCGCGGCTGACCAGCACCTGCTCCGGTGTTAATCCGGCGTAGTCGGCATAGCGCGTGATCACCTGTTTGGGCTGACATTCCGGGTAGCGGTTCAGCGTCTGCAGGGTCAACTGATATTCGGGCGCCTGCGGAAATTCGTTGGCGTTCAGCCAGACATCGCCGCTGCCGCCGAGCCGGCGCGCCGACTGGTAGGGGGTCAGGGCGCGCACATTGGCGCGCGCCAGATTCTCAATGCTCATGCCCGCTCCTTAAGCGCCGCAACGCGCAGGGTAACGGCATTTTTGTGCGCGGTCAGCTGTTCCGCCTGGGCCAGGGTTTCGATGGCCGGCGCCAGCTGCAGCAGCCCCTGCGGCGTTAACTGCTGTACGGTCATGCGTTTCTGAAAATCAGCCAGGCCGAGGCTGGAATAGGTCGCGGTATAGCCATAGGTCGGCAGCACGTGGTTGGTGCCGGAGGCATAGTCGCCGGCCGATTCCGGCGACCAGTCGCCGAGGAAAATGGAGCCAGCGCTAATGATTCGATCCACCAGCGCTTCGGCGTTGCGGGTCTGAATAATTAAGTGCTCGGGACCGTACTGATTGCTGATTTCCACGCACTGGTCCAGATCGCGGGTGACGATCAGGCGGCTGCTGCTCAGCGCTTTACGCGCGATTTCCGCTCGCGACAGCGAGGAAAGCTGCCGTTCCACGGCGACGCTGACCGCTTTAGCGATGTCGGCGTCCGGCGTCAGCAGCACCACCTGGGAATCCGGGCCGTGTTCGGCCTGCGACAGCAGATCCGCCGCGATAAAGTCCGGCGTGGCGCCGCTATCGGCGATCACCAGCACTTCGGACGGACCGGCCGGCATATCGATGGCCGCGCCGTCGAGACGCTGGCTGACCTGACGTTTGGCTTCGGTCACCCAGGCATTGCCCGGCCCGAAAATTTTATCGACTTTCGGAATGCTTTCCGTACCGAAGGCCATCGCGGCTACCGCCTGCGCGCCGCCCGCCAGGAAGACTTCTTTAATGCCGCACAGCTGAGCGGCATAGAGGATCTCATCGGCCAGCGGCGGCGGCGAACACAGAATCACCTTGCGGCAGCCTGCGATGCGGGCCGGAATGCCCAGCATCAACACCGTTGACGGCAGGGGAGCCGAACCGCCGGGAATGTAGAGGCCGATGGAATCGATCGGCCGGGTCACCTGCTGGCAGCGTACGCCCGGCTGGGTTTCGATATCGACGCCGGGCAGGATCTGCGCGCGGTGAAATGTTTCGATGTTTTTCACCGCAACGGCCATCGCCTGTTTGATGTCGTCGTCAAGGCGTTCCGACGCCGCTGCAATTTCCGCTTCGCTGACGCGCAGCGCGCCGAGCTGAACTTTATCAAAGCGTTCGCCGTAATAGCGCAGCGCTTCATCCCCCTGGTCTTTCACTTTCTCCAGGATCTCTTTTACCGTTGCGGTAATGCTGTCCGAGGCGGAAATCGCCGGGCGGGTAAGCAGCTGGCGCTGCTGTTCGGCGGAACACTGCTGCCAGTCAATAATGGTATTGAAATTAGCGCTGGTCATGATCGGTTACTCCATCATTTTTTCAATTGGCAGCACCAGAATCGAGCTGGCGCCCAGTGATTTCAGGTTTTCCATGGTTTCCCAGAACAGGGTTTCGCTGCTGACCATATGCATCGCGACCCGGCTCTGATCGCCGGCCAGCGGCAGGATAGTCGGGCGCTCCGCGCCGGGCAGCAGCGCAATGACCTCGTCCAGCCGTTCGCTCGGCGCGTGCAGCATAATGTATTTGGACTCTCGCGCCTGAATTACGCCCTGCATGCGGGTTAACAGCTTGTCGATCAGTTGCTGCTTCGCTTCCGGCATTTCGCCGTCGCGCTGGATCAGACAGGCTTTCGAGCGATAAATCACTTCTACTTCCCGCAGGCCGTTGGCCTCCAGCGTGGCGCCGGTCGATACCAGGTCGCAGATGGCGTCGGCCAGGCCGGCGCGCGGCGCGACTTCGACGGAACCATTCAGCAGACAGGATTTGAAACTGACGTCTTGTTTATCGAGATATTGCTTGAGCAGGTGAGGGTAGGAGGTGGCGATACGTTTATTCTGCAGACATTGCGGGCCGGTAAATTCTTCATCCAGCGGCATGGCCAGCGATAGCCGACAGCCGCCAAAGTCGAGGCGGCGCAGCGTGAAGTAGCGCGGATCCTCGCCCTGGGCGCGGCGGTTCAGCAATTCTTCTTCGAGCACGTTCTCGCCGATGATACCGAGGTCCACGACGCCGTCCATGACCAGCCCGGGAATGTCGTCATCGCGCACGCGCAGAATGTCGATCGGCATATTCTCTGCGAAAGCAATCAGGCGTTGCTGCTGTAGATTGATTTTAATACCGCAGCGCGCCAGCAGTTCGCGGGAATCGTCGCTCAGACGTCCAGACTTCTGCATTGCTATCCGTAAACGTGTTTTATCCAGCATGGTAACCCTCATTAACCTGTCAATTTATACCCTTCGCCTTTCCGGTGGCCGGCGCGGCGATTTGCCGCTTCTTCCGCTCGCTTTGCGTTCGGAAGTCGCTTGCCTGCCGTCTTGCCTTTCCTGAAATCGCCTGGGTAATAGAACGATTGAAAACAATAAACCTCAAAAAAAAACCCCCGGAAGAATGATCTTCCGGGGGCTTTCTTGCCATTCTGCGCCACTGGAAGATCTGAATGTCTTCCAGCACCAACTGCCTGAAAGACTAGTCAGGATGATGGTGATGATGGTGGTTAAACAGAATGCGCGACATAAAAAATACCTGTTGAAAATAAGAATAAACTTAACTGCCGATTAACCTAAACCATATCAGGGTAATGATGCAACACTTTTTTACCCGTAATGACGTTTTTATGGTGCACAATAAACAGAGTCAGATCGTAAATTGCTTATCAGGTGCGGGAGAGAAAGCATGAAAAAGGTCGCGATTACGGGATTGGGCTGGCTGGGCATGCCGCTAGCGCAGGCGCTGGCCGGCAAAGGGTACCAGGTGCGCGGCAGCAAAACCACGGCAGACGGCACGGAGGCGGCCCGGTTAAGCGGTATTGAGTGCTATCAACTGAATCTGACGCCCTGGCTGGAGTGCGAGTCCGGCGATCTGGAGGCGCTGCTGCAGGTGGATGCGCTGGTGATCGTTTTACCGGTCAGCCGCACCGTACAGGGCGCGGAAAATTATTTTGTCGCGGTGCAGCAACTGGTGAACAGCGCGCTGGCTTTTAAAGTCGCGCGCATTATTTTCACCAGTTCGACTTCGGTGTACGGCAGAACCGTCGGCAAGGTGCGCGAAAGCAGCCCGCTGCAGCCGGAGACGGCGGCGGGAAATGTGTTGGTCAAACTGGAGCAGTGGCTGCATCAGTTGCCCAACACCTCAGTGGATATTTTGCGGCTGGCCGGTCTGGTCGGCGTCGATCGGCATCCAGGACGTTTCCTGGCCGGCAAGGTCGGTCTGACGCGCGGTACGCACGGCGTTAATCTGGTGCATCAGGAAGATGTCCTGTCGGCGATTCAGTTGCTGCTGCAGTTGCCCGGCGGCGGGCATCTATACAATTTATGTGCGCCGGAGCATCCGGCCCGCAAAGACTACTATACTCTGCAGGCCGGCCGGCTCGGGTTGCCGGCGCCGCAGTTTATTGATGAAGCGAATCCGCCGGAAGCGCGTCTGATCGACGGTTCGCGCATCTGCCGTGAACTGGGCTTCGAGTACCTCTATCCCGATCCGATGATCATGCCGCTCGGCTGACGGGGCGTTTAGCCGGCGCCCGCGGCGGCAGGCAAACCAAATTAAAGTTGTCTGTCATGCTGCCGATATCGTTTTAAGCCGCCTTATACCTCTGGGGAGGACGCAGGCGCCGGGATATCAATAGGGTGCAGGCCATTGTTTGAATGGTGGAGATGAAATCGGTGGATGAAAATGTCAAAGAGCAGTTTGTAAAACTGAACAAACTGGCGATATGTGCAACGCTGCGCGATCTGAAAAAAAACGATACCACAGTGATGGTTAATCACTCTCGCGGGCAGTTTATCAGCAAGATTCTCGACGTCTACCCGGAACGCAACCAGTTTGTGTTCGACCTGGGCGGACTGGCCGTCGAAAACAGCCTGGCGCGGGCGGCGGAGGCGCTCTCTTTCGTGGCCGAACCGGCCGGAGCGAAGATTGAATTCAACGCGCAACAGGCGACCACCGTTGATTTCGGCGGGCTGCCGGCGTTTATCGCGCCGATCCCGGAGCGGCTGTACTATATTCAGCGTCGAATCTACTTCCGCATCAATTCGCCGCTGTGGCCACCGTTGCGCTGTCGGGGCGCGTTGCCGGATGACAGCGCCTTTGAGTTCACGATTAAAGATATTTCTTTGGGTGGACTGAGTATGTATACCGACAGGGATGTTTCCGGCATGCTGCGGCGCGGCGATCTGTTGCCCGAGGTTGAGCTGGACCTGGACGAATTCGGCCGTTTTGTCCTCGACCTGCAGTTTATCGGTCAGTCCGATAATAAGACGCTGAGCAGCAAGGGCGAGGTAAGAGTGACCCAGCGCCTGAGTTTCCGTTTCCTGAATTTGTCCGCCGCGCAGGAGCGCGGTCTGCAGCAGATTATTTTTGAACTGGAGCGTCAGGAGAACGAGAAGAAAAGAAAATTCCAGTAAGCGCGGTCGACAGGTATTGCCTCGCGCGCCAGCGTGGGCAGAAAAAGACCGGCGGCTGACCTGCGGGCTTGTCAGACCTGGAGCGCTGAGGCAAAATACGCGCCTTGCAAAATAAGAGGTTGCTGACAAAGCCGCCGATGAGGCCGGAATACCCAGACCCGCCGCACCGGGTGGTCTGGATGGGGCGTCTCCGTGCGCCATCTGGTCCGGCGCGAACGTGGTTCAAATTTGTTGCCGGCAAATTTGTCGGCGGGCTCGGGCCGCGGCGCTTTCCCTGATAACCAACTTTGTCAACAGCCTGACATAACCGACGCATTCGCGTCGGTTATTTTTTTGCATATATGTTTTCAACCTGGAGCCGGATATTTATCCGGATAGATATGTGATTCGTGTGCGCAAACTGCGCCGCTATGAGGAAAATTAAAGATGGGGCATTTGGTTAATTCGGCACCGGCCGTCACCGGTTTGCGCGGCGACGGCCGCGATGATGGCGCCGGTCAGGCGTATCAGACCCGGCCGGCCGGCGTCACCCCACTTCGCCGTTATGCGTCGCGTTATCCCGCCATCGCCTGCATGAACCTCGTCGTTCGCCCGACGCCGCGTAAAGGAGGAATGAAGAATGTCCTCTGAGCACACCGCCTCCGCCGGCCAGCGCGTTCAGTTACGCAAAACGCTCACTCTGTGGCAGGTTGTCATGATGGGACTGGCCTATTTGCAGCCGATGACGATTTTTGACACCTTCGGCATCGTTTCCGGGCTGACGGACGGCCATGTGGCCACCGCCTACGCCTTTGCTCTGTTGGGAATATTGTTTACCGCGCTTAGCTACGGCAAACTGGTTCGCCGTTTCCCATCGGCCGGTTCGGCCTATACCTATGCGCAGAAAGCGATAAGTCCGCACGTTGGCTTTATGGTCGGCTGGTCATCGCTGCTGGACTATCTGTTTATGCCGATGATTAATATCCTGCTGGCGAAAATCTATTTGACCGCCATCTTTCCGTCAGTGCCGTCATGGATCTTCGTGGCGGCGCTGGTTGGGCTGATGACCTTATTTAATTTGCGCGGCATCAATCTGGTCGCCAATCTGAACTCGCTGATTGTAACCGTACAGGTTGCGGTGATGGTGATCTTTATTGCGCTGGTAATCCACGGCGTTTATCGCGGAGAAGGTGCCGGAACGCTGGTGAGCGCGCGTCCGTTCTGGTCGGATAATGCGCATCTGGTGCCGATGATCACCGGCGCCACCATCTTGTGCTTCTCGTTTCTCGGCTTTGACGGCATTAGCTCGTTGTCGGAAGAGACGCCCGATGCCGGTCGGGTGATCCCGAAAGCCATTTTTCTGACGGCGCTGATCGGCGGCATTATCTTTATTTTCGTGTCTTACTTTTTGCAGCTCTATTTCCCGGATATCTCGCGTTTCAATCATCCGGACGCCTCGCAGCCGGAAATTATGCTGTATGTGGCCGGTAAGCTGTTTCAGTCGGTGATTCTGGTGTTCTCCTGCGTGACGGTGCTGGCCTCGGGCATGGCGGCGCATGCGGGCGTATCGCGCCTGATGTATGTCATGGGACGCGACGGCGTGTTTCCGCAACGTTTTTTCGGCTATATCCATCCGGTATGGCGTACGCCGGCGTTAAATGTGCTGTTGGTCGGCGCGATTGCTCTGTCGGCGGTCTCCTTTGATCTGGTTACCGCGACCGCGCTGATTAACTTCGGCGCGCTGGTGGCGTTTACCTTTGTAAACCTGTCGGTCATTTCACAGTTCTATATTCGTGAACGGCGCAACCGGACGCTGAAGGATACTCTGAATTACCTGGTCTTGCCGGTTCTGGGCGCATTAACGGTAGGCGCGCTATGGATCAATCTGGAACAGAGTTCCATGGTGCTGGGGGTGATTTGGGGCTCGGTGGGGCTGCTCTATTTAGTTGTGGTGACCGACATTTTCCGCCAGCCGGTGCCGCAGTGTAATGACAACTCGCTCTGAGAAGCGGATGCGCTATGCCGGCCTCTACAGGGCCGGCGACGGCATTCAAATCCGCGTCCCGCGCCTCTGTCGGCAGAATCGGGTACGCATGTCGGTTCGGCGGGATTGGCGGTCTCCCTCTGAGATTCTCTCTGCGGGACGATCCGGGCCGCTCAAATCGGTTCCTGACGGTTGTCCCTCTCTTGCCGCGTACCCTGTTCATCAATATGCCCCATCCGCAAGGACAGGCGCACGACGTTGTTCAACGCCATAAGGTTGCGTCCCGCAAGCTGAATTGTTCAGGTGATATGCTGTGCACGCCTATGCTTACGGCTCACCGGCAGCGTTATCCTGAATGAACCGTGTCTGGCTAAATATTTAATGACATTTTGCCGCCGCCGCAGAACGGGCGAAATAGTCCATTTACCCTTAGCGCGGTTTTTTCTTCGCTGGCAACACACTCGCGAACTATGTGGTATCGTTCCCTTTTGATAGTGCCCGCGAGGGAAATAACAATAAAAAAAATAATCATTCGCTTATCGGCCGGTGCGACCCCCGTCCATGTGGGGGCGGTTTTTGATTAACCGGCTAATATTGTCATGGAAAAGCGAGATGAGAATTATACCTGGGTAAGTAATCATATTTACAGATAGATCAAGGGGTTTAATGATCTGATACTTTTGCTTACGATTGCCGCTGTAGAAAATAATCCGGCTAAACAGTCATGCCTCGTATTGCTATTATCCGTTGTGAACAAGATAATGGCATTTCATTGCAATCAATATGCTATTTATATAAATCGCATTGTGTCCGCGATTAATTGACAGATCCCATGATCCAGGCTAGCGGGAATTCACGTGGTTTGCCGCGCGGAAAAATAAAATATAAATCTGGTGGCAATAACCATTTGAATCGTTTATAACATTCATTTGTAAAATAGCAATAGGCCAAACCTATCAAATGTTTTTTATCGATCGCGCTTGACGATTGTTTGTATTGGTAATATTCTGTCAGGAATAGGAGAGGCATCGCAGTTTGCCAATTTTTTTGATTAAAATCATTGAATTATATTATAATGAGGACCTTTCCGGCCCCTGTGGCGATGGAGCCGTTTTAAAAATTTTAATTACAAACGGTCCACTCTCATTACAGATTATTATCAATGCCCCGTAGGGGCTTAAATTTTTTGTCTTTAAAAAGATAAGGTTAATCACAAGACCTTTAAGAATAAAAATTAATTCCGTTATGGTTCTATTTGTTTTTGCGAACCAATATTCTGCCAGAAAGACATACATGCGCAATGTGTACATACGACTGTCCACGGTCGTTTTATCGCTGTTAACGATAAATGCGGCTCTTCAATTAAAGGCTCGGCAAGCAAAAGGATCAGGAGCATATTGCATGAACTATAAACGGATATTGAACGGTAAGGTTATTCCGCTATGGATAACGAAACAGGCACAAGATATTTCTCTGTCATTCTATCGGTCCGCTAATCATTGTTCATACAACGTCAACGATGACTGATGACAGTTTGCTATGTTTTTATTAACTACCTATGCAGAATATTATGCTTAAAGAAAATAATGTCGCGAAAAGTAATGTACTGGTGGTGAGTCGATGCCGGTATAGCAGTATGGGACTGGCCGGCTTTTTAGAGCGCAACCTGAATTCGGCGGAAAATAAATACTGCTACAGTTACGCCGAGGGAAAACGTATTCGGGCGGAGACACTTAACCGCTATGATATTGTTATGATGTTTACTTTTCGCGATCTAAAACAGAATATCGCTATTCTGGAAATCATCTCTTCAATGTATCGCCTGTATAACGGCAAGACTAAGATTGTGGTCTTCTACGACGATGAGCGTGTTGTTCAGTTGTTTTCGATATTGGGCGCGCGCGTTGAACTGATCTCGGCCAAACTCCCGCTGAACGTTCTGCTGGAGAAGGTCAGGACGGTTTTACACAGCCCCACGCTGGGGCAATTAAGCTTTCAGCAAACGCGTATGCTGAGCGCGGCGGAACGCCAGGTTATCTTTAATTTGCTGAAAGGAATTAGCCTGCAGGACATCGCGAAAACGCGCGGCACGAATGTAAAAACGATCTTTGCGCAGAAATACAGCGCGATGAAGAAATTACGCCTGAAGCATATCGGCACGGTATTTACTTCCGCCGGCGCGGCGCATTAAACATTAAATTGGATGTCTGCCAGCCGGGATAAAAATGTCCGGCTGGCAGGAAACAGACCGTATTTAATTCACCAGCGTCTGTGCATAGGTGTAAAGCAATTTAACTAATTCCGTCTTCTTCCCATCATTTTCGTAATACTGGTAAAGCTGCTCCAGCCGGGCCGCATATTCCTGCAGACGCTGCGGCGTCAATGTTTCCCGCCGGTGCTGCAACCAGCGCTGTTGTTCACGATCGTCCAGCGTCGCCGGGTAATTGCGCGCCCGATAGCGAAACAGCAGCGGCTCCAGCCGATTATCCGAGAAGTTTAAATCCAGCGCCGGTAAATTTTGCGGGGCGGTTTGCTGAATAATTTTCATCGCCGCGCGATCGGCATCGCTAAAGAATCCATCATACAACCGCGCATCGACATCCTGCTCCGGCGGGAAAGCCGGCGCATCGGCAAACAGCGCCACCACCTTTTCCCTCAGTTGCGGATGCTGGCGCAGCAACTTCAGGTTGCTCAGACATAACGGCCGATCAATGCCGAGCCGTTCGGCGTCCTCCGGCCGCAGCGTGCTGGCCGGCGCCAGCACCGGGCATTTATTGGTATGAATGAGTTTAAGCGGCACCGACGTTTCGCCCGGCGCCAGTTTGTCGCGGCGGGTATACAGACGTTCGCGCAGTTCGTCGGCTTCCAGCGCCAGCAGCGGGCTCAGATCGCCGGCCAGGTCGCAGACGATCACGGCGTTCTGGTTCTCGGGATGCCAGGCCAGCGGCGCAACCCAACTGGTGTTGCCGCGCGCGGCGCCGAACATGCCGGAAACATGCACAAGCGGCTTCATCTGCGGAATGTCGATCAGAGCGCTGACCTTGCGTTTATTGCGCAGTTGAAACAGATAGTCGAACAGTTTCGGCTGGGCCTGTTTCAGCAGCCGGGCCATCGCCAGCGTGGCGTAGACATCGGACATGGCGTCATGCGCGTGCTCATGCTCAACGCCGTTAGCGCGCGTCAGATGCTCGAGCCGAAAGCTGGGCAGTCCGTCCTCATTCTCCGGCCAGACGATACCGTCCGGGCGCAGGGCATAGCAGGCGCGCAGGGCATCCAGCAGATCCCAGCGCGAGTTGCCGTTCTGCCAGCTCCAGGCATAGGGGTCATAAAAGTTGCGGTAAAACAGATACCGGCTGACTTCATCATCAAAGCGAATATTGTTGTAGCCCATCACGCAGGTGCCGGGTTCGCTGAAGGCCTGCTGGATCTGACGGGCGAATTCCGCTTCGCTCACGCCTTTCGCCTGAGCCTGCTGCGGAGTAATGCCGGTAATCATCACCGCTTCAGGGTCGGGCAGATAATCATCGGCAGGACGGCAATAAATGACCAGCGGTTCGCCGATAATATTGAAGTTTTCGTCGGTTCGTACGCCGGCAAATTGCGCCGGACGATCGCGCGCCGGGTTTTTGCCGAAGGTCTCGTAGTCGTGCACGAAGAATGTGGGTTGTATCTTATTGGTCATCATTAAGTCTGATCAAAGTGTTCTTCGGGGCAACATTACCCCGGACAGGTGCCATTTGGGGGTAAGCATATCATTGAATCTGCCGCTCTGTTTTTGTTTTCCCGACCGCAGCGCGCCGGAGAACGGCGTGCCGTATGCCTATACATTATTATCTTGTTTCGGGTACAATCCCTTGCGGTAAAATGCGAATGATAATCAAGTTCTTTGTCGATTCAGCTGGCGCTACCGATACGTGGTCTGCCGCGTTGTGCAGGCGATATTCCGGTTAACGTATTCCTCTTTATATTTATACCGACGATATCAGAGAGACGGAAGGCGGATGGGGCACGGCGGCGGCAGAGTCTGGTTGATGATGATAAGACGTCTATGAAATCTGTTTATTTCTCGTTTGGTCTTTTTCTGGTCGTTATTCTGTCGGCGTTCAGCCTGTTTATCGGCGCCAGCCATATTTCACCGGCGCAGGTCTGGCAGGATGAAGCCATGCGCGATATTTTCTTTATCAGCCGGGTGCCGCGCACGCTGGCGCTGCTGCTTGCCGGCAGCGCGATGAGCGTGGCCGGGTTGATTATGCAACTGTTGACGCAGAACCGTTTCGTCGAACCTTCGCTGGCCGGCACCACGCAGTCTGCCAGTTTGGGACTGCTGGTCATGATGGTGCTGGCGCCCGGCGCGTCGGTGATGATGAAGATGGTGGTGGCCAGCGCATTCGCCATGCTGGGCACCGCGTTGTTCATGCTGTTGCTGCAGCGCGTGGTGCTGAAATCGGCGCTGGTGGTGCCGCTGGTGGGCATTATGCTGGGGGCGGTAATCAGTTCGGTGACCACGTTCGGGGCGATGCATTTCGATTTACTGCAGGCGTTGGGCAGCTGGGATGCCGGCGATTTTTCCGGCGTACTGCGCGGTCGCTATGAGTTATTGTGGCTGGTGGGCGGACTGACGCTGCTGGCGTGCTGGATTGCCGATCGCTTTACCGTGGCCGGCATGGGACGGGAGTTTTCCGTTAACGTCGGGCTGAATTATCGCCAGGTGATGATTGCGGGTATGGCGATTATCGCCGTGATCAGCGGGGTAGTGGTGGTAGTGGTTGGCGCGCTGCCGTTTCTCGGCCTTATCGTGCCTAATCTGGTCAGCATGGTGCTGGGCGATAACGTGCGTAAAACCATTCCCTGGGTGTGCTTGCTGGGCGGCAGCCTGGTGCTGCTGTGCGATATGGTGGGCCGCCTGGTCCGTTATCCATTTGAAATTCCCGTCAGCGTTATCCTCGGCGTCATCGGCGCGGCGGTATTCCTTATTTTACTGTTGAGTCAGAAAAAACGTCATGCGGGTTAATCAACAACATAGCGTGACGGCGCCCGCCGTGCGCAAAAAGCGCGGTCCTTCGCCCCGGCGGCGCCTGGCGTGGCTGACTGTGCTGTCTCTGGCATTAATTGTCGCCTTTATGACGCTGAATCTGGGATCGAATTTGAGCTATATTCTGACGCATCGAGCCTTGATGCTGATGACGATGCTGTTGGTGGCTTTCGCATCGAGCGTCTCGACCGTGTTATTCCAGACCGTGACTAATAATCGCATTTTGACTCCGTCAATCATGGGGTTTGAGTCGCTGTTTATCTTGATCCAGACCATCGTTATTTTTTTCTTCAGCGCCGGCGACCTGATGTGGCTCGGCGCGCAGGGGAAATTTGTGCTGGAGGCCAGCCTGCTGGTGCTGTTTTCCGCGCTGCTGTATCGCTGGTTGTTTACTGGCCGGCGCAACAATCTACACCTGGTGCTGCTGGTGGGCATTATCTGCGGCACGCTGTTTCGCAGCCTTGCCGGTTTAATGCAGCGTCTGATGGCGCCTGACGAGTTCGCGATCCTGCAGAGCCGCATGTTCGCCACCTTTACCCGCGCTACGCCGGAACTGATCGCGCTGTCGCTGTTTATCGCCTTCGTTGCCGGGCTGGCGATCTGGCGCATGCGTTTTCGTTTCGACGTGCTGGCGCTCGGGCGCAGCGCCGCCATTAATCTGGGGCTGAACTACACCCGCGACGTAACGCTGATTCTGTTGCTGGTGTCGGTGCTGGTGGCGATTTCCACCGCGCTGGTCGGCCCCCTGACGTTTCTTGGTTTTATGGTCGCTAATCTGGCCTGGATGGTAATGGGAAACAGCCAGCACCGGTTTATTTTGCCCGGCGCTTTTCTGCTGGGCGTCGTTACGCTGCTGGGCGGTCAGCTGATTTTGGATCACGTGCTCGACATGGCCGGCGCGCTGTCGGTGGTGATCGAGTTTATCGGCGGGACGTTGTTTATTCTGCTGTTGCTTAAAAAGGTCTCCATATGATTGAAGTTAATAACGTCAGCAAAACATATGATGGACAGACGGTGCTCAACGGCGTTTCCGTCACTATTGCCCGCGGCGGGGTTACCTCGATCATCGGACCGAACGGGGCGGGCAAGTCGACGCTGTTGTCGATTATTAGCCGACTGCTGACCCCGGATAGCGGCAGCGTACGGGTCAACGGCATGGATGTGGCCAGTACGCCGGGCGATAAGCTGGCCACCTGCTTATCGGTGCTTCGCCAGGAAAACCAGTTTACCAGTCGGCTGACGGTGACCGACCTGGTCGGTTTCGGCCGTTATCCCTATAGTAAAGGACGGCTAAACGAGGACGACCGGCGACGCATCAACGATGCGCTGGCGTTTCTGGATCTGACCGGGCTGAAGGACCGCTTTCTGGATGAGCTGTCCGGCGGACAGCGGCAGCGCGCCTGCGTCGCTATGGTGCTGTGTCAGGACACGGACTATGTACTGCTGGATGAACCGCTGAATAATCTGGATATGAAGCATGCGGTTGCAATGATGAAACAGATTCGGCGCGCGGCGGATGAACTGAACAAAACCATCGTTATCGTTATTCACGATATCAATTTCGCTTCCGCCTGGTCCGACCATATTATCGCCATGCGCGACGGGGAAATTATCTACAGCGGCGCGCCGCAAGAGATTATGGTCGCCGGGGTGCTGGAAGATATCTTCGATACGGCTGTAACAATTGAGCGGGTTCGCGACCGCCATATTGCGGTATATTATCGTTAATCGGAGCTTATCTGCGCAGACGGTCGGCGGAAAGAAAATTCCACCTTGTCGCAGGTAGGCGCTAACCTGTATGGTGAATACAGGGCGGTATTCGCATAATATACTGGTCATACTTCAGGTTGCAGGTGCGTTGGCTTTTCTTGCTCACCCCGGTCAGTTACTGGTGTAAGCCCCTGGGCGTTATGTGCCTCATCCCGCAGGCGTGCTCTGCGGGGCAGCGCTGACGCTGTCCGGATCGGTTCCTGACCGGTTCGTCGCAGCAACGCCGTATTCCTGCAACCCGAATTATTTCGAGTATCAATCTGTATATGACTTAAGTAAGGGTAGATAAATGGATAAGCTTAATAAGCCATCGTTCCAGGACGTGCTGGAGTTTGTGCGCGTTTTTCGGCGCAAGAACAAGTTACAGCGTGAAATTATCGATAACGAAAAGAAAATTCGTGATAACCAGAAGCGCGTTCTGCTGCTGGATAACCTGAGTGAGTACATCAAACCCGGCATGTCTATCGAAGACATCCAGGCGATCATTGCCAGCATGCGCGGTGACTATGAAGACCGTGTGGATGATTACATCATCAAAAATGCGGATCTGTCTAAAGAGCGTCGCGAATTGTCTAAAAAACTGAAAGCGATGGGCGAAGTGAAGTAATCTTCGCGTGCCGATGACGGATAGCGGAACGTTGTATACCCCGGATATTCAATAAATTACAGATTGCAGACATGCGGTAAGCGAGCCAGTCGCCGGCCGTATCGCTCACACAGCGAGCGGTCCACCCGCGTACCTGCAATGTGCAAAATAGTGTGTATCGTTGTAACAGGTTTCGTTATCCGTCATTTCTTGTGATCAACCCCGCCGGCCTTATCCTTTTCTGCTTCTGCTTCTGCTTCTGCTTCTGCTTCTGCTTCTGCTTCTGCTTCTGCTTTCGCTTCCGCTTCCGCATTTAATGTTGACGACGCGCCGTTTCGTGATGACCGATCTTTCGCCGGCGTTGGCCGTTATCTTTGCCGTGCCTGTCGCTGTGCTGAGCGTCCGTTCGCCGCTTCCGCGACTGGCGTTGCGAAGCGGATAGCATAAACGGCACGGCTCGCGGCAAGGGCGGACGATAGTCTGCGATACGTTTCGCCGCCGCCGCCGTCCGGCCTGTTTCCGCCCGCAGAGCGCTGGCACGATATGTTTTTTCTCTAGCGGGACAGACGCTCCTGCCGGGAGGCGCTATCAGACTTTCCGTCGACAGGGTGGCCGCCGCGCTGATTGTCGGTATGTTGCCCTACCTGTTTTTAGCCGAGCTGCCCTCTGCCGCGCTGCTGGCCGCCGGGGGAGGGGTGGCGCTGCTGTTGAGCTGGCGGCCGCGCGGCGCGGTTGCCCGTTCGCTGGCGCTGATGCTGGTTGGTTTTATCTGGGCCGGGCTGGCGTCGCGGGATCTGTTGCGGCAGATGGAGCTTGCCGTCGGGCAACCGGTTAATGCGCAGGTGGTGATCGACAGCGTCAGGCTGGCGCATCATGAGGACGCCGCGGTGATTGTGCGGCTGGCGACCATCAACCAGCGCCGGGTGTTCCCGCCGCTGTACGCCAGCATCCGGTTCGACGCCGGCCAGACGCCGTGGTGCGGCGGTCAGCGCTGGCTCATGTCACTGCGGCTGCGTCCGGTGCATAGCCGGTTAAATCAGGGCGGTTTTGACCGGCAGCGCTGGGCGCTGGCCCGGCGGCAGCCGTTGAGCGGGCGCGCGCTGGCCGCCCGGCCGCTTGAGGCCGATTGTCACCTGCGTCAGCGAATGGTGACGCACGCCGCGCGGCAGGTCAGCGACTTTGCCTGGCGCGATATTCTGCTGGCGCTGGCTTTCGGCGAAATGAAAAGCGTAACGGACGAGCTGCGTCTGCTGTTGCAGCAGACCGGCACCATGCACCTGATGGCGATATCCGGTCTGCATATTGCGCTGGCGGCCCTGTTCGGCTGGGGCGCAGCGCGGGCCGGCCAGTGGTTTCTGCCGGTCGGCGCAATCGGCTATCGCTGGCCGCTGCTGTTTAGCGGCCTCGTCGCCTGGATTTACGTCTGGCTGGCGGGCGGCAATCCGCCGGCGGTCAGGGCCGGGCTGGCGCTGTCGCTCTGGATCCTGCTGCGTCTGTATGGCGTACGCTGTACGTCGTGGCAGATTTGGCTGTGGTGTATCGCTTTGATTTTACTCTACGATCCGCTCAGCGTGCTGTCGGATAGCTTCTGGCTTTCCTGTCTGGCCGTCGCCGCGCTGATCTTCTGGTTTCAGTGGGCGCCGCTGCCGAGGTCCCTGCAGTGCAAAAAACGCTGGCTTCCCGTGCGCTGGTTCTATTTACAAAGCGGCATGACGCTGTTGCTGCTGCCGCTGCAGATCGGCTTGTTTCACGGCGTCAGTCTGCTGTCCCTGCCGGCCAATCTGTGGGCGGTGCCGCTGGTTTCGTTTATTACCACGCCATTGATTCTGGCGGCCTTGCCGCTGCTGGCGTTGCCCGCGATCAACGCGCCGCTCTGGTGGCTGGCCGACCGCTCGCTGTACGGGGTGTTCGCGCCGCTGTCTTCGCTGCAGAGCGGCTGGCTGCCAACCGGCGAAACGGCGCTGTCGGTCAGCGCAGCAGGCTGGCTGGCGGTGACGATCTGGCGTTTTCACTGGTGGCGCGAGCATCCGGCCAGCGTGTTCGCGCTGATGGTCGCGCTGATTTTTCCGCAGGCGAAGCGGCCGGCGTCGCTTTGGCGTCTGGATATGCTGGACATCGGCCATGGGCTGGCGATCGCTATCGAAAAGCAGGGGCGGGTGGTGCTGTATGACAGCGGCAACCGCTGGGATGGCGGCGATATGGCGAGTCTTGAAATCGTCCCCTGGCTGCGCTGGCGCGGTCTGACGCCGGAAAAGCTGATCCTCAGCCATAGCCATATGGACCATATCGGCGGGCTGGATACGTTGCGCACGGTTTTTCCGGCGTTGACGGTGCATAGCTCGTTTCGTCAGCCTGGCCACCTGTCCTGCCGGCAGGGCGATCGCTGGCTGTGGCAGGGGCTGACCTTTGAGGTGCTGTGGCCGCCGCGACGCAGGGCGGTCGCCGGCAATAACGATTCCTGCGTGATTCGTATCGATGACGGTCGCTGGCGGGTGCTGCTGACCGGCGATTTGGAAAAACAGGCCGAGCTGGCGCTGGTGACCTCGCAGCGCCAGGCGCTGCCTGCGGATTTGTTACAAATTCCTCATCACGGCAGCAACAGTTCGTCTACGCCGCCGTTTATCCGCGCCGTCAATCCGCGCCTGGCAATCGCCTCCGCCGCACGCTATAACGCATGGCGTCTACCCTCGCGCAAGGTGATCCTGCGTTATCGTCAGCAGGGGACGCGCTGGCATGACACCGCGGTCTCGGGGCAACTGAGCGTGCATTTTTTCAGCGATAGCTGGCAAATTAATGGTTTCAGAGAACAATTAAAGCCGCGCTGGTATCATCAGTGGTTTGGCGTCAGGGAGGATAATGGGTAAAATAACCAGCTATTTCTCTCTGGCTCAGGTTTATTGCATGTTGAATGATAAAGATCTCTCCACCTGGCAGACCTTCCGTCGCCTATGGCCGATGATCTCTCCTTTTAAGACGGGGCTAATGGTTGCCGCCGGGGCGCTTATTGTGAACGCCGCCGGCGATACGCTGATGCTCTCTTTGCTTAAGCCCCTGCTGGATGAAGGATTCGGTAAGGCCGACGCCAGTATTCTGGTGTGGATGCCGCTGGTGGTGATTGGACTTATGCTGCTGCGCGGCGTGTCGGGCTATGTTTCCAGTTACTGTGTCGCCTGGGTTTCGGGCAAGGTAGTGATGGGGATGCGCCGCCGTTTGTTCAGCCACATCATGGGCATGCCGGTGGCGTTTTTCGATCAGCAGTCGACAGGGACGCTGTTGTCGCGCATCACTTATGACTCCGAGCAGGTGGCTGCATCCTCTTCCGGCGCGCTGATTACCGTGGTGCGCGAAGGGGCGTCGATTATCGGCCTGTTTATTCTGATGTTTTATTATAGCTGGCAGCTGTCGATTATTCTGATTGTCATCGCGCCCATCGTCTCTATCGCGATCCGTATGGTGTCGAAACGCTTCAGAGATATCAGTAAGACCATGCAGAACACCATGGGACAGGTCACCACCAGCGCCGAGCAGATGCTCAAAGGGCACAAAGAAGTGCTGATCTTCGGCGGACAAGAGGTAGAGTCCGAGCGTTTCAATAAGGTGAGCAACCGCATGCGACAGCAGGGCATGAAAATGGTGTCCGCCTCGTCGATCTCCGATCCGATCATTCAGCTGATAGCCTCTCTGGCGCTGGCCTTTGTGCTTTATGCGGCCAGCTTTCCCAGCGTGATGGAAACGCTGACCGCCGGGACGATCACGGTCGTGTTCTCCTCAATGATCGCGCTGATGCGCCCGCTGAAATCGCTGACCAACGTAAACGCCCAGTTCCAGCGCGGGATGGCTGCCTGTCAGACCCTGTTCGCGATTCTGGATATGGAGCAGGAAAGGGATGACGGCACGCGAGAACTGACGCGCGCGCAGGGCGATCTGGTGTTTAAACACGTCAATTTCGCCTACCCGGGCAAAGAAATGCTGGCGTTGAATGATGTCAACTTCCATATTCCGCCGGGCAAAACCGTGGCGCTGGTCGGCCGCTCCGGCTCAGGGAAATCGACCATCGCCAATTTGCTGACCCGTTTTTACGATATTCAGTCGGGCGAAATTCTGCTGGACGGTTACGATTTGCGCGAGTATACGCTGGCGTCGCTGCGCAGTCAGGTGGCGCTGGTATCGCAGAACGTACACCTGTTTAACGATACCATCGCCAATAATATCGCCTATGCCAGTAACAATCGCTACAGCCGCGAAGAGATCGAGCGGGCGGCGCAGATGGCGCACGCGATGGACTTCATTAGCAAGATGGAAAACGGCATGGACACCATTATCGGTGAAAACGGCGTGATGCTGTCCGGCGGTCAGCGTCAGCGTATCGCCATTGCGCGCGCGCTGCTGCGCGATTGTCCGATCCTGATCCTTGACGAAGCCACATCGGCGCTGGATACCGAATCTGAACGCGCTATTCAGTCTGCGCTGGATGAACTGCAGAAGAATCGTACCGCGCTGGTGATCGCGCACCGTCTGTCGACGATTGAAAAAGCCGATGAGATTTTGGTGGTTGAGGACGGGCGCATTATCGAGCGCGGCGATCATACGACGCTGCTGGAAGCCAACGGCGCCTATGCTCAGCTGCACAGACTGCAGTTCGGCCAATGATTGAGCGCATCTGGTCGGGGCGTTCGCGGCTGTATCTTTTGCTGCTGCCGCTTTCCTTTTTGTATGGCGCGCTGGCCGCGCTGAATCGGAAAAGCTACCAGTGGGGCTGGCGCAAACGCTGGCGCGCGCCGCTGCCGGTGGTGGTGGTAGGCAACCTGACCGCCGGCGGCAACGGTAAAACGCCGGTGGTGATCTGGCTGGTTGAGCAACTGCAGCGGCGGGGATTCCGGGTCGGCGTGGTGTCGCGCGGCTACGGCGGCCATGCGGAACGCTACCCGCTGCTGGTTAACGATCAGGTTACTACCCGGCAGGCCGGTGACGAACCGGTGCTGATTTTTCAGCGCACCGGCGCCCCGGTCGCCGTGGCGCCGCGTAGGCGTCAGGCGATTGAGGCGCTGCTGGCGCAGGGCGAACTGGATATTGTGGTTGCCGACGACGGCCTGCAGCACTATGCGCTGCAGCGTGACGTGGAGCTGGTGGTGGTGGACGGCGTTCGCCGTTTTGGCAACGGCTGGTGGCTGCCGGCCGGTCCGATGCGCGAACGCGCCGGACGCCTGCGCACGGTGGATGCCGTTATCGTCAACGGCGGTCAGGCGCGGCCCGGCGAGCTGGCGATGCGGCTGACGCCGGGCGAGGCGATCAACTTACTCAGCGGCGAGCGTTGCGCGCCGGCCCGGCTGCACAATGTGGTGGCGATGGCGGGCATCGGTCATCCGCCGCGTTTCTTTGCCACGCTGCGCGAGCTGGGCGTGCCGGTTCAACGCGAGGTGGCGTTCAGCGACCATCAGGATTATCAGGTGGAACAGCTGGACGCGCTGACTCAGGGTTCTTCACGGCCGCTGATAATGACGGAGAAAGACGCGGTGAAATGCCGCGCTTTTGCCCGGCCCGACTGGTGGTATCTGCCGGTTGACGCCGCCTTCAGCGATGAGCAGGGACGCGATCTGCTGAGCCGCCTGACCGCGCGAATCGAATATTTTCGCCAGCAAAAGGCGCGGGGATAGCGGATCGCCCGCAGGGGAGTATGCTATTCTCAGCGAAATTTTCTGGCAACTGCGTTCCGAAGGGAGGATGCATGGATCACCGTTTACTCGAAATTGTCGCCTGTCCGGTATGCAACGGGCGGCTGTATTTTAATAAAGAGAAGCAGGAACTGATTTGTAAGACGGACGGCCTGGCTTATCCGTTTCGCGACGGGATCCCGGTATTGCTGGAAACCGAAGCGCGGACGCTGACCGTGGATGAGAAAACGCAATGAAATTCACCGCCATTATTCCGGCGCGTTTCGCGTCCAGTCGTCTGCCCGGCAAACCGCTGGCCGATATTCACGGCAAGCCAATGGTGGTGCACGTAATGGAGCGTGCGCGCGAATCGGGTGCGAACCGGGTTATCGTGGCGACCGATCACCCGGATGTCGTCGCCGCGGTGCAGGCCGCCGGCGGCGAAGTCTGCCTGACCAGTCCGGACCATCACTCCGGCACTGAGCGGCTGGCCGAAGTGATCGACCGCTATGACTTTGCCGACGATGAGATCATCGTTAACGTGCAGGGCGATGAGCCATTAATCCCGGCGGTGATCGTGCGTCAGGTAGCGGAAAATCTGGCCGGCTGCCAGGCGGGCATGGCGACGCTGGCCGTACCGATCGACAGCAGCGAGGAAGCCTTCAACCCGAACGCGGTGAAGGTGGTGACGGATGCCCAGGGTTATGCGCTCTATTTTTCCCGCGCCACCATTCCCTGGGAGCGCGATCTGTTCGCCGTGTCGAAGGCGACGCCAGGCGATCATTTGCTGCGCCATATCGGTATTTACGCCTACCGCGCCGGTTTTGTGCGCCGCTATGTGGGTTGGGCGCCCAGCCCGCTGGAGAATATCGAGATGCTGGAGCAACTGCGCGTGCTGTGGTATGGCGAAAAGATCCATGTCGCCGTCGCCAGAGCGGTTCCTTCGGTCGGCGTGGATACGCCGGAAGATCTGCAGCGCGTGCGCGAGCGCATGGCGCCCTCATCCTGACCTTAGCCGCCGGCGCCGGGCTGAACGTTCCGGCGCCGCCGTCCGCTCCTATCCCCGCTTTATTTGATCTGCATTGGAGAAATTGCCGCCTGGCCGCTGCATCATGCCCGGTAACGCCGGGTTATCCGATAGGGGTCGGACAGTGATGGAACAATTAAAAGCCGAATTGAGCGTGGTGCTGGGCGAATCGCTCAGCCGGCTGGAGCCGATTAGCGAACAGCCTTACGCCAATTTATATGCGCTTTACGACAGCGACGGCAACCCGATGCCTTTGTTGGCCAAGAGCTATGTGTGCCAGGGCGTAGCGCAACAGGAAGCCTACAAATTGTCGATGCTGGCGCGCGAAGGGGATATTCGCCTGCCTACCGTATATGGTCTGGTGACCACGCAGCAGGCGCCGTACCGTGAACTGCTGTTGATCGAACGGCTGCGCGGAGTGCCGGCCGAGGCGCCGTCGCGTAGTCCGCGGCGCTGGACGCTGCTGATGGATCAGATCGTCGAAGGCGTGCTGGCCTGGCACCGCATAGACAGTCACGGCTGCGTCGGTACGGTCGACAGCATGCAGGAAAACAGCTGGTTTAACTGGTATCAGCAGCGGCTGGAGGTACTGTGGGCCACGCTGACCAACGTCAGCGCGCCGTTGTTGAACGCGGACGATCGTTCGCTGCTGTACCGTTCGCGCCAGTGCCTGCCGTCGCTGTTCGCCGATTTCGCCGAAGGCAGCGTGCTGGTGCACGGCAATTTATCCCTGCGCAGCATGCTGAAAGACGCGCGCACCGATCAACTGCTGGCGATGATTAATCCCGGCATGATGCTATGGGCGCCGCGCGAATATGAACTGTTCCGTCTGTGCGAGGCCGGTATGCCGGAACAACTGCTGTACCGCTATCTGAGCAAAGCGCCGGTAGCGGAATCCTTCCTGTACCGCCGCTGGCTCTATATGATTTGGGACGCGGTAGCGCGCTACATTCATACCGGACAGTTCGACCGCCCGCTATTCGCCGCCGCTTCGCGCCAGCTATTGCCCTGGCTGGCGTGATGCCTGCGCGTCGTCGGGGGAATGCGCCGCCGGCTTCACGCCTTTCAGCCGCTGCCATACGCCGCCGAGCCATTCATACCAGGCGCGTTCGCTGTGCGACAGAAAAAATGACGACGGTATAATCTTTTCCCATGGCTGCAGCGTCGAGGTAATCGCCATCTGGTTGGCGGGCGCGGGAATAGGGTGGAGCCCCTGAGCCTGGAAGAAACGCATGGCGCGCGGCAGATGGCTGGCCGACGTCACCAGCAGGAACGGCTGCTGCCCGATCAGTCGGGCGGCGCTGGCGGCCTCTTCTTCGGTATCTCGCGGCGTATCCAGCAGCAGAATATCGCCGGCCGGCACGCCGAGACTTTCGGCGACACGGCCGGAAACGGCGGCGCTGCTGACCGGATTACCGGAGGCCGGCGCGCCGGTGAACACCAGCTTAGCGCCAGGGTTGGCGCGATACAGGCGTATTCCTTCCGTAACGCGCGGCAGGCTATTGTTGAGCAAATTTGAACTGGGCGCCCAGTCCGGGTTATAGGTATAGCCGCCGCCCAGCACCACGATATAGCGCACCGCCTGCTGGTCCCGCCAGGTCGGATAATGGGACTCGACCGGCCCCAGCAGACGATCGGCGACCGGCTGCAGACTAATCAACAGCAGGATTAGCCAACTGGCGGAAAGGACGATTTTTCCCCCTTTTTGCCAGCGGGTAAACCATAGCAGGCAGAGCGCGACACCCATAAGCAGCAACAGGAACGGCAGGGGTTGCATCACCCCGCCGACAAATTTTTTAATGGTAAAAAGCATACAATGGCGCTCCCTTTGGGCGAAAAAACGACATCCAGGCGTATATTATGCGGTTAGCAGATTTATTCTACGTCAGGCTGTGACAAAATAGCAGGTTTGGAAGCAAGCAACGATCCCGACGACAGGCGCAGCCAGCCGGTCCCGAGTCCTGAGAGTCCGATACGGGTTAACCAGAAGTGGAGTGGCTAAGCGATGCAGGATCGCAATTTTAACGATATTGCGGAGAAGTTCGCCCGTAATATCTACGGTACCACCAAGGGAAAGTTGCGTCAGGCCGTTCTGTGGCAGGACCTGACCGGGCTGCTGACGCAGCTGCCGGCGCGTCCGCTGCGCATTCTTGACGCGGGCGGCGGCGAAGGGCACATCGCCTGTCGGCTGGCCGCGGCGGGTCATCATGTCTTGTTGTGCGATCTGTCGGATGAGATGATTCAGCGCGCCCGCGCCGCCGCGCTGGCCCAGGGCGTGGAAAACCGGATGCGTTTTGTGCAAAGCGCGGCGCAGGATATCAGACAGCATTTGGAACAGCCGGTGGATCTGGTATTGTTCCACGCGGTGCTGGAGTGGGTGGCGCAGCCGCAGCAGGCATTGCAGGCGCTGGCCGGTTGTCTGGCGCCCGGCGGCGCGCTGTCGCTGATGTTTTACAATTATCATGGCCTGCTGATGCGCAATATGGTGCTGGGCAATTTCGCCTATGTGCAGGCGGGGATGCCGAAACGCAAACGGCGTTCGCTGTCGCCGGATCATCCGCTGGATCCGCAGCAGGTTTATCAATGGCTTGAGCAGCTCGGTTTCACTCTGACCGGTAAAACCGGCGTACGGGTGTTTCATGACTATCTGCAAAATAAGCAGCAGCAGAGCGAAGACTTTGCGCAGCTGCTGGCGCTGGAGCAGCGCTATTGCCGGCAGGAACCCTTTGTCAGCCTTGGGCGTTATATCCATGTCATGGCGCAAAAACCTTATTTGAAGGATGGACTATGAGTGATTTTTCCCAGACTGTACCCGAACTGGTCGCCTGGGCACGAAAAAACGATTTTTCTCTTTCGCTTCCGACCGAGCGTCTGGCCTTTTTACTGGCAATCGCGACGCTGAACGGCGAGCGTATGGACGGAGAGATGAGCGAGGGAGAACTGATCGATGCTTTCCGTCACGTCAGCCAGGGATTTGAGCAAACCTCAGAAACCATTACCGTGCGCGCCAACAATGCGATCAACGATCTGGTGCGCCAGAGGCTGCTGAACCGATTTACCAGCGAACTGGCCGACGGCAACGCGATTTACCGTCTGACGCCGCTGGGTATCGGCATCACCGACTACTATATTCGCCAGCGCGAATTTTCCACGCTGCGCCTGTCGATGCAGCTGTCCATTGTGGCGCAGGAACTGGGCCGCGCGGCGGAGGCGGCGGAAGAGGGCGGCGATGAGTTCCACTGGCATCGCAACGTGTTTGCCCCGCTGAAATACTCGGTGGCGGAAATCTTCGACAGCATCGATCTGTCGCAGCGTATTATGGATGAACAGCAGCAGGGGGTAAAAGAGGACATCGCCTCGCTGCTGACCCAGGACTGGCGCGCCGCCATCACCAGCTGCGAGCAGTTGCTGTCGGAAACGTCGGATACGCTGCGCGAACTGCAGGATACGCTGGAAGCGGCCGGCGATAAGCTGCAGACCAGCCTGCTGCGCATTCAGGACGCCACCATCGGCGACGAGACGCTGGGCTTCGTCGATAATCTGGTTTTCGATCTGCAGGCTAAACTGGACCGCATCATCAGTTGGGGGCAGCAGACCATCGACCTGTGGATCGGCTATGACCGGCACGTGCATAAATTTATCCGCACCGCCATCGATATGGATAAAAATCGCGTGTTCGCCCAGCGCCTGCGCCTGTCGGTACAGAATTATTTCGATCATCCCTGGGCGCTGACCTTCGCCAATGCCGATCGCCTGCTGGATATGCGCGATGAGGAACTGGCGTTGCGCAGCGAAGAAGTGACCGGCGAGCTGCCGCCCGACCTGGAGTACGAAGAGTTCAGCGAAATGCGCGAGCAACTGGCGGCGATGATTGAACAAGCGTTACAAACCTATAAACAGCAGCAGATCCCGCTCAATCTGGCGGATGTGATGCGTGACTATCTGACACAGTATCCCCGCTCCCGTCATTTTGATGTGGCGCGTATCGTGGTCGACCAGGCGGTTCGCCTGGGCGTGGCCGAAGCTGATTTCACCGGATTACCCGCCGTCTGGCAGGTAATTAATGATTACGGAGCCAGGGTACAGGCCCATGTCATCGACAAATATTGAACAAATCATGCCAGCCAGACTGGCCACCGCGTTATCGAACGCGTTATTCCCCGCGCTGGACAGCCAGCTGCGCTCCGGGCGGCATATCGGCATTGACGAGCTGGAAAATCATGCTTTTTTGATGGATTTTCAGGCCGAACTGGAGACTTTTTATGGGCGTTACAATGTGGAGTTGATCCGGGCGCCGGAAGGGTTCTTCTATCTGCGCCCGCGCTCCACTACCCTTATTCCCCGTTCGGTGCTGTCCGAACTGGATATGATGGTCGGCAAAATTCTGTGCTACCTCTACCTCAGCCCCGAACGGCTGGCGCATCAGGGGATTTTCAGCCAGCAGGAGATGTATGAAGAACTGCTCAGCCTGGCCGATGAAAATAAATTGCTGAAGCTGGTCAACCAGCGTTCGACCGGTTCCGATCTCGATCGACAGAAGCTACAGGAAAAGGTGCGCACTTCGCTTAACCGTTTGCGCCGTCTGGGCATGATCTACTTCATGGCCAACGACAGCGGTAAATTCCGCATCACCGAGGCGGTGTTCCGTTTCGGCGCCGACGTGCGCGCCGGCGACGACGCGCGCGAAGCGCAACTGCGCATGATCCGGGACGGCGAGGCGATGCCGCTGGAAAGCAGTCTGTCGCTGAACGATGACGGCGAGGATAACGACGCGTCAGCCAATAACCGACCAGAAAGCGCTGAGGATGAACAGGAATGATAGAACGCGGTAAATTTCGCTCATTAACGCTGGTGAACTGGAACGGTTTCTTCGCCCGCACTTTCGATCTGGATGAACTGGTGACCACGCTGTCCGGCGGCAACGGCGCCGGGAAATCGACCACCATGGCGGCGTTTATTACGGCGCTGATTCCCGACCTGACGCTGCTGCATTTCCGCAATACCACTGAAGCCGGCGCCACCAGCGGGTCGCGCGATAAAGGCCTGCACGGCAAGCTGCGCGCCGGCGTGTGTTATTCCACGCTGGACGTGGTCAACTCGCGCCATCAGCGCGTGCTGGTCGGGGTGCGTCTGCAGCAGGTCGCCGGACGCGACCGTAAGGTCGACATTAAGCCCTTTACCATTCAGGGACTGCCGACGGCCCTGCAGCCCACTCAGCTTCTGACCGAGATGACCGGTGAGCGTCAGGCGCGCGTGCTGTCTCTGCCGGAACTGAAAGAGCGGGTGGAAGCGCTCGAAGGCGTGCAGTTTAAACAATTCAACTCGATTACCGACTATCACTCGCTGATGTTCGATCTGGGAATTGTGCCGCGCCGGCTGCGTTCGGCGTCCGACCGCAGTAAATTCTATCGCCTGATCGAAGCGTCGCTGTACGGCGGGATCTCCAGCGCCATCACCCGATCGCTGCGCGATTACCTGCTGCCGGAAAACAGCGGCGTGCGTAAGGCGTTCCAGGATATGGAAGCCGCCCTGCGCGAAAACCGTATGACGCTGGAAGCGATTCGCGTTACTCAGTCGGACCGCGATCTGTTCAAGCATCTGATTTCGGAGGCCACGTCCTACGTGGCCTCCGACTATATGCGCCACACCAACGAGCGTCGCGTTCATCTGGACGGCGCGCTGGCGCTGCGGCGCGATCTGTTCGGCAGCCGTAAACAGTTGGCCAGCGAACAGTATCGCCATGTGGAAATGGCGCGTGAGCTGGCGGAGCAGAGCGGGGCGGAAAGCGATCTGGAAACCGATTATCAGGCGGCCAGCGACCACCTGAATCTGGTGCAGACCGCAATGCGCCAGCAGGAAAAAATCTCCCGCTATGAGGCCGATCTTGAAGAGCTGACCTTTCGTCTGGAAGAACAGAACGAAGTGGTGGAAGAGGCGCGCGCGGTGCAGGAGGAAAATGAAGCGCGGGCCGATGCGGCTGAGCAGGAAGTGGACGAACTGAAAAGTCAGCTGGCCGACTACCAGCAGGCGCTGGACGTACAGCAAACGCGCGCCATTCAGTATCAGCAGGCGCTACAGGCGTTGGAACGCGCGCGCGAACTGTGCCAGCAAAACGATCTGACGGCCGATAACGCCGAACAGTGGCTGGAAACCTTCCAGGCGCAGGAACAGGAAGCCACCGAACTGTTGCTGCAACTGGAGCAGAAGCTGAGCGTGGCCGACGCGGCGCACGGACAATTTGAACAGGCCTGGCAACTGGTCGTCCGCATCGCGGGCGAGGTGAGCCGGGGCGAGGCGTGGCAGGTCGCGCGTGATTTATTGCGCGACAGCGCGTCGCAGCGCCATCAGGCGGAGCGCGTTCAGCCGCTGCGTATGCGTCTGTCCGAACTGGAACAGCGGCTGCGCGAACAGCAGGATGCCGGACGTTTGCTGCAGGAGTTCTGCAAGCGCAACGGGCAGGATTATCAGCCGGAAGATCTGGAATCTTTGCAGCAGGAGCTGGATGCCCGTATCGAGTCTCTGTCTGCGCTGGTCGCTGAGGCGGGCGAGCGCCGTATGGCGCTGCGCCAGGAGCAGGAACAGATTCAACAGCGGCTCCAGCGGCTTAGCGCCCGCGCGCCGGTCTGGCTGGCGGCGCAGGAAGCGCTGACGCAATTGAGCGAACAGTGCGGCGAAGCGTTCGGCAACAGCAGCGATGTGACGGAGTTCATGCAGCAGTTGCTGGAGCGCGAGCGTGAAACCACGGTGGAACGCGATGAAGTGGCGGCCAGCAAGCGGCAGGTTGAAGCGCAGATTGAGCGCCTCAGCCAGCCGGGCGGGGCGGAAGACTCGCGTTTGAACGCGCTGGCGGAGCGTTTCGGCGGCGTGTTGCTGTCGGAAATATACGATGACGTAACCTTCGACGATGCGCCGTACTTCTCTGCGCTCTATGGGCCGTCGCGCCATGCGATTGTGGTGGCCGATCTGTCGCTGGTGCGTGAACATCTGGATTCGCTGGAGGATTGTCCGGAGGATCTCTACCTGATCGAAGGCGATCCGCAGTCGTTCGACGATAGCGTATTCGCGGTGGAAGAGCTTGAGCAGGCGGTCGTAGTCAAGATCTCCGAACGGCAGTGGCGCTATTCCCGTTTTCCGCAGGTGCCGCTGTTCGGGCGCGCCGCGCGCGAAAAGCGACTGGAAAGCTTGCGCGACGAACGGGAGTCGCTGGCGGAAAGCTACGCCACCCTATCGTTCGACGTGCAAAAAATCCAGCGCCTGCACCAGGCGTTTAGCCGCTTTGTCGGCAGCCATCTGGCCGTGGCGTTTGATAACGATCCGGAAGCTGAGATGCGTCCGCTGCAGACGCGCCGCGGCGAACTGGAGCGGGCGCTGGGCAACTTCGAGGGTGAACACCAGCAGCAGCGCCAGCAGTATGAGCAGGCCAAAGAGAGCGGCGTGCTGCTCAACCGGCTGATCCCACGCATCAGTCTGCTGTGCGATGATGCGCTGCAGGATCGGGCCGAAGAGATCCGCGATGAACTGGACGAAGCGGAGGATGCGGCACGTTTCCTGCATCAGCATGGCGCGACGCTGACCCGGCTTGAACCGCTGTTGGGCGCGCTGCAAAGCGATCCGGAACAGCACGAACAGCTGCGGGAAAGCTACGCGCAGGCGCAGAACGCGCAGCGCCAGGCGAAACAGCGGGTGTTCGCCCTTAGCGAGGTGGTGCAGCGTCGGGCGCACTTCAGCTATAGCGATTCGGCCGGTATGCTGAGCGAAAATTCCGACCTGAACGATCGTCTGCGTCAGCGCCTGGAGCAGGCGGAAGCGGAACGCAGCCGCGCGCGCGAACTGCTGCGCCAGCATCAAAGCCAGCTGACGCAGTACAGTCAGGTGCAGGCCTCGCTGAAGAGTTCCTATGATGCGCGTCTCGATATGCTGAAAGAGCTGACGCAGGAGCTGCAGGATATCGGCGTGCGCGCCGATCCGGACGCCGAGGCGCGCGCGCGCGCGCGGCGCGATGAGCTGCATGCGGCGCTAAGCAGCAACCGAGCGCGGCGCAACCAGCTGGAAAAACAGATCACTTTCTGCGAAGCGGAAATGGACAGCCTGCAAAAGAAACTGCGCAAACTGGAACGCGATTATCACCAGATGCGCGAGCAGGTGGTGGAAGCGAAAGCCGGCTGGTGCGCCGTGATGCGGCTGGTTAAAGATAACGGCGTAGAGCGGCGTCTGCACCGGCGCGAGCTGGCTTATATGGACGCCGACGAGCTGCGCTCGATGTCGGATAAAGCGTTGGGGGCGTTGCGCCTGGCGGTGGCCGATAACGAACACCTGCGCGACGTGCTGCGACTGTCGGAAGACCCTAAACGGCCGGAGCGGAAAATCCAGTTCTACATCGCCGTCTATCAGCATCTGCGCGAACGTATTCGTCAGGATATTATCCGCACCGACGACCCGATCGAAGCGATTGAGCAGATGGAGATCGAACTGAACCGGCTGACCGAAGAACTGACCGCGCGTGAACATACGCTGGCCATCAGTTCGCGCAGCGTGGCCAACATTATTCGCAAAACCATTCAGCGCGAACAGAACCGGATCCGCATGCTTAACCAGGGGCTGCAGGCGGTGTCGTTCGGTCAGGTGAAGAGCGTGCGGCTGAACGTCAATGTGCGGGAGGCGCACACCACGCTGCTCAACGTGCTGTCGGAACAGCAGGAGCAGCATCAGGATCTGTTCAATAGCAATCGCCTGACCTTCTCCGAAGCGTTGGCCAGACTGTATCAACGCCTGAATCCCCATATCGATATGGGGCAGCGGAC
This sequence comes from Affinibrenneria salicis, assembly GCF_008710095.1. The sequence continues at coordinate 125,685 of NZ_VYKJ01000003.1, forward strand.
GCCGCAAACTATCGGCGAAGAGCTGCTGGATTACCGCAACTATCTGGAGATGGAAGTGGAAGTCAACCGCGGCGCGGACGGCTGGCTGCGGGCGGAAAGCGGCGCGCTCTCGACCGGCGAGGCTATCGGGACCGGCATGTCGATTCTGGTGATGGTGGTGCAGAGCTGGGAAGAGGAGTCGAAACGGCTGCGCGGCAAGGATATTTCTCCCTGCCGCCTGCTGTTCCTCGATGAGGCCGCCCGACTGGACGCGCGTTCGATCGCCACGCTGTTTGAGCTGTGCGAGCGGCTGGAAATGCAGCTGATTATCGCCGCGCCGGAAAACATCAGTCCGGAAAAAGGCACGACCTATAAGCTGGTGCGTAAGGTGCATAATAACCACGAGCATGTCCATGTGGTCGGCCTGCGCGGTTTCGCCAGCGAACCACGCGAACAGGTTTCGCAGGAACAGGCTTCCTGATCGCTCAACGCGGCCGGCGGCGTCGGTTGACGCCCGCCGGCTTTTTTTTGCCACGCGTATGCTCATTCCTGCGGGACGGCGCTGCGTTTTTTCGTCTTGCGCGCGCGGCGGCCGTATAAACCGGCCGGCGAAACGCACCGTCTGGTGAGCAAAAAAACTTTTCTCTTTATATACTAACGATTAAGTTAACCAGAGTTCCTGATGCCGCTATACAGGGTAGGGCATCAAAACAGTTTAATTAAAGGTAGCCCATGCCTTGCCCGTTAATATTGATGCGCGTTGTGTGGCGATGATGAAAAAAATGGTTGTAACCCAGAAGGCTGAGCGGGAATTGTCGTATGGTTAATAGTGAACAGAGGATGATAAAGGGATGTTAATAAAGAATAAAAATAAACAAAAGTGGCTGTGGGTGGCGGGTTACACCTGGATGTGTAGTCTGGCGCCGGCAGGGCTCGCGCAGGCGGCCATGCCGGCCGTGACGGCGCCGGTTGCGGCCGGCAGCCCGATGCTGCAGTCGCCGGAACAGGTGCAGGCGGCGCTGCTGGCTAATCTGCCGGCGGGCATGGCGCCCCATTATATTGCCAGTCTGGTCGCGCTGTACGGACAGCGTCAGATGCAACCGATGTGGACCGATCGGGACGCCGTGCAGCAGTTCCAGCAGCAGCTGGCGGAGATAGCCATTTCTGGCGTTCAGCCTCAGTTCACGGTCTGGGTTAGCCGGCTGACCGATCCCGCGCTGACCGGCATGGCGCGCGATATTACCCTGTCTGATGCTATGCTGGGCTATCTGCAGTTCGTCTCCGGCGTAAAGACTTACGGCACCAGCTGGCTGTACGGCTCGACGCCCTACCGGCTGCAGGCGCCGTCCGCGGAGGCCATCGCTCACTGGCTAAGCGCGGTCAATGGCGGCAATGCGGCCGCGTATGTCACCTTGCTGGCGCCGCAGCACCAGCAATATTCCCGGATGCGCCAGGCGCTGAAGTCGATGCTGACGGACGAGCGTCCCTGGCCGCAGCTCACCGGCAAAGGCAGCCTGCGTCCCGAAGAGAGCAGCGCGGATGTGGCGGCGTTGCGTGAAATTTTATCGCGTACCGGCATGCTGACGCCTGCCAGTGCCAGTGCCAGTGCCAGTGCCAGTGCCAGTGCCAGTGCCAGTGCCGGCGAATCGACGGCCGTCAGCCCGGCGACCGCATCGGCTGCTCCCGCCGTACCGGCTGTCGTTACAGCGTCATCTGCGCCTGAAGGCGGCGCCGCCTTGTCGGCGGACGGCGCGGAGCGCTATCAGGGCGAGCTGGTCGAGGCGGTCAAACGCTTTCAGCGCTGGCAGGGCCTGGAAGATGATGGCGTGATCGGCGTCCGTACCCGCGACTGGCTGAATGTCTCGCCGCAGCAGCGGGCTACGCTGCTGGCGCTGAATATTCAGCGTTTGCGCCTGATTCCCGATCGGGATGCGGCGGGTATTATGGTAAACATTCCCGACTATTCGCTGGTTTATTACCAGAACGGAACGGAAATATTGTCGTCGAGGGTGATTGTCGGTCAGCCTAAACGCAAAACGCCGTTGATGAGCAGTTCGTTAAACAACGTAGTGCTGAATCCGCCGTGGAACGTGCCGACCACGCTCACCCGTCAGGATATCATTCCTAAAGTGGTGCGCGATCCGGGCTATCTGCAGCGCAATGGTTATACGCTGCTGTCTGACTGGAGCAGCGAGGCGCAGCCGATCGATCCGACGATGATCGACTGGTCTATGGTGTCGCCGGCTAATTTCCCATATCGCCTGCGCCAGGCGCCGGGCAGCAACAACGCGTTGGGCCGCTATAAGTTTAATATGCCCAATTCCGACGCGATCTATCTGCACGATACGCCGAATCATAATCTGTTCCGTAAGGATATCCGCGCGCTGAGCTCCGGCTGCGTACGCGTCAACAAAGCGTCCGAACTGGCCACGCTGCTGCTGCAGGATGCCGGCTGGAGCGATACGCGTATGACGTCTGCACTGAAACAGGGCGATACCACCTATGTTTCGGTCAAGGCGAAGATCCCGGTCAATCTGTATTATCTGACGGCGTGGGTCGCCGACGACGGCAAGCCGCAATTCCGTACAGATATTTACAATTATGACGGCACGATGGGATCGGCGGCACAGATTCTGCCAAAAGCAGGATTATTGCTGTAATAAATGCAGCAAATCCGGTTAATTAGCGGTCAGAACATCAGAGCCGGGCGAGGGCGTACAGGGTGACGCCCCGCAAACCCCGGCGGAAAGCGGGTTGACTCACTTTTCATTGCCAGTTATGGTGCAAAACGGTGCATTTTAAGTACCCGCATATACCGATCTTCTAGCCAGGGCAATACACCTATGGAACACATTGATAATCATCGCCGTAAGTGGCTGCTGCTGGGCGGCGCCGCGCTCGGGGTGACGCTTTTGCCTGGACAGGCTTTGGCGACGTTATCCACGCCTCGTCCACGTATTTTGACGCTGGAAAACCTGAATACGGGTGAACGGCTGAAAACCGAGTTTTTTGACGGACGACGCTATAATAAAGAAGAGCTTTCACGCCTAAATCACTTCTTCCGCGATTATCGCGCCAACAAAATTAAAAGCATCGATCCGCTGTTGTTCGACCAACTCTACCGACTGCAGGTGATGCTGGGCAGCAACAAACCGGTGCAGCTGGTTTCCGGCTATCGTTCCCTCGGCACCAATAACGAACTGCGTTCTCACCGGCGCGGCGTGGCGAAGCAGAGTTACCACACGCAGGGAAAAGCGATGGATTTCCACATTGAAGGCGTCCAGCTGGCGAATATACGTAAGGCGGCGCTGAAAATGCGCGCCGGCGGGGTCGGCTATTATCCGCGCAGCAATTTTGTGCATATCGATACCGGGCCGGTGCGCAACTGGTAATGTCGCTGGTCGTTGGCTCGTGTGCTGAGTAACGCTTTATCAGATGGAGCAGTATGAAATATCAAGTTATCCCGGTCACCGCATTCAACCAGAACTGTACGCTTTTGTGGTGTGAAAAGACCCAGGATGCGGCCATTGTGGATCCCGGCGGCGAGGCGGAGAAGATCAAGCGTGCGGTGCAGGCGGCCGGCGTAAATGTGCGGCAGATTTTGCTGACGCACGGTCATCTGGACCATGTCGGCGCGGCAGCCAGTCTGGCGCAACACTATCAGGCGCCGATTCTGGGGCCGCAGGAGGCCGATGCCTTCTGGCTGGACGGGCTGCCGGCACAGAGCCGTATGTTCGGCCTGAGCGAGTGCGAGCCGTTAACGCCGACCCGCTGGCTGCACGAAGGCGATACGGTTAACGTCGGAGAGATCGAACTGGCGGTATTACACTGCCCGGGCCATACGCCGGGGCACATCGTGTTTTTCGCTTCGGCGGAGCGCTTCGCGCTGGTCGGCGATGTCATCTTCAACGGCGGCGTCGGGCGCAGCGATTTTCCGCAGGGCGACCATCAGGCGCTAATCGCGTCTATCCGCACTAAGCTGTTTCCTCTCGGCGACGACGTGGCTTTTATTCCGGGGCACGGGCCAGGCTCGACCTTCGGCGAGGAGCGCCGCACCAATCCGTTTGTACGGGACGAGCCCGCCATCTGGTGATTTGTCTCTCTTAGACAGTAAAAAACCGGCATAACGCCGGTTTTTTACTGATGACAAGAGGTGTTATTCGGGAGCGTGCGGCGAGGGTGGTAGCGGCGTTAGCCGCCGGAGCGCCCCCGGTGCGATAGGCCTCGTATATCTCGGCTCATTGGCGACTTTGTCTGCAACCTCAAGCCGGCATAACGCCGGCTTTTTACTGTGGCCTGATGGCGACCTTATAACACCGCGACAATCGCTTCGCACAGCGGCGCCATATTTTCCGGCGTCATGCCGGCGACGTTGATGCGCCCGGAGTTAACCGCATAGACGCCGAACTCGTCGCGCAGGCGCAACACCTGCTCTTTGTTCAGGCCGCTGAACGAGAACATGCCGTTCTGTTCAATGATGAACGAGAAGTCGCGGTCGGCCCCTTTTTCCTGCAGCGTGTTGACGAACAGCTGACGCATGCGCTGAATGCGTTCACGCATGGCGGTGAGCTCCTGCTCCCAGATGGCGCGCAGCGTATCGTTGCCGAGAATGGTCGCCACCACGCTGGCGCCGTGGGCCGGCGGGTTAGAGTAGTTGGCGCGGATGGTGGCCTTTACCTGACTGAACGCCTTATCCGCGGTTTGGGCATCGGCCGCAACCAGCGTACAGGCGCCGACGCGCTCATTGTACAGGCCAAAATTTTTCGAGTAGGAGCTGGCCACGATCAGCTCAGGATGGCTGGCGGCAAAGATACGCAGCCCCTGCGCGTCTTCTTCCAGACCTCTGGCGAATCCCTGATAGGCAAAGTCGAACAGCGGCAGCCAGCCTTTTTCCACCGATAGCTCAGCCAGCTGCGACCACTGTTCTTCGGTTGGATCGATACCGGTCGGGTTATGGCAGCAGCCGTGGAACAGAACGACATCGCCGGCCTGCGCCGCGCTGAGGCTCTTCAGCAGCGCCCCGAAGTCCAGACTGTGGTTCTCCGCGTCATAATAGTCATACTCGCGCACCTCTAATCCGGCGGCGGAAAAGACATTCTTGTGGTTCGGCCAGCTCGGGTTGCTGATCCAGATACGTTTTGCGCTGGTCTGACGGGCGATAAAGTCGGCCGCCACGCGTAAGCCGCCGGTTCCGCCCGGTGTTTGCGCCGTACGGGCGCGTTTATCGCTTATAATGGTGCTCTCTTTGCCAAACAGCAGCGCTTGGGTGCAGAGGCCGAAATCGGCAAGGCCGTCGATACTCAGATAGTTTTTGGTGGTTTCGTTTTCCAGCAGATATTGTTCAGCTTTTTTTACGCTGGTTAACACCGGGGTTTTGCCCGTTTCGTCTTTATAAACGCCTATGCCCAGGTTGATTTTGTTCGGACGCTCATCAGCGCGGAAAAGATCGGCCAGGCCAAGGATTGGGTCGGCGGGTGCGGCAGAGATAGTTTCAAACATTGACAGGGTGTTCCATGGCAGAGATTAAGCAGGAGCCATCAGATTACCGTCAGTCATCTGCTTTGCCAACCGTTTGCGATCAAAAGATTCGGGAAATTGCGCCAGTCAACGCCAGCGACGTGAGGGCGCGCACAGGCGTGTGGGAAAGGGATAAGACAAAATAAAAAGACAGAGCCGAAGCTCTGTCTTTTTTGACGATCGCCGCGCGCCACAAACGCGCGGTTTAAACCGACTTAGAACTGATAAGTCAGGCCCAGAGCCACGGTATCATCATCGTTGATGCCGTAAGCGTTGTCGTCTTTGATCAGGTTGATCTGATAGTCAACGTAGGTAGATACGTTTTTGTTGAACGCATAGGTCGCGCCGACGCTGACGTATTTGTTCAGGTAGTCATTCTGGTTAGTGCTGTCAACTTTGCCTTTGGAGGACACGTAGGCCAGAGACGGACGCAGGCCGAAGTCGAACTGGTACTGAGCCACGGCTTCAAAGACTTTAGTCTTATCAGCGAAGCCGACGAAGTCTGCATCAATGTAAGACAGATTGCGGTATTCGCCGTAGGTGGCGGCCAGATAGATGTTGTTGGCGTCGTATTTAACGGCGGTAGCCCAGGCTTCCGCTTTGGCACCGCGACCAGCGGCGTTAGCGTTTTGCTCATCGGTACGGTCGGATGCAGCGTAAGTACCAACCACGCCTAAGCCGATTTCGGATTCGTAAGAGGAAGAAATACCCCAGCCGTCGCCGTTGGATTCAGCCAGGCTGCGCGGGTTGTTGGAGTCGTCGCTGTTTTTGCCCTGATACTGTACGGCGAAGTTCCAGCCGTCAACCAGACCGAAGAAGTTGGTGTTGCGGTAAGTCGCCACGCCAGTGGTACGGCCATTCATGAAGCTATCCGGACCCGTGGTATCGCCGCCGAATTCCGGCAGAACGTCGGTCCAGCCCAGCGCATCGTAAACAACGCCATAGTTACGACCGAAGTCGACAGAACCGTAATCGGCGAATTTCAGACCGGCAAAGGCCAGACGGGTTTTGTCGCCGCCCTGAGAACCTTCAGCACGGTTGCCTTTGAATTCATATTCGAAACGACCAAAGCCAGTCAGATCGCTGGTGATCTGGCTTTCGCCTTTGAAGCCCAGACGCGCGTAAGTTTTGTCGCCGTCGTTGCCATTGTTATCAGAGAAGTAATGCAGAGCGGTAACCCTGCCGTAAATATCAACTTTGTTGCCGTCTTTGTTGTACACTTCGGCAGCGTTAACTGCGCCAGCAGCTAACAGAGTCGGGATTACCACTGCAAGAATGTTGCGCTTCATCATTATTACCCTCATTGGTGTTATTGAGACGCCTGCCACTGTCATAAATAAATTCCTGGGAACTTTATCCGACAGTCGGGTGTCTTTCTGTGTCTGAACGCAGTTTTCCATTCAAACCCTCGTTAATCCACCCCGAAAATGCTACTAACATCGTAATCAGGTAACAAAATGAAATATTGTATTTCAAAATGTAAATATCAGGGAACTTTGTGAGCAATATCGGAAATTAAAAAAGAGGGACCCCGAAATGGCGTCCCTCTTTTCTACATATTTGTTTTGCTTATATTAAATATTTATTTAGAAACTGGCGTTTCTGGGCGTGCGCGGGAATGGAATAACATCGCGTACATTTTGTACACCGGTTACATACGCAATCAGGCGTTCAAAACCGAGGCCGAAACCGGAATGCGGGACGGTGCCGTAGCGGCGCAGGTCGCGGTACCACCAGTAATCCTCTTTCTTCAGCCCCATTTCGTCAAGGCGTTTGTCCAGATGATCCAGTCGTTCTTCGCGCTGCGACCCGCCGATAATTTCGCCAATGCCCGGCGCCAGAACATCCATTGCGGCGACGGTTTTGCCATCGTTGTTCATGCGCATATAAAAGGCTTTGATATCTTTAGGGTAATTCTTAACGACTACCGGCGATCGGAAATGTTTCTCCGCCAGATAGCGTTCGTGTTCGGACGACAGGTCAATGCCCCAGGAAACCGGGTTTTCGAATGTCTGGCCAGAGGCCTGCAGGATATCTATCGCATCGGTGTAGTCCACCTGCGCGAAATCGGAGGTAATAAAGCGTTCGAGCCGTTCCACCGCGTCTTTATCGACCCGCTGGGCGAAGAACGCCATGTCGTCGGCGCGTTCCTGCAGCACCGCGCGGAACACGTATTTCAGCAGGTCTTCGGCCAGCGTGGCGATATCGTCAAGTTCGGCAAAGGCCACTTCCGGTTCGATCATCCAGAATTCCGCCAGGTGACGGCTGGTATTGGAGTTTTCCGCCCGGAAGGTCGGGCCGAAGGTGTAAATTTTCGACAGCGCGCAGGCGTAGGTTTCGCCGTTCAACTGGCCGGATACGGTCAGGAACGCCTCGCGGCCGAAGAAGTCTTCGCTGAAATCCACCTTGCCCTGCCCGGTGCGCGGCAGGTTTTCCAGATCGAGCGTGGAGACGCGGAACATCTCGCCGGCGCCTTCGGTATCCGACGCGGTGATCAGCGGCGTAGAGACCCAGCAGTAGCCGTTTTCATGGAAGAAACGGTGAATCGCCTGAGCCAGCGTGTGGCGAACGCGCGCGACGGCGCCGATCAGGTTGGTGCGCGGCCGCAGATGGGCGACTTCGCGCAGATATTCGATACTGTGGCGTTTGGCCGCCATCGGGTAGGTGTCCGGATCGTCGACCCAGCCGATCACGTTGACGGCGCTGGCCTGCAGCTCATAACTTTGTCCTTCGCCAGGCGAAGCGACGACGCGGCCGGTGACTTCCACCGAGCAGCCGGTGGTCAGGCGCAATACATCCTGATTGTAATTGGGGAGAGTATTATTAATTACAGCCTGTAACGGATTAAAGCAGGAACCGTCATAGACGGCGATAAAGGAGATACCGGCTTTAGAATCTCTCCGGGTACGTACCCAGCCGCGCACGGTGACGTCACTGTCAACGGCGACACGGCCTTGCAGTACGTCGACTACAGGCACTACGCTCATAAATTTCTCTCTTGTAATGGTTTAAGACAAAAGTAACAGGCCCTGCCCGCAGGCAGAACCTTGCATATGTTACTTGCCGATGGGCTGGACACAAGCAGAAATCACAGCAAGACGATAAGATTTATCGTCTTGCTGTTTTTCGGATAAAGGAAAATGCGCCGGGTTCAGCAGGCTTTTTTAACCAGCGGCAGATCAAACGCCTCGCGCAGCGCGCTGACGAACTCTGCGTCCTGACAAATGGTTTTTCCCGGACTGTCGGACAGTTTGGCGACCGGTTTCCCGTTGCACTCCACCAGCTTGATGACGATGTTCAGCGGCGTGACGCCGGGAATATCGCAGGTTAGACGGGTGCCGATGCCGAAGCTCAGATTGATGCGCGGCCAGAAATGGCGGTAAAGCGCCAGGCTTTTATCGAGATCCAGATTATCCGAGAACACCAGCACCTTACTCAGCGGGTCGATGCCCAGATTCTGATAATGAACGATGGCTTTCTCGCCCCAGTCGATCGGATCGCCGGAGTCATGACGCAGCCCCTGGTAGCGGCTGGCGAAATCGAAATCGAAGTCGCGCAGGAAGGCATCCATGGTGATGCAGTCGGTGAGCGCGATGCCAAGCTGGTCGGGATATTCCTGCAGCCAGGCCTGCAGCGCGGCGCGCTGACTATTGGCCAGCGTCGGGCTGATTTGCTGATGCGCCTGGAACCATTCATGCGCCTGAGTGCCCAGCGGCGTCAGATTCAAACGGCGAGCCAGATCGTAATTGCTGGTGCCGATGAGCCACGGGAATTCGGCCTGCAGGGTGGCGACGATCTGCTGTTGCACCGCGTGGGAAAAGCGCCGCCTGGTGCCGAAATCCATCAGCCGGTAATGGCTGATATCAAGATCCGCGCTGAGCGCGCGGAAACGTTCGAGTTTTTCGCGCAGGTGGCCGAGCACGCCGTCCATCGTCACCTGCGGCGAACGCCGGCGGTGGACGATTTCACTGATGGCGGCCAGCAGCGGCACTTCCCACAGGATCACCTCGCGCCACGGACCGGCGATGCGGATATCCAGCCGGCCGTTATGGTCGCGGATGGTGACCTGAGTCGGGTCGAAACGAAACCGACGCAGCCAGTTCAGGTAGTCCTGTTGAAAGAACGGTAAAGCGGACAGGTAGCGATATTCGTCATCGCTCAGTGCCAGCTGACTCATTGATGCGACTTCGGCGGCGATTTCATCCGCGTAGGGGCCTAATAGCTCATCGCTGCGGCAGCGAAACTCGGCCGCCACCTGCACATCATAATATTGATGGTAAACCGCCTGTTGCATATGCAGCTTGTACGCATCAGTATCAAGCAATGAGGTTAAAACCGGGGCAGTGTATAAAGTCATGGTGCGTTACAGCATCCTCACCGACGCATTAAGTCACAGTCAGGGCGATTTCGCAGCCTGACGCTCCGTTATTGATGCTACCTCTCCATCATGGGGATAGCGCAACGAGAAATAAACCGGCCGACCCGCCATACTTCAGATTACAGGGTGCATTTGTTTGCCGTGTTCCTGCAACCCGAATTATTTAAGCTATAGAGTATAAAGCTGATAATTCTTCTCGTTAGGCGCTAATGGTAACATCGTTGTAACAGGAATACACTTGCTCTTATCTGTATGCATGACGAGGTCAAAATTTTATGATTCAACAGCCACAAGTAAAATACCGCCGGGATTATCAGGCGCCCGCCTACACGATCAGCGATGTCGCGCTGGATTTCAGCCTCGATGCGGAAAAAACGCGGGTCAGGGCCGTCAGCCAGGTCATTTTGCAGGGACAGCCGGGTACGCCGCTGCGACTGGATGGCGAAGGGCTGCAGTTAATCAGCGTCAGTGTGGAGGGTAAAGCGTGGCAGGCTTATCAGCTGTGCGACGGCGGGCTGGTTCTGCACGATGTGCCGGCGCGGTTTACTTTGTCGATCGAAACGGAGATCAACCCGGCGGCCAACAGCGCGCTGGAAGGGCTGTACCAGTCCGGCGACGCGCTCTGTACGCAGTGTGAGGCGGAGGGCTTCCGCCATATTACCTATTATCTCGATCGGCCGGATGTGCTGGCGCGTTTTACCACCCGCATCACCGCCGATAAGCAGCGTTACCCGTATCTGCTGTCCAACGGCAACCGGCAGTCTCAGGGTGAACTCGACGACGGTCGGCACTGGGTTGAATGGCAGGATCCGTTTCCCAAACCCTGTTATCTGTTCGCGCTGGTCGCCGGCGATTTTGATGTTCTGCAGGATCATTTTACCACCTGTTCCGGGCGGGACGTGGCGCTGGAGCTGTATGTCGACCGCGGTAATCTCGATCGCGCCGACTGGGCGATGGCTTCGCTGAAAAACGCCATGAAGTGGGATGAAACACGTTTTGGCCTGGAATACGATCTCGACATTTATATGATCGTCGCGGTGGATTTCTTCAACATGGGCGCGATGGAAAATAAAGGCCTGAACGTATTTAACTCGAAATATGTACTGGCTAAAGCCGAAACCGCCACCGACAAAGATTACCTCAATATAGAGGCGGTGATCGGCCATGAATATTTTCACAACTGGACCGGCAACCGGGTAACCTGCCGCGACTGGTTCCAGCTCAGCCTGAAAGAGGGGCTGACCGTGTTTCGCGATCAGGAGTTCAGTTCCGATCTGGGATCGCGGGCGGTGAACCGGATCAATAATGTGCGCGTGATGCGCAGCGCGCAATTTGCCGAGGACGCGGGGCCGATGTCGCACCCGATCCGGCCGGATCACGTGATCGAAATGAATAACTTCTACACCCTGACCGTCTATGAGAAAGGGGCGGAAGTTATCCGCATGATGCATACCCTGCTGGGCGAAGAGAAATTTCAGGCGGGGATGCGCCTCTACTTTCAGCGGCACGATGGCAGCGCGGCCACCTGCGACGATTTCGTGCAGGCGATGGAAGACGCGTCCGGCGTCGATCTGGCGCAGTTCCGCCGCTGGTATAGTCAATCGGGTACGCCGTTGCTGACGGTGCGCGATGAGTATGACGCCGCCAGCCAGCAATACCGGCTGCACGTCAGCCAGATGACGCCGGTCGGCGCGGATAAGCAGGAGAAACTGCCGCTGCATATTCCGCTGGATATTGAACTGTACGACAGCGAAGGTCAACCGATCGCGCTGCAGCAGGACGGCCGGCCGCAGGCGTCGGTATTAAATGTTACGCAGGCGGAACAGACCTTTGTGTTCGACCATGTGCCCTGCCTGCCGGTGCCGTCGCTGCTGCGCGAATTCTCCGCGCCGGTGAAACTGAACTACGCCTGGCAGGATGATCAACTGACGTTTCTGATGCGTCACGCGCGCAATGCGTTTTCGCGCTGGGATGCGGCGCAGAGTCTGCTGGCCGGCTATATTCGCCTGAACGTGGCGCGCTATCGGCAGGGGCAGGCTCTGTCGCTGCCGCTGCACGTGGTGGACGCATTCCGCGGCGTGCTGCTGGACGAACGGCTGGATCCTATGTTGATCGCGCAGATCCTGACGTTGCCCGGCGAAAATGAGATCGCCGAATGGTTCGATATCGTCGATCCGACGGCGATTGCCGCCGTTCATGCATCGCTGACGCGGGCGCTGGCCAAAGAAATGGCGGATGAGCTGCTGGCGGTGTATCGCGCCACGCTGACGCCGGTTTACCGCATCGAACATGGCGATATCGGCAGGCGCGCGCTGCACAATGTATGCCTGCACTATCTGGCCTTCGGCGAACAGCAACAGGCGGATACGCTGGTGACCAGCCAGTATCGCCAGGCGAATAATATGACCGACTCGCTGGCCGCGTTGACCGCCGCCGTGGCGGCGCAGCTGCCCGGTCGCGATGCGCTTCTGGACGATTTCGATCAGCGCTGGCATCAGGACGGACTGGTGATGGATAAGTGGTTTACCCTGCAGGCCAGCAGCCCGGACGGCGACGTTTTGCAACGGGTGAAGGCGCTGCTTAATCATCGCTCCTTCAGCCTGAATAACCCGAACCGTCTGCGAGCGCTGGTCGGTTCCTTCGCTTCGGTGAATCCGGCGGCGTTTCATGCCGAAGACGGCAGCGGTTATCGTTTCCTTACCGGCATTCTCAGGGATCTGAATACGCGTAATCCTCAGGTGGCGGCACGGCTGATCGAACCGTTGATCCGCCTGAAGCGTTATGATGAGAAGCGCCAGGCGCAGATGCGTCAGTCGCTGGAAGAACTGAAGGCGCTGGATAACCTGGCGGGCGATTTGTTCGAAAAAATTAGCCGGGCTCTGGCCTGACAGCGCCGTACGGCGCGATGACTAAACGCTGAATAACCCGGGTTGCGGGAAAAACGTTATTGTTTTGAACAACGCGGGGCGTCGCGCCTTTATCGACGCGGTGCATTGCAATGCGTCTCGTCGCGCGGCAGTGCGAGACGAATCCGCCGGGAGCAAACAGGAATGCGGCTCCCGTCGGTCCCGAACGGGGAAGCCGGCAACGGACCGAAGAATGAAGTGGCGCCGGTGCGCCTGCAAGGTGTGAAGTATGACGAGTATGGCGTTTCAGGGACGAAGCGCCGTGTTTTATCCGCCAGCGCAGGGGGAAAACGGTTGCGCATCAAACCGCCCGCCGCGTATGTTTTCTGCGCGAGCGTCGCGCAAAATTCGGCTCTTGCGCATTTTCCGGCGCTGTCGCCGGTCATTTCGTATTTGAATTTTTTTGTCGTTTACAATTCCAATTGCCGGCCTAATGGCTGATAATCTCCTCCCGGTTTGCAACTGGGATCTCAGGAGAAGACATGTTTTACCCCCTTATCAAGAAAGCCTTATTTCAGCTTGATCCAGAGCGTGCTCATGAGCTGACCTTCCAGCAATTACGCCGACTATCCGGCACCCCGTTTGAATTCCTCGTTCGTCAGTCCGTTCCCGTTAAACCGGTGACCTGTATGGGGTTGTCGTTTAAAAATCCGCTCGGTCTGGCTGCCGGGCTGGATAAAAACGGCGATTGTATTGACGCGCTGGGAGCAATGGGATTTGGCTTCATTGAAGTGGGTACCGTCACCCCGCTGGCGCAGCCGGGTAATGATAAGCCGCGTTTATTTCGCATCGTAGAAGCGGAAGGGCTAATTAATCGGATGGGATTTAATAATCTCGGCGTCGATCGTCTGGTCGAAAACGTGAAAAAATCAAACTTCGGCGGCGTACTGGGGATCAATATCGGTAAGAATAAAGCGACGCCGGTAGAGCAGGGCAAAGATGATTATCTAATCTGTATGGAAAAGATCTATCCCTGGGCGGGTTATATTGCGGTAAATATCTCTTCCCCCAATACGCCGGGACTCAGAGCGCTGCAATATGGCGAAGCGCTGGACGATCTTTTGCTGGCGATTAAAAACAAGCAGGCGCAATTAAGCGAGCAACATCAAAAATATGTTCCTGTCGCGGTAAAGATCGCGCCGGATCTTAGTGAAGAAGAATTGATCCAAATAGCCGACAGCCTGGTGCGCCATAATATTGACGGCGTTATCGCCACCAATACCACGCTGGACAGGACGTTGATCGCCGGTCTTAACCACTGCGGCCAGACCGGGGGGCTAAGCGGTCGTCCTTTGCAGCACAGCAGCACGGAAATTATTCGCATGCTGTCGCGCGAGCTTAACGGTCGCCTGCCGATTATTGGCGTGGGCGGGATTGATTCCGTTATCGCCGCCAGAGAAAAAATGGCCGCCGGCGCGTCATTGATTCAGATATACAGCGGCTTTATTTACCGCGGGCCGACGCTGATTAAAGATATTGTGACCTTCCTCTAACCTTATGGCCGAAATAATTTGAGCGGAGGAAAGGCGGCAATCCGGTAAATGCCAGGCGTTGAGCTAACTCAGCGGCAGGCATTCACCGGCAGCATATTTGAATTCCGCTTGCGACGACAGCGGCGGAACGAACTCCAGGAATGGGGTGAGTAATAAAGCCGATTTGCGGTATGACGAATATATTTCTCATCATTGAATGGCGGGGGTTTATTTATTCCTCCGGCTGGTCTATATTTTGTACGTTTGTGTAAATAAGTGGCAGTGGTGATGTCATTTATCCCGAGGGGCTTATTTGAGATTCTGTAATCAGAATATCCTTAAAGACGAAGGATGCTGATCCGGGCGAAGGTAATAAAATGAAATTAAAACCTGATAATACCTGGCGCTGGTATTTTGATAGCGAACACGATCGGCTGATGCTCGATCTCGCCAACGGCATGTTATTTCGCTCGCGCTTCCCGGCCAAAATGCTGACGCCCGACGCCTTTGGCGACAGCGATTTCTGCGTGGATGACGCCGCGCTGTTTTTTAGCTGGCAGGAAAGTTGCCAGCGTACCGCGTTGAATCAGGAGCTACAGGCCGAGCTGGTGCTGAACGCGCTGGTGGCCAGCCGCTTCCTTAAACCGCTGATGCCGAAGAGCTGGCATTTCGCCCAGCAGAACGCCGGCGGAGAATTTTGCCCGCAGCCCGGCGATTTGGTGCGCGTGCGGTTAACCGACGGGCGGACTCAGGCCTGCATGCTGGTGGTGGAGTCCGGCAATCACGCCAGCCTGTGCCTGCTGGCGCAGGAGCAACTGGCGCTGTCCGGGCGCAGCATGGTTCTGGGCGAAGCGATTAAAATCATGCACGATCGCCTGTTGCCGGACGAGCGGCCGCAGCAGACGCAACAACCCTGGTTTTCCCGCGTGGTGTAATACCGTCGCCGCGCTTTCTGGTCCCGTATAGCCGCAGGCGATGCGGGACGACGCTGTTTTTCTTCCTCCTTCGTTCACTTTTCCCGATAAAACCAGACCGATACCCAATAGACTTCGGGCGGCCATCGCCGCTGCACGCGCCGCGCAGAACGATAAGCGCGAGAAAACCCGGCGGCGCTTATGACAAGCGGCGGGGATTCGCTATAATGCGCCATTCTTTATTTTTTGGTGATCTCTGCATGATAAACTCTCTGTTTGCCAGTACCGCTCGTGGCCTGGAAGAACTGTTAAAAAGCGAACTGGAAGCGCTGGGCGCGCAGGACTGTAAGGTGGTACAGGGCGGGGTGCACTTTCAGGGAGACAATCGGCTGCTGTATCAGAGCCTGCTCTGGAGCCGTCTGGCATCGCGTATCCTGCTGCCGCTTAATGAATTTAAGGTATACAGCGATCTGGATCTGTACCTGGGCGTACAGGCGATCGACTGGAGTGCGGTATTCGGCGTCGATAAAACCTTTGCCGTGCATTTCACCGGCACCAACGACGATATCCGCAACACGCAATATGGCGCGCAGAAGGTCAAGGACGCCATTGTCGACAGCTTTACCCGTAAGGGCGGTCAGCGACCAGACGTGGCGCGTCAGCAGCCCGATATTCGCGTTAATGTGTTTCTGCAGCGCGAGATGGCCAGCGTGGCGCTGGATTTAAGCGGCGAAGGGCTGCATCAGCGCGGTTACCGGGAAATGGCCGGCCAGGCGCCGCTAAAAGAGACGCTGGCCGCGGCCATCGTACTGCGGTCGGGCTGGAAACCCGATACGCCGCTGCTCGACCCGATGTGCGGTTCCGGTACTTTGCTGATTGAGGCGGCGATGATGGCCAGCGATCGGGCGCCGGGCTTGTACCGTAATCACTGGGGGTTCACCGCCTGGAACGGCCACGACGCCGCGCTGTGGCGCGAGGTAACCACCGACGCGCAGGTCAGGGCGCGGCGCGGACTGCAGGAGACCCGCGCCCGTTTCTTTGGCTCGGACATTGATCGGCGCATCATCGACGTCGCCCGGGCGAACGCGCGTCGCGCCGGCGTCGCCGAGGTGATTCGCTTCGAAGCCTGCGCGCTGGATCAGTTAAAAAATCCGCTGCCGGAAGGGCCTCAGGGGACGGTGGTGAGCAACCCGCCCTATGGCGAACGTCTGGAAAGCGAACCGGCGCTGATTGCCCTGCACAATCTGCTGGGGCGTAAAATGAAGAGCGAGTTCGGCGGATGGCAACTGTCGCTGTTCAGTTCTTCCACCGAATTGCTGGGCTGTCTGCAACTGCGCGCCGATCGGCAGTTCCAGGCGAAAAATGGTCCGCTCGATTGCGTGCAGAAAAATTACCTGCTGGCAGATACGCCCGCCCAGGGCGTCGGCGAAGTGGCGCCGGACTTCGCCAACCGTCTGCGTAAAAACCTGCGTAAGCTGGAGAAGTGGGCCAGACAGCAGGATATCGAGTGTTACCGCGTGTATGACGCCGATCTGCCGGAATATAACGTGGCGGTCGACCGCTATGGCAGCTGGGTGGTGGTGCAGGAATACGCGCCGCCGAAAACCATTGATGCGCAAAAGGCGCGCCAGCGGCTGTTCGATGTGATCAACGCCACGCTGTCGGTGCTGGGCGTGCCGTCAAATCAGCTGGTGTTAAAGACCCGCGCGCGCCAGAAGGGCAAGAATCAGTACGAAAAGCTGGCGCAGAAAGGTGAATTTCTGTTGGTGCAGGAGTATAACGCCAGACTGTGGGTGAATCTGACCGACTATCTGGATACCGGACTGTTTCTCGACCATCGCATTGCGCGCAAAATGCTGGGCGAGATGAGCGACGGCAAAGACTTTTTAAATTTGTTCGCCTATACCGGCACCGCCAGCGTTCATGCCGGGCTGGGCGGCGCGCGCACCACGACCACGGTGGATATGTCGCGTACCTATCTGGAGTGGGCGGAAAAGAATTTACGCGTCAATAATCTGACCGGCCGTCAGCACCGGCTGATTCACGCCGATTGCCTGAGCTGGATGCAGCAAACCCAGGAACAGTTCGATGTGATCTTTATCGATCCGCCCACGTTCTCCAATTCCAAACGGATGGATGACACCTTTGACGTTCAGCGCGATCATCTGTCGCTAATGCAGAATATGAAACGGCTGCTGCGGTGCGGCGGCACGATCATGTTTTCCAACAATAAACGCGGCTTTCAAATGGATCTCGCCGGTTTACAGGCGCTTGGACTGACGGCCAGAGAGATCACGACGCAAACGCAGTCGCAGGATTTTGCCCGTAATCGCCAGATTCACAACTGCTGGCTGCTCCGGCACGCCGGCGAGGAAAAATAATTACCATGTCTTTAATCAGTCTGTCCGGTGCATGGCTGTCGTTCAGCGACGCACCTTTGCTGGATAATACCGAATTACATATTGAGCCTAACGAACGCGTGTGCCTTGTCGGGCGCAACGGCGCGGGAAAGTCGACGCTGCTGAAGATCCTGGCGCGCGAAATCCCGCTGGATGACGGCCGGCTGGTGTTCGAACAGGATTTAGTGGTGGCGCGTTTGCAGCAGGATCCGCCGCGCGACGTAGCCGGCACGGTGTTTGACTTCGTTGCCGAAGGCGTCGCGGAGCAGGCCAGCTATCTGAAGGAATATCACGCCGTGCTGCGCCAGGTGGAGTCGGACCCGAGCGAAAAGAATCTCAACCAGCTGTCCCGCGTGCAGGAGATCCTCGACCATCAGGGACTGTGGCAACTGGACAGCCGGATTGCCGAGGTGCTGCTGCGCCTGGAATTAACCGCCGATGCGCCGCTCTCCTCGCTGTCCGGCGGCTGGCTGCGCAAGGCGGCGCTGGGGCGGGCGCTGGTCAGCGCGCCGGACGTGCTGCTGCTTGATGAACCGACCAACCATCTGGATATCGAAACCATCGACTGGCTGGAAACGTTCCTTAAATCGTTCCAGGGCAGTATCGTGTTTATTTCGCATGACCGTTCGTTCATTCGCAATATGGCGACGCGCATTGTCGATCTCGATCGCGGTAAGCTGGTGTCATGGCCGGGCGACTACGATAATTATCTGCTCGGCAAGGAAGAAGCGCTGCGGGTCGAAGAGCTGCAAAACGCCGAATTCGATCGCAAGCTGGCGCAGGAAGAGATCTGGATCCGTCAGGGGATCAAGGCGCGCCGCACCCGTAATGAAGGGCGCGTCCGGGCGCTCAAGGCGCTGCGGCGCGAGCGTTCCGAACGGCGCGAAGTGATGGGCGCGGCGAAGATGCAGGTCGAAGAAGCCAGCCGTTCGGGCAAAATTGTGTTTGAGCTGGAGAACGTCAATTATCAGATCGGCGACAAGGTGTTGGTGAAAGACTTCAGCGCTCAGGTTATGCGCGGCGATAAGATCGCGCTGGTCGGCCCCAACGGCTGCGGTAAAACCACGTTGCTGAAGTTGATGCAGGGGCAGCTGACGCCGGATAGCGGGCGCGTTCACTGCGGTACCCGACTGGAGGTGGCCTATTTCGATCAGCATCGCGCCGAGCTGGATCCCGAGCGGACCGTGATGGACAACCTGGCCGAGGGCAAGCAGGAGGTTATGGTCAATGGCCGCTCGCGCCACGTGCTGGGCTATCTGCAGGACTTTTTGTTCCATCCGAAACGGGCGATGACGCCGGTCAAGGCGCTGTCCGGCGGCGAGCGCAATCGTCTGTTGCTGGCCCGCCTGTTTCTGAAACCGAGCAATCTGTTGATCCTCGATGAGCCCACCAACGATCTGGATGTGGAAACGCTGGAGTTGCTGGAGGAGCTGATTGAAGGGTACCAGGGGACGGTGCTGCTGGTGAGCCACGATCGTCAGTTTGTCGATAACTCGGTAACCGAGTGCTGGATCTTTTCCGGCAACGGCGCGATCGAGCGCTTTGTCGGCGGATATTACGATGCTCAGCAGCAGCGGGCGGCCGCCACGCCGCTGCGCGCCGCGCCGCCGACGGCGGAGCCCGCGGATACGGTGAAAAAGTCAGTCGCACAACCGGTTAAACACAGTTCGGGCAAACTGAGTTATAACCAGCAGCTCGAACTGGAACGGCTTCCCGCACGGATTGAAGAACTGGAGCAGGAAATCCAGGCATTGCAGACCCGGATGAACAGCGACGGTTTTTTCAATCTGGCTTATGAACAGACGCAGCCGGTTTTAACGGCGCTGGCTGAGGCGGAACAGGCGTTGGAACAGTGCTTCGAACGCTGGGAAGAGCTGGAAGCTCAGAAAAATGGCTGAAGGCAGACTATGATTTAACACCGGGCGGCGGTTTGCCGTCGCCGGATTGCCCGGCCATTCAGGAGGCTGTAGATGTGTTCACATACCCATCGCCATGATGATTACGTGCTGTGCCCGCAGTGCGATCTACTGGTGGCGTTGCCGCCTCTGGTTGCCGGGCAGAAGGCGATATGCCCGCGCTGCAAAACGCAGTTGACCAGCTTACGGTCGCAGGCGCGCCAGCGTTCCATCGGCTACGCGCTGTGCGCGCTGTTTATGCTGTTGCTGGCCAACCTGTTCCCCTTTATCTCTATGCGCGTCGCGGGCATTTCCAGCGAGATTACGCTGATAGCGATACCCCGCGCGCTGGTGGCGGACGATTATGCCAGCGTCGGCACGCTGTTTATGATCTTTGTGCAACTGGTGCCGGCCTTCTGCATGTTGACCATCATCCTGCTGTGCGGTCGCTGGTCGTTGCCGCTGCAGGTGAAATATGTGCTGGCGAAGGTGTTGTTTAAGCTAAGAAGCTGGGGCATGGCGGAGATTTTTCTGGCCGGCGTGCTGGTCAGTTTCGTTAAGCTGATGGCCTACGGCGATATTGGCACCGGCAGCAGTTTCTTTCCTTATTGTCTGTTCTGTCTGCTGCAGCTGCTGGCTTTTCAAAGCCTGGACCGGCGCCAACTGTGGAATTCTATCGCTCCGCCGCCGGCGTTGCCCGCCGAACCGCTGCCGGGCAAGAGCGGGCTCAGTCAGGGAATGCGCTCCTGTCAGTGCTGTACGGCTATTCTGCCCGCCGGCACCACCGTTTGCCCGCGTTGCCATACGCGCGGACATGCCCGTCGACGCGATAGCCTGCAGTGGACGCTGGCGCTGCTGGTGACCTCGGTGATGCTCTATATTCCCTCCAATATCCTGCCGATTATGGTGACGGAAGCGCTGGGCAGCAAAGATCCGTCCACGATTATGTCCGGGGTGGTTTTTTTATGGGGCTCCGGCTCCTGGCCGGTGGCGCTGGTGATTTTTATCGCCAGCATCATGGTGCCGTCGTTGAAGATGCTGGCGCTGGCCTGGCTGTGCTGGTACGGGCAGGGTAAGGGCAATCGTGACAGCGAGCGTATGCATTTTATTTATGAGGTGGTGGAGTTTGTCGGGCGCTGGTCAATGATCGATGTATTCGTCATTGCGGTGCTCTCTTCTCTGGTCAGGATGGGGCGCTTTATGAGCGTCTATCCGGCTATAGGCGCTTTACTTTTTGCTATGGTGGTAATTTTGACTATGTTTGCAGCGATGGCGTTTGACCCGCGTTTACTGTGGGACAGACGCAATGACGTGACTGACAAGGAGTATCCCGTTGACCAAAAATAATTACGCCGTGGCGGAGGCTGAAAAAATTAAACGCTGGTCGCCGGTCTGGATTGTGCCGATTGTCACCGTACTGATCGGCGCCTGGATCCTGTTTTACCATTTCAGTCATCAGGGACCGCAGCTGATGCTGACCACCGCCAACGCCGAAGGCATTGTCGCCGGTAAGACCACGATTAAAAGCCGCAGCGTGGATGTGGGCATGGTGGAAAGCGTTATGCTCAGCGACGATCTGCACCAGGTGGAGATCAAGGCGCGGCTGAACGACGGCATGGCGAAGCTGCTCAATAAGGATTCGGTTTTCTGGGTAGTGAAGCCGCAGATTGGGCGCGAGGGCGTTTCCGGCTTGGGAACGCTGTTATCCGGCGCCTATATTGAGCTGCAGCCGGGCAGAAGCAAAGAGGAAGAGCAGTCGTTCCGCCTGCTGGATACGCCGCCGCTGGCGTCGCCCGATACCAGGGGGATTCGGATTCAGCTCGACAGCGAAAAGTCGGGCCAGCTGAACGCCGGCGATCCGGTTCTGTTTCGCGGTTATCGGGTAGGGACGGTCGAAACGAGCGAGTTTGATTCGCAGGCGCGCAAGATGCGCTACCAGGTGTTTATTACCGCTCCGTATGATCATCTGGTAACGACGAACGTGCGTTTCTGGAAGGACAGCGGCGTGGCGTTCGATATGTCGGCCCAGGGGATGCGGGTGGAAATGGGCTCGCTTACTACGCTGTTCAGCGGCGGCGTCAGCTTTGACGTGCCCGCCGGCTGGGAACTGGGCAATCCGGTACAGGAGCGCGCGCAGTTCACGCTGTTTGAAAACGAGCGCAACATTCAGGACTCGCTGTATACCGAACACAAAGATTATCTGATGTTCTTTACCGACTCCATTCGCGGTCTGCAGCCCGGCGCGCCGGTCGAATTCCGCGGCATCCGGCTCGGCACCGTATCGCAGGCGCCGTTCCTCACGCCAGGCGCGGAGCAGCGCATCGACAACGACTACCGCATTCCGGTGTTAATTCGTATTGAACCCGGCCGTTTTGACAATAAGCTGGGCGGCGATTTCAATCTGGAACGGCATCTGCGCAGCGCTGAACCCAAAGGGCTGCGGGCGGCGCTGAAAACGGCCAACATACTGACCGGCGCGCTGTACATCGATCTCGATTTTTATCCCAACGATAAGAAAGCGCGCACGGCGCCGGCGACGATTGACGGCTATCCGGTGTTGCCGACGGTCAGCGGCGGTCTGGCGCAGATTCAGCAGAGGCTGATGGCGGTGCTGGATAAGGTGAACGCGCTGCCGCTTGATCCGATGGTGAAAGAGGCGACGCAGACGCTGGCCGAAAGCCAGAATACGCTGCGCGAACTGCAAAAGACGCTGGTGACGCTGAATAAGATCACCTCGGCGAAAGAGATGCAGAGCCTGCCGCAGGATATGCAGAATACCCTGCGAGAGCTGAACCGCAGCATTAAGGGGATCCAGCCCGGCTCGCCGGCCTACAATAAAATGGTGGCGGATATGCAGCGGCTCGATCAGGTGCTGCGTGAACTGCAGCCGGTATTGCGCACGCTGAATCAGAAGAGTAATGCACTGGTGTTTGAGGCATCCGACGGTGATGATCCCCAGCCAAAGAGGGCTAAATGATGATGAAAGGATGGACGCTGGCTCTGGTGCTGTTGGTAAGCGCCTGCAGCAGTAATACGCAGAAAACGTACTATCAGCTGCCGCTGGCGGCTGCAGGGAGCGCGCCGGTTTCGGTTGGCCGCGACGCGAATCACCGTCAGCTATGGATTGAGCATATTGCGCTGGCCGACTATCTGGGCGGCAATGGTCTGGTGTATCAGACCAACGACGTACAGTATGTGCTCGCCACCAATAACCTGTGGGCGAGCCCGCTGGAACAGCAACTGCAGCAGACGCTGGTGGCGAATTTGAGCGCCGGGCTGCCGGGTTGGGTGGTCACCACATCGCCGCCGGCGGGAGAGCCGGACACGCTGAACGTGACGGTCAACGGCTTCCACGGACGTTATGACGGCCGGGTGGTGGTGCAGGGAGAGTGGCTGTTGAACCAGCGCGGCCACCTTATCCGCCATCCATTCAACATTATTCTGGCCCAGCACGACGATGGCTACGACGCGCTGGTGAAAACGCTGGCGCAGGGCTGGCAGCAGGTGGCTGCCGATATTGCGCGGCAAAGCAGCGCGTCTAATTAATAACTAATTGCTATAACGTGAAAACCCCGCCCGCCCGTCGATGTTCGATACGACGGAACGCGCGGGGTTTTATTTTCTGTTCAGCACGTTAGGCGCGTCTTGTGAAACCGATAGCGCAAAGGCGCGTCACTATAGCTCACGAATATGACACTGGTTTGAATTTTGCGTCTTGATCTTCTGCCCTGGAATGACTATTGATATTCTGTGGTAGCCGAGAAATCGACCACTGTTTTATTTCCACCAGACAAAAATGAGGGAAACGAGGCATGAAGAGACAAAAACGCGATCGCCTGGAAAGGGCTCATTCACGTGGTTATCAGGCGGGTATTTCTGGCAAATCAAAGGAGTTTTGTCCCTATCAATCGATCAATGCCCGATCACAATGGTTGGGAGGTTGGCGACAGGCCATGGAGGACAGAGCGGTTGCCGCATAGCGCTCTGTTAATTAATGAAAGGAACGGCCTCCGCATCGCGCGGAGGTTTTTTGTCCCGCGCTTTCCGGCGAGATAATCGCAGGTAATAAACACCTTCAGACGCGCTTGCCAGACGGCGCTCTAACCGTCCGGGAGCAAAAACGGAGGGCGGATGCTCTCCGTTTTGCCGGCATCAGAACGTACTGGTGTCTTTAAATAACCCGACTTTCAGATCGCTCGCCGTGTAAATCTGGCGCCCGTCGACCAGCACCTCGCCATCGGCGATGCCCATGATGAGACGGCGGTTAATTACCCGCTTAAAGTGAATGCGATAAGTGACTTTTTTCGCTTCAGGCAGGATCTGACCGGTAAATTTCACTTCACCCACGCCCAGTGCTCGACCTTTGCCTTCGCCGCCCAGCCAGCCGAGATAAAAGCCGACCAGCTGCCACATAGCATCCAGACCCAGACAGCCAGGCATAACGGGATCGCCGATGAAATGGCAATTAAAGAACCATAAGTCCGGGTTGATATCCAGTTCCGCTTCCACATAGCCTTTGCCATGATCGCCGCCGTCTTCCGTCATTTTAACGACGCGGTCCATCATTAACATGTTACCGGAGGGTAACTGCGGACCTTCGGCGCCAAATAATTCACCGCGGCCGGAGGCAAGAAGGTCTTCTTTTGTATAGGAATCGCGTTTATCTACCATGTTCTCAATAAGCCTTATTTTAGTGAAGCACGCAGATTAGCGAACACGTGTACGCCGGGCAAGTCCGATGACAACTGGTTAAACCAGTTTGTTAGCGGAAAAACCAGGGAAAACGCCGCCGCTCCTGCGGATTAATCTGTGCAATACGTTCGCGAATGGCGGACAGCAGGCTGGGCTGACGCTCGTCATCATAAGGCGCGTTCATCAACAGCGACAGCGCCTCCGGCACGGCATCCACCGCCCACAGATGGAACTGACCGTTTCGTACGGCATCGACCACCGCCTGATCCAGGCACAGGTGGCGCAGATTGGCGGCCGGAATGATTACTCCTTGCTGGCCGGTAAGTCCACGACGCCGACAAACCTCAAAGAAACCTTCAATTTTCTCATTGACGCCGCCGATCGGCTGGACGTGGCCAAACTGATCAACCGAGCCGGTGACGGCAATCTGCTGACTGACCGGCTGCATCGACAGCGCGCTAATCAGCGCGCTGAGTTCGGCCAGCGAGGCGCTATCGCCATCCACCTCGCCATAGGACTGTTCGAAGACGATAGAAGCGGAAAAGGGCAACTGCTGATCCAGCTCGAGTTCTGAGATCAGGAACGCCTGCATAATCATCATCCCTTTGGCGTGCAGGTTACCGCCCAGATCGGCTTTGCGCTCGACGTCGGTAAATTCGCCGTCGCCGGCATGCACCACGCAACTGATGCGGGTCGGTTCGCCAAACAGCTGCGGATAACCGGGGTATTCCAGCACCGACAGGCCATTGACCTGACCGATGACTTCGCCTTCCGTTTCAATCAGGATCTGACCCTGTTCAATCTCATCCTGCATACGCGAAGAGAGATAGCTCTCACGCCAGCGTCGGCTGGCGATGGCGTCGGCTATCGCTGCGGCATTAATCTCTCCATCGCGCGCATAAAGCGCGGCCAGACGGAGCTGACCGGCCAGCCACTGCGGGCACAGCGGCAGGCAGCCCTGATCGCCGCTGTAGCGCATCGCGAGAGTCACCAGCGCGGGCCAGCCGTCAGCCGACAGCGACGGCAACTGATGCTGAGCGCAAAGCGTATTGATCCAGCCGCACCAGCGCGATATATCGTCAGTATCGACGAGCTGCAGTTCCGTTTCAAACTCGCCGTAAATAGCCCGTTCGCAAAGATCCGGTTCGATGTCGCTAAAGTCGCCCAGTTCGGAGCGATCGCCGATGACAATCAACCGTACGTCGAGCGGCATCGGGGGGATGTCTACCGGCAGCGGTCGCCGCTCATCGGGCGAGAGCCACTGGAAGTATCCCTGAGTCAGCATCTGTTTCAGCCGCAGCCACATCTGCGGCTGAGCGAGCAGGGGGCGTACGGGCAGGATCAGAATGCCGCCGTTGACCTGATGCAAAAGGCCGGGCTGCAGCGCGATGCGCTGCTCGCTGCAGCGCACTGCTCCAAACAGTTGCTCGGGTTCAATCCATTCCTGATAGCCGCAGCGCGATTGCGCCGCGAAATTATCGCTGGTCTGCACGGCGGCAGACTGCTGAATATGGTGCCCGTCAATGACATAGCGGCTGCCGTATACTTTACCGGTCCGCGGTTGCAGCGAATTGATAACATTGGCCAGCAGCGCCATATACTCGCTGTCATCCTGCGCCTTGAGCAGCATAAAGCGAGAGGGCGAACGGGGATGACAAAATAACGTCAATGCATCGGTCAGGCGGGGCTGAATAGCTGAAAATTCAGCGGGTGCAATATCAGCGGCCCGGGAGAACAGTGCCTGATAAGGCGTATGATCGGGCAGCAGATTCTGCCATTCGAGTTGATTACTGGTCAAAGTGTCAAATAGGATCGTTTAAGGGAAAAGGGCGATTATACAAGAATAATGCAGGCTGCATATAAGCAGTGTCCGTTGTATTGACCTGCTGGTGCTAATTGTATTTTTAATGTATAAAAAATAGCCTTAAAAAACGCACAACAGCAGGAAAGCAGCGGCAAAACTGCTATGCTTAGCTAAACGTTACACGGTCACTGAAGAGTTCACGATGAAATATCAGCAACTGGAAAACCTTGAGTGCGGCTGGAAGTGGAAATACCTGGTTAAAAAGCACCGTGAGGGTGAACTCATCACGCGGCATATCGAACGCAGCGCCGCCGAAGAGGCCGTGGCGCAGTTATTATTGCTGGAAAGCCAGCCGGCCAGGATTCTGGCGTGGATCGAGCAGAATATGAATCCGGCGCTGCAAAATCGGATGAAACAGACTATTCGGGCCCGGCGCAAGCGGCACTTTAATGCCGAGCATCAGCATACGCGCAAGAAATCGATCGATCTGGAGTATCTGGTCTGGCAGCGTCTGGCGGGGCTGGCGCATCGGCGCGGCGCCACGCTGTCGGAAACGATCGTGCAGCTGATTGAAGATGCGGAATATAAAGAGAAGTATGCCAGCCAGATGTCCGTGCTTAAGCAGGATCTAAAAGCGTTGCTGGGGAAGGGTAAAGAGTAATCACGTCGCGCATCCGGCGTGGTTATCGTCTTTGTTTCTGTCGGCTAATACCGTCGCCATTATCGGCTCTGGCAGAGCTCGTTATTGCTGTAGTGCGTTTTGGCAGACTGCCCGGCATGAGAAAATAATATTTAACATCCGCAGCTGAAAAGCGGCTGCTGCTGTCGATGCAAGGCTTCATTTCTGCTTATTGATTATCTAAGGCAAAAAAAACCTCGCCGGAGCGAGGTTTTTTATCGTTGAAATTTAAGCCTGAGGCTGAGTTACAACGTCTTTAATACCTTTAACTTCGATTTCTACGCGACGATCCGGGGCCAGGCAGTCGATCAGCGCTGCGCGACCTTTAACTGCGTCACAGGTAGAACCGGTAACCGGGTTGGATTTGCCGTGGCCACGTGCAGCAATTTTGTCTGCCGGGATGCCCTTGGCAACCAGGTAGTCAACTACGCTCTGAGCACGTTTTTCAGACAGATTCTGGTTGTACTGTTCGGAACCCAGACGGTCGGTGAAGCCCAGAACAACGACAGAACCGTCTTTCGGATCCAGCGAGCTCAGCTGGGTATACAGCTGATCCAGAGACTGCTGACCTTCCGGTTTCAGCGTGGCTTTGTTGAAGTTGAACAGAACGTCAGACTTCAGCGTGAAACGTTTGGTTTCAACGACCGGAGCCGGAGCCGGGGCCGGAGCCACTACCGGCGCAACGGTTTCATCCTGACCGAAGCGGTAAGAAACGCCAACGCTCAGCATGCCGTTATCAGGACGGCCACCAACGGTAGCGGCGTCACCGATATTGTTCACCCACTGGTATTCCAGACGGGTAGCCCAGTTTTTATCCAGTGCATATTCAACGCCGGCAGCGGCCAGCGGAGATACGCCGGTGTCATTGTTGCTGTGACCAGCATGGTCATTGCTGTCTACACGCCAGAACAGGCCACCCAGACGGGTATATACGTCCAGATCGTCCATTACCGGGTAGCTCAGTTTAGCCGCCAGCTGTACGCCCTGTGCCTTGAATGCGCCACCGCCAAGACCGCCGGTATATTTCATACGGCCCAGCCAGTCGTAACCCATTTCAAAACCTAAGTACGGGTTAGCCTGATAGCCACCGAACGCGCCAGCACCCAGCTGGTTGTCGCGGGCGCCGTCTACATTGTAGCCATTACCATACAGACCGGTATCATGGAACTGAGACCAGCCCAGTTTAGCACCGGCGTACCAGGTGTCATCTTTCGGGGCAGCTTGTGCTACGGTAGCCACGCTTGCCAGTGCCACTGCAATTGCGATAACTGTCTTTTTCATTTTTGCGCCTCATTATCATCCAAATCGGCAATTAACTATTAAAGTTAATAAGCCCTTGGTTAAAATCCTTAGCTGAAGGTTCCGCCCTTATTTATGACTCTGCCAGTCAACTGGCGTTATGCAAGGGCACCTCCAACGAGCTAAAGTCTACAACGAGATTCGAAAGTTACAAGTATGATGTGATAAGCATCTAAAAAAAAATAGCGTTTCGTACATACTTATTAACAAATAATAGGCGAAATTGGCAGATATCTCTAACTTTGTCTCAGTATTAGTTCTCACGCGGGCTGGGCGGATACAGGCCCGTCCGGCATTTGCCTGACTTTGCTTCTTTTCTCATGAGAAAATTCTCATTTTTACTTAATGATACAATATCGGGTGAATTTTTAAGGATGAAAATGGTCTGTCGGGAGAAAAACTTTCATTCTGCGGGCGCATAATAAAACCATAGCTATTACCCGAGCGAGCGGCATGGCGTAATCTTATCTTTTCTTCTTCCGTCAATTCTGCGGGCAGCCAGCCAAGAACCGCGCTGTAATTACCGGTTTGCAATGCTTTTTCCATTGCATCGACGGTGGTGACGGGATTGATGTGGTGCGGCTGAATGACTTTATCCAGCGGCAGCCCTGACTGTAACAGCCAATGACGGCTCAGCTTCTGCTGCGGAGCCAGCCACAGCAGCCAGCGCGGCTGGTTTCCCAACTGTTGCAGCAACGGTAAAAGCAGCTGAGAGACCATGGGCTGGCCTGCGCTGTACACTACTTCACTGATAATTCCGCCGCCGGTTGCCGATGCGGGCTGAGGAGCTTCCACCGTAGAGCCTGTGCGAGACGGCTGACGAAAGTATGACGAATCGAATGATTGAGTACGCATAATGAGATCCACCCATAGTGTCACTGTATGCATATACAGTATATCCTGTGGGCAGGGAGATCAACCTAAATTTTGAAAGCGCTTCGCATAATTTACATGTAATAAGAAGCAACGACATTTTATGTTTGAAGACTTCTCTGGCGTATGGTTAATTACTTGTTCCTGTTACTGTTATTGCAGTCAGTCAAGGAAAGAGCGATCAATACAGAAGGGGAACAGTATGAAACAATTATGCGAAAAAAGGATTCTACAATCTAAGCACTATTTTGCTTCTTTAGGGGATATTACCTCGCGTTCACAGTTTGGCGGCTACAGTATCGCGGCAGACAAGGTTATTTTTGCGCTGGTATCCAGCGGCGAACTCTATCTGCGCGGCAGTAAACCGTGTGAGGGGTATTTCCTGGCCCGCAATATGTCTTCTCTTATCTACACAAAGCGCGGCATTCCGGTGCCGTTGAAATATTACTGCGTCGATCAGAGCCTGTGGGATAACCCCATACAATTACTTGATCTCGCAAGAATATCGTTGGAAAACGCCCGTCGGGATCGCGAAAGTAAGAATCTGCGCGGCAGGCTGAAGGATCTCCCTAATATTAATCATGATATTGAGCGACTGCTATGGAAAGCGGGTATCAGAAATATAGATGAACTACACCAGCATGGCGCCAGGGAGAGTTATTTAAAGCTCAAGGCAATTCGCAAGGACCTGGGGGTTAATATTTTGCTGGCGCTGGCCGGAGCCATCTGCGGCACGCACCTGGCGGCGTTGCCGCCGGGCATTCGTACTGAATTACTGGAGTGGTACGAGACCAATACGCCGGCGCCGCCGTCCCGCGGTTATAAGCGCTGACGCAACGGCCGCAGTCCGGCGTCAGGGCGGCTTACTTAAGCGCCGGCCGGTTAAGCCGCCGCGTCGTCGGCCGGCTCTATCGGCTTAATCATGTCGCTTTTTAATTGATTGAGTTCCGGCAGCAAATCGATCAGCAAACTGATTTGCTGCAGGATCAGTTGATCTTTGCTCTCCGGTTCCGGCGTCAGGTTCTGGATTCGCTCCTGCATGGCGCGCAGCCGATGATTAATCTGCTCGCTGTCGGCATCAGAGTGATGAAGCGCATCATCGACATAGCACACGGCGTCGTTCAGCAACTTCAGTATCTCCTCGTTTTCTATTTTTTCGCGGTGGGCGCCGAGCGTGGAGATATAGCTGAGCAGCGTATGGTTGAGGCACATCAGGCGAAATGCCTTTTCCATCTTGTCCTGAGTGCCGCGCGGTTCCGCCGACATATTCGAGACGACAGAGGCCAGTTCCGCATCTGAATTATGCGCATCGCGCCGGGCGATACGGTAAGTCAGCGCATTATTTTTCCCCTGATGGTACTGCTCCAGAATGGCATCGAGGTAACGGCAGTTGGCGTCCAGCGTTTTGTTGATAATCGCCGGCAGGCCGCGAAAACGCCAGTCGGGCCAGATAAAGCTCACCGCCGCCCATGCAATCGCGCAGCCGACCAGCGTATCCAGCACGCGCGGCGCGGCTACCTCGAACCCTTCGCCCAGCAGATTGAAGCAGAGCAGCACCAGCAGAGTGATAAACATGGTGGCATGAGCATATTGTACATTGCGGAAAGCGAAAAACAGCACGCCGCTGATGACAATCAGCGTCATCTGACCTTCCAGCGACGGAACGAAGTAGAGCACCGGCAGACCGATTAAAACCCCGGCGAGGGTGCCGATGATCCTGAGGGCCAGGCGGCGCCGGGTCGCGTTGTAGTTTGGCTGGCAGACGAACAGACTGGTGAGCAGAATCCAGTAACCGTGATGCATACCGGTTACCTGAATGATCGCGTAACCGAGGCATAGCACTACCGACATGCGGATAGCATGGCGAAACAGCGCCGATTTAGGCGTTAAATGGCGACTGAGACGCAGGCGAATATCGCTCCAGCCATGGAGCTTGTCATCAGCCAGCCGATTTTCCTGAGTATCGCCGTTTGGCCGTTCGAGTGCCTGTTCAGACTCGATCGTCGCCAGTTGGGCATCGATAGCGCGCAGATTATTGAGCAAATAGCGCAGCGCTTTCATTTGCGCCGGATCGACGCTGGAAGACGCGCGCGTCAGCGCGGCGTCAAGGTGGACAAATGCGCGCTCGAACCTGCCGTCGTGCTGGTATTTCTGCCGCAGCAGGATCGACTGCGACAGCTGCTGGCAGGCTCTGGCCTGCATAGTCAGCAGGCGCTGGAAGCGAAACAAAATATCGCTGTAACGCAGCGTTTCCCGCACCCGGGCATACTGGATGTGCGAGGAGCTTGCCCGTTCATGGATATCCTGCGCGACAAAATAGTAATGCAGGGTACGGCGCGTTCCGCGCTGGCCGCGATCGCCGCGCAGCCGGGTCAGCAGCGAGGCTTTTGCCTGGTTGAGCGTCGCGACCAGCACGCCGTTGGCCATCGCCACATCGATCAGCGGCCTGTCGGTATTTTCTTCCAAATCGGGATCGAACAGGCTGGCCTTGGCGTCGAGATAATGCGACAGCTGTGCGTAGCACTGGGCGATACTGTCCTGCAGAGGACGGATAGGGAAAATCAGGTGACCCAGCAGGCGCAGCAGGTTATACCACAGGGCGCCGGTCAGCAGCAGCGCCGGCTGTTGATACCAGTTGTCGTACAGGGAAATGCCCAGCATGGTATAGACCGCGATCAGCAGTGCGCCGAACGCGATCGTGGCGTAGCGCTGCCCCAGCGCGCCGAGCAGAATAAAGCCACAGGTCGAGAACAGCAGACCCGCGGCGAATAGCCAGGGATAGGGGTACAGCAGCTCAATGGAGACGGAGGCGATAAGAAAGCAAAACAGCGTAATAAACAGGTTGCGCAGGCGACCGGTCAGGCGATCGTCCAGATCGGTCAGCGCGGCGGCCACCACGCCGAGCGTCACCGGTATGGTCATCGTCGGCTGATCCAGCCACCAGGGGATCGCGGCCGCCACCGACAGCGCGATAAAAATACGAATATTGTAAAGCCAGCTGCTGTTATAGATATAACGACGAATCCCTGATGAAAAAGCAAGCACAAATCAATCCTCTGACTGCTGATTAACGATAGCGACGGCGGGCATTCGCTTCGCGCGCGGCCTGAGCTTCTTCGACGGACACCACTCTGCGGCCGACCGGCCACAGCGCGATAGCGGCAAGTTTAAAATTGGCAAAGCCAACCGGAATGCCAATAATCGTCAGGCACTGCGCAATGCCGCTGAAGATATGCGCCAGGCACAGCCACCAGCCGAAAAAAATAACCCAGAAGATATTCAGCAGGGTGCCGCCGGCATTCAGCAGTGCGTTTTTCTCGTCGGGATAGAGTTCATCGACGTGAACGGCTTCATTGCCATAGGGAAAAAGCGATAGCCGGGTAATTTCCCAGCAGGAGCGAGTCAGCGGCAGAGTAAAGACCAATACGATGCTGATCAGCGTGGCCAGAAGCCAGGACAACGTGGTGAAAAATCCGCCGAGAACAAAATTAAGAATGTTCAGTACAGTACGCATAAACTCTCTCTGTATAGCCTTTTGAAGAAAACCCTATGATGAAAAAGGATTATTACATCAAACAGGCGGATATTCTAACCCTGTTTTTAAGGCTGGAGCGTCAATGCCGGTAACAGTAAACTACCTCACTTGACTGCAACCGCACACCGTTATGGCGCAAAGATATGGAACTTAAATCAACCGCTCTTGGCCGACATCTGGCGCAGCACCCCTATAACCGGGTCAGATTACTGAACGCCGGGGTGGAAGTCAGCGGGGAAAAGCATCAGTACCTGATTCCTTTTAACCAACTGATTAATATTCAGTGTCGGCGCGGGCTGGTGTGGGGTGAGCTGGAGTTTGAATTGCCCGCCGCCAAAGTGGTGCGTCTGCACGGTACGGAGTGGCAGGAAACCCTGGCGTTTTATCGCTGTCTGCTGCAGTCGTGGCAGGCATGGAGCGAGGAGATGAGTCAGGTCAGCGCCGCCGCTCTGCGGGAACAAGGCGCCGCCATCGATAAGCAGATACTGCAGGACGACTGGTTCCGGCGCGCTGAACTCAGTCAGTTGCAGGACGCGATTCGTCGCACCCTTGCGTCTCTGCCGTTGCCCACTGAGCGGCTGGGCGAGTTTGAACGCTGTCAGGCCGATTATCACCGCTGTCTGCAGTGGCTGGATCAGGGCGAAAAACAACGCGCCCAGCGCAATCAGCGCTGGTCCGACACCATGCTGGAAACGCATCGGGATTTTTTCCAGACGGTGGAGACGTCGCCGCTCAATACGACTCAGTGCCGGGCGGTGGTCAACGGCGAAGACGCGGTGTTAGTGCTGGCGGGCGCGGGCAGCGGCAAAACGTCCGTCCTGGTCGCAAGGGCGGCCTGGCTGCTGCTGCGCCAGGCCGCCTCGCCAGAGCAAATCTTGCTGCTGGCTTTTGGTCGCCAGGCGGCGCAGGAAATGAATCAGCGCATAGTCTCGCGCCTGCATAACGAAGAGATTGAAGCGCGCACTTTTCATTCGCTGGCGCTGCATATTATCCGGCAGAGCAGCAATAAAGCGCCGGCGATCAGCGCGCTTGAAACCAACAGCCAGAGTCGGCGCGCATTGCTGATCCAGCACTGGCGTCAGCAGTGCGGAGAAAAGAAAGCACAGGCGAAAGGATGGCGGCAGTGGCTGACGGAAGAACTGGGCTGGACATTGCCCGAAGGCGAATTCTGGCAGGACGATAAGCTGGCTGAGCGGCTGGCGGGTCGGCTGGAACGCTGGCTGGGTTTAATCCGTATGCACGGCGGCAGTCAGAATGACATGATCGCCGGGGCGCCGGAAGCGCTGCGTCCGCTGTTTCAGCAGCGCATCCGCCTGATGGCGCCGCTGCTGAAAGCCTGGAAAAAAGCGTTAAAAGAAGAGGGCGCGGTGGATTTTTCCGGCCTGATCCATCAGGCGGTTAATTTGCTGGATAAAGGCCGATTTATCAGCCCGTGGAAACATATTCTGGTGGACGAATTTCAGGATATATCACCCCAGCGCGCGCAACTGCTGGCGGCGTTGCGGCGTCAGAACACGCGCACCTGCCTGTTCGCCGTTGGCGATGACTGGCAGGCTATTTATCGCTTTAGCGGAGCGGAACTCTCTCTGACGACGCGTTTTA
The DNA here is from genome assembly GCF_008710095.1 of Affinibrenneria salicis. Next base: position 159,629 of record NZ_VYKJ01000003.1, read on the forward strand.
CGCAAAACTTCGGTGACAGCGATCAGTGCGCGCTGGACACTACCTATCGTTTTAACCAGCGTATTGGCGAAGTCGCCAGTCAGTTTGTGCAGCAGAATCCGCATCAGCTCAAAAAGGCGTTGAACAGTCTGACCAGCGGCAGCAAAAAATCCGTCGCTATTCTGCCGCAGGAGCAACTGGAGCCATTGCTGGATAAACTCAGCGGCTATGTTAAAGAGGATGAGCGCATCCTGATTTTGGCGCGCTATCACCATTTGCGCCCGCAGATTTTGCAGAAAGCGCCGACGCGCTGGCCGAAACTGCAGATCGATTTCATGACCATCCACGCCAGTAAAGGGCAGCAGGCCGAATACGTAATTATTCTCGGGCTGCATGAGGGCCATGACGGTTTTCCCGCGCCGGCGCGGGAATCTATTCTGGAACAGGTACTGCTGCCGGAGCCGGAGGATTTCCCTCACGCGGAAGAGCGTCGGCTGTTGTATGTCGCGTTGACCAGAGCTAAATATCAGGTCTGGCTGATGCAGGATAAGGACAAACCGTCAGTTTTTATTGCCGAACTGCAGCAATCAGGCGTCGCTATTCAGCGCAAACCGGGGTAATCCGGCGTCTGCGGCGAAGGTTTGAAACCGGTATGCGGCATCCATAGCGAGGCGCATACCGACCAGGCGGCTATCTTCTTTGGTCAGCGGGGCGGCGCAGGGAATGTGCGAGAATTAACCGGTGAGGCGCCCGGCACGGAGGCCTCACCTGGTAGTCTGTGCGGCGACTTACTGCAGACGGGATCTTAAATATTTCTGATAATCCGGAATAGTAATATCGACCGGTTGATTAAAAAATTCGGAATTTATCAGAAAGTTAGCTGTTGAGCGATTAGTCGCGACCGGAATATTCCATACGGTGGCCAGACGCAGCAACGCCTTGACGTCCGGATCGTGCGGTACAGCGTTGAGCGGATCCCAGAAAAAAATCAATACATCAATCTTTCCTTCCGATATCAACGCGCCAACCTGCTGATCGCCCCCCATCGGACCGCTTAGCATGCTGGTGACCGGCAAACCTGTTTTTAACTGAACCAAATTACCGGTTGTCCCGGTAGCGTAGAGTTCGTGCTGAGCCAGCTGGGCTTTATTGTTTTCAACCCAATTCAGCAGGGAATCTTTGCAGTGATCATGCGCGACCAAAGCAATGTGTTTACGGGCTGCAATGGTGCGAGTGGTCTGCTCCATGGTTACTTCCTTACGTCAAAGTGGTTTGCACAGATTACGAAAACTGCGTTTTAATACCAGCGTTAAAACTGAAAAATGCGGACAGCTATCAGAAATTTAAACGTTTTACTGTAAACCGGCGGAAAATTATCGGGACTGGTGGTCGCGCGCCCAATTCAGGAAGCGTTGCTGCGTTTCCCTGTCGGCTTGCTGGAACCAGTAGTGTAGCAGGCTCTCCGCGTTTTGAGCGTCGGGGATATCGGCAGGCTGCGACGGCAGAGGATCATCCGGCTGATGCGACCAGATATCGGGCAATTTGCTGTGATGGACGGGGTCGCGCGGGTTAACAAAGGCCGCGACGGAGGCCTCTTTGCCCGATGCGTTGTATTTCGCCAGCAATTGCGCCGGATTGCTTTTCTCCGCGGCGTCGGGCTCGATATTTAGCCGATCGTAAGATGCCTGCACCGCTTGTTGTTGCTGGTCGACTAATTGCCAGCGCGGATTTTTATCAAAGCGACGGCGCTCCTGCGCGCTGCCGAGTGCCGGCAGTCGGATGCTGACCGCGGTAAGATTCTGCGTGTTGAACGTAGTGATGAGCGGTTGTGACTGATACAGCCGCGCGGATGTCGTCTGCGGATCGCCAGGACTGACCACCTTAAAAAGAATCTGGTGCTGCCCGTTATCCAGCTCCAGACTATCCGCGCCTTTGAACAGCGAACCGGACAGTTGTCTGCCATCAACAATCATCAGTTCGATTTCGGGGCTTAATTTCAGGGTTGTAGCGACGGCTGGCGTACTGATAGCGGCAACCAAGAATCCCGCGGCGACAAAACCGTGTTTCATGCATCTTCCTAAACAAACGTTAATTCCAGTCATTGTTGAGCAATTGATTTAGTGTGTCAAAGGTTTCAAACTGACACATTTTGTAAAATATGGCGGCGCGGCGTTTTGTAAAAATCCGGTGCGGATGTGACGGCGAAAGCATTCTGCACAACGTGCGGTCCGCGAGGTTTCTCATGATGCGCGTTTGTGGGATACACTGAAGATAAGCATGTGGAAGGGCCGCCGCCGCGCAACGCCCGGCGCTGAATATAAACGCTGACGAGACGTTTATTCGGCGTCCTTGCCCGGCGGTGAGAGGGCGCAGCAACGCAGCCCGCTCAGCAGCATCAGAAGGATAAAGACTGGATATGGGCAGAGATAAGCAGGGTGGTATTCTCATGAAGGACAGTGATATTGCTGCCGTATTGAACACGGTAAAAAACATTGCGCTAGTCGGCGCCAGCGATAATCCATCCCGTCCCAGTTTCGGCGTGATGGAGTATTTGCTGCGGCAAGGCTATCGGGTATTTCCCGTCAGCCCAAAGCTGGCCGGCCAGCTGCTGCTGGGGCAGACTGTATATGCCAGTCTCGATCAGATTCCGCATCCCGTTGACATGGTGGACGTGTTCAGACAGCCCGAAGCGGCCTGGGGCGTCGCGCAGCAAGCGATTGCTATTGGCGCTCGCGTTCTCTGGCTGCAGATCGGCGTGATCAATGAGCAGGCCGCCGTACTGGCCGGCAATGCAGGACTAACCGTGGTGATGGATCGCTGTCCAAAAATTGAAATTCCCCGTCTGGGGCTGGAGCAGTAGTAGTTCCCTGCTTTAAACAGGAGCAAATAATGGCGATATCCGCAGTGGCCGCCTGGGTTTACGGTTTTGTTCAGGGAGTGGGATTTAGGTATAACACGCAGCGCCAGGCGTTAAAACTGGGGTTGAGCGGTTATGCTCGTAATCTTGATGACGGCAGCGTCGAGGTGATCGCCTGCGGCGACGCCGAGGCCGTCGATCAATTAATCGCCTGGATTAAGCAGGGCGGGCCGCGGGGCGCGCACGTCGATAGAGTGCTGACGGAACCGCATGGTAAAACCGATTATGACGGTTTCCAGATCCGCTACTAAGTCGTTTCGCGCATTGATGCTTCACTTTTGACCAGGCTACAATGCGTAACTGATGATAAGTGAATTAAAACAATCATAAAAAACAGCGAGGCGGGCTTTAATTATAGTATCGCTGTCACTCAACCTGCATAGGCCAATGTAGCGCTGTTATGCGAAGCTATTTAGTCAGATACATTTTACCGGTTTAGGCAATCCGGCTATTTTAGTGGCCTGCTTTGCCGGCCCCCTGGGAAACAGGCGATATAAATAGCGGCTATTGCCCTTCTCCTCGCCGTATTTTTTCGCCATCGCTTTTACCAACATGCGAATAGCGGGCGAGGTATTAAACTGCAGATAAAACTCCCGCACAAAGCGCACGACTTCCCAGTGTGCTTCGCTGAGTTGAATTCCTTCCTGTTCGGCCAACACCGGCGCCAGCGCTTCCTGCCAGTCCGCGCTATTTTTCAAATAGCCCTGCGCGTCGGTTTCAATAACCCTGCCTTCGAATTCAAGCATACAACCTCAATAGCAATCAGAAAACGGCGGAGAGTTTAACAAAAATCGCGCGCAGGGAAAAAGAGAAAAGGCCCTGCGTAAGCAGGGCCTGGAGGGCAGGGATAGTTTATCCCCTCATACTTCAGTTATCTGTGCGCTGACCCGTTACCTGACCATCCCGGGGCCACGCCCCTTCAGGCCAGCGTTGATGCTGTGCATATCGGCCCCTCTCCGGGGCGCGCTTTATTCGTTACGCGCGAAACCCAGAATGCTGAGCAGGCTGACGAAGATGTTGTAGAGCGAAACATACAACCCAACCGTGGCGCGAATATAGTTGGTTTCGCCGCCGTGGATGATATTGCTGGTTTCCCACAGAATCGCGCCGGCGGAAAACAGAATAAACAGCGCGCTGATTGCCAGTTGCAGCGCGGGGATTTGCAGGAACAGATTAGCGATTACCGCTACCAGCAGCACGACAAAGCCCGCCATCATCATGCCGGACAGGAAAGACATATCTTTCCGGGTTGTCAGCACATAGGCCGAACAGCAGAAAAAGACCAGCGCGGTGCCGCCCAGCGCCAGCATAATGATGTCGCCCGCGCCGGAGGCGATAAAGGAACTCAGGATCGGTCCCAGCGTGTACCCCATAAAGCCTGTCAGGGCAAAGACCGCTAAAATCCCGGCTGGACGGTTAGCCAGTCTGTAAGTCAGAAACATCAGGCCGTAAAAACCGACCAGCATCAAAATCAGCCCTGGTCCCGGCAGATTGAAAGCGGTGCTGAGGGTTGCCGTCAGTGCGGAAAAACCCAGCGTCAGGGACAACAGGAAATAGGTATTACGCAGCACTTTGTGTGTGCTGAGTAGCGAACCTTCACTTGAGGTAGCAATAAAAGAACGATCCATAACAGTGACTCTCTCTTAATCAGGGGGCCATTATCCAACTAAAGAGAGTAAATAGTTGCCTGCCGTTATTAAAGATGGTTTACCCTTCTTTACTCTGCAATTCGCTATTTTTATGAACATTATGTTGATTTTGCATGCTATTGGCGCGTAACAGGCTATTTTTACGGCAGTTGAACGCAATCATGCTTTACAAGCTACGGTACTCTGTTTATAGTTCGCCCCATTGCGGAGGAGTGGCCGAGTGGTTGAAGGCACCGGTCTTGAAAACCGGCGACTCGAAAGGGTTCTAGAGTTCGAATCTCTACTCCTCCGCCACTTATTCAGTAAAATCAATAAGTTACAAGTGAATTTTGATTTTACTCTGCATAAAGTGCAGCATAAAAGTCCCGTAGAAAGGGGCTTTTTTTGTTTCTGGCTCACCTGTTTTTTCATCTTTTTTCCCCCTGATTGCTCATTTTTCCTCCTTCATCTTCGTATTTTCAAAAATTGAACTTTAGCTGTTGCTACGTGTTGAAATCGGTAGTAAATCCATTGAAAGACTTCAGCGAACGACAAGAAGGGACGCAGGTGAAAGCAAGCGAAGTCATAAAAGCAGCAACGCAATGATCTTGCCCAGGAATAGTGGACACGCTGTTAAGCGAGTAAAATCATTAACAGGCGAACCATGGCGCAAGCAAAATCTGTAAAAAAGAGATCCCGTAATCAACATACTCTGAAGTTTCGCCAGCAGGCGCCGGCGCGCGCGAACCGCATCGACGTGGACAAAGCCGCTCGGGGTCCGGCCTGCATGACTCTCATCGCTATACGCCTGGCGCGGTAAACAAAGCCGGTAAAGCACCGCTTCTGAGCGTGAGCAGCAACTGGCATAATCTGTCCTTGATTTAGCGCCCACCGTATTTTCAAATCAATCAACGAAAGCGAGGTCACTATGTCAAGACAACAATATACCCCGGAGTTCGGGCGCAGAACCGTTGCGTTACTGCCCGAAAGCGGCCAATCTGGCGCTCGTATGGCGCAGGAGCCTGATCTCAAAGAGAACACGCTCTACAACTGGAAAAAACGTTATCAGGATAAGGCGGATACCGCTTTTTCCAGGGCGCTCCGCCTGCCCGAACAGTAGCTGGAAATTCGCCGCCTTAAGGCCGAAATCGTCGAACAGGAAGAGGATAAACTTGTCCTGAAAAAATTTTCGAAGGCGTTGTATGAATACGGCACTTTTGAGTTCTTTGGATAAAAGAGGGAAATCGCAGTTTTAGCAGTTTTAGCAGTTTTAGCAGTTTTAGCAGTTTTAGCAGTTTTAGCAGTTTTAGCAGTTTTAGCAGTTTTAGCAGTTTTAGCAGTTTTAGCGGCTATTGCTGCTTTTCAGGAAGATATGTCTGCTGCTGCGCGCGTAGTGTTGGATGCTTTTGTCAGCGGTATGCTTGCTGCAAATGGGTAATATGTGGGGTAATAATGGAAGTAACTAACGCAATTTCATTACAGATTATCCATGAGGCTACTCAGTTTAAGGCATCAGAATGTGCCGTGCTGCTGAATGGCAAAGTCACCGGAGTTAAGGTGGCAGGTAAAGTGCTGGAAGCTGCGGTTAAGATGGATGATGAGCTTTATCTTCTGTTTTTAACTGATGATGTTGTTTTTGAGGAATCACTGAACATATTTCTTATCCGATTAGGCGCTAATAGCGTCGCTGTTGATTGCGCCACTATTGGAGCAATGTATTGTTCTGGGATTTTTAAAAATATAAGAATAACGTCCTCTGACTCGGTTGAGTTTAATTTTATGGATGATGATCTATGGAAAGTAGCCGTCCATAATACGCCCAAACTGAGAGTTCCCTTTGTCAGTGAAGCTAAGAGGGTATTGCGCCCGGTTGGTTTTAAACGTCATTTTTCTATTTCAGTAAATCCTTTATCTGAAAATATTTTTAATAAAACGCATTGACAAAGCAGGGTGTGACTTCAATGCGTTTCAATGATGTTTTTCAATATAAGCACGATGATTTTTTATGTATTTAAAATGAACGGGAAGGCAGGTTTTTCCTTGCCAGATGTTTAAATAGCTTCGCATAATAGCGCCACATTTTCCTCTGCATGTTGAGTGACAACGGTATGATGATTCAATCCTGCTTCACTATTTTTAATGATTATTTAAATTGGTTTATCATCAGTTACTCGATGTAGCATGGTCAAAAGTGAAGCATCAATATGCGCAGCTATTTAATGTGGATTGATAAATTAAGGTTATGCCGCTCAATTCGCTGCGTGATTAGCTTACCCGTCAGGTATTTTTCCGACTCTATTTTTCGTGCGTAGTTGCCTCAATCATCGGTGGTGAAACTGCCAATATGGAAAGATTTTAACAAATCGGGATGCTCCCGACCGGTCCCATCCGTGCGGGGGATAAACACATGGTAATTATTTTTTTATTTTAGTATCAATCATATACCAAAGGCAGTTCTGCTGTTTTTTATTCTCCACGAATGACCATTGCTCATCCGGTTCACAGATCAGGGGGAGAGCATCATAGACAAGGGGTTTGTTTGTTACCTGTCGCGGAGCGCGTTTTTTTAATGTGCTTATGGCAGTGTTCATCCCGTTTTTCAGAATTTACCCTGTATCTCTAACCCCGGGACCATTCATCGCCACATCGGCAATTTTTTCTTTTGTTCCGGGCTGATGGGCGTTATAGAGATTGTTAACTTGAAAAGTACGGCGACAATATTGACAGTAATATCGGGAAAATTTGACCTTTCCCGTTCCATGCTTGCGGATGGGGTCTGTTTGCTGGCCATATCGGCAGGCAATTTTGCTAAATAGCTTCGCGCATTGAGGCTTCACTCTTGACCATGCAGCAGCGCATAACTGATGATAAAAAAATTAAAATAATCATTGAAAATAGTTAATTATAATCTAATCATGATGTCGTTGGCACTCAGCTGCAGCGCTATTATGCGACGCTATTTAGGCTGTGTCCCACAATTCATTTTTGTTGACTGACGATGAGAAAAATCATTAATTGTGTTTGTGCGTTTTCACTGCTGACCCCCTGTCAGGGCGGGGCGATTTTATATTGGTCAGATAAAGATAATGGCGGGACACGGGCTGGTGACCGTCATAAAACGTATCACTTAGACGTGAATACTTCTATCAAAGTAATGCCTGTAAGTCATTACCCCCGGGCTATGAACGTTGTGCTCAGGGCAGAACAGACCGCCGTACTTCAGGGGGCGCAGTGACAAAGAGGTGAGCGTCGTGCTGTGACAGCATACATTACGTGCCGCTTTCTGCGCTGAGCAGGCGCAATAATTTAATGGTATTATGTATTGGCATCTGCATTTTCAGAAACGCTGTATTCATTTTTTACTTAACATTTTTCAGTAAAAATAGCTACATGACGGGAGAATGATGAGCAATCCTGCGGCGAAAAATATTCTTTCCCTCTACCAGCGGCATGCTGATACCTTTGCCAGACAACGCTCATGCTCACTTTTTGAAAAAAACTGGCTGGATAAGTTTATCGCCGTAATTGGCTCGAGGGGGCGTATTCTCGATATCGGTTGTGGTAATGGTCAGCCCATTGCCGGGTATTTCATTCAACAGGGTTTTCAGCTCACCGGTATTGATGGCGCAACGGCGATGCTGGCGCGTGCTCGCGAGCGTTTTCCCGAACAGTGTTGGCTGGAGCAGGACATGCGCGAGTTAGCGCTCGACGAAACTTTTGACGGCCTGATCGCATGGGACAGTTTTTTCCATTTAACCCAGCAGGATCAACAGAAGATGTTCCCGATATTTGCACAGCACAGTCATCCGGGCAGCGCGCTGATCTTTACCAGCGGCACCAGTAATGGTATCGCAATGGGGCAATTTGAAGGTGAGCCGTTGTTCCATGCAAGCCTTGCGCCGGAAGAGTACCGCGTACTACTGGATGCGAGTGGTTTCGAGGTTATCGACATGGTGATGGAGGATCCCCAATGTTCGGGGCATACGGTTTGGCTCGCGAAAAGAAGATAAGGCGCGAGCCTGTGCATCACTCTGTGTCATTGCCACCAGATCTTGCCCGCTAACGGTTGATACAGCCTTAAACGGGGTTTCTTTTGTCAAATTATGCCGGCCTTAGGCTGAGTCCCGCAATTCATTTTCGCTGACAGACGATGAGAAAAATGCATTAATTTTGTTTGTTTTTTTGATCTGTTTTTGTGCGTTTTTATTGCTGGCTTCTGTCAGAGTTGTGCGATTTGACATCGGTCAGATAATTCGGGATACAGCCTAAATAGCTTCGCATAATCGCGCTACGCTTGCCCTGCCAGTTGAGTGACAATGATATTATCATCAACGTTTTTAATGATTATTCTAATCCTGTAATCATCAGTTACGCGCTGTAGGATGGTCAAAAGTGAAGCCTCAATGCGCGAAGCTATTTAGCTCGCCGTTGGTACTGTGTAGACGATGCCGGCTGTAATCAATTCCGATATATTCGATACCGTGCATTTCATCATCTTTTGCGTGTTGAACCGTTTATCCACGGATGATTTCCCCTGGCAAAATGCAGCGCCCTGCGGTATTTTTGTCGTCACGGCGTCCCTTTTACTGAGAAACGGAATATTTTTGCAGTATAGATCGGGCGGGAATGGAGCGCTGGGGAAATGTTAATCAGAGAGAAAACCGTCAGCAATCAATTTGCCAACGGTGAGCACAGTAAAATAAAAATTATTTTTATGCCTTTTAATGATGTCAAACTGTATCAGTTAATGAAAAGTTAACATTTCCCAATGACATCGCCAACTAATGCTGTGGTTGAATTCATTTCAGGAGTGTCTTTACTTAAATTAATTCTGGAGAACAGAACCTTATTTTCTTTAGTGATGGCCCAGCTATCAATCATAGTGTCGCCAAAGGAGCGATCTGTACCAATAATTGCATTTTTTGAAACAGGAATAAATTTCATACCCTCACCATACAGCGTGCCGTTTTGTTTTATGCTGATATTGCCCTCTGCAATGGTAAGGTGGATATCTCCTTCTAAAAGACGACTATCTTTGAATTGGTAGCTGTTCTCATTATAAGCAGCCTGCCCTTTTATATTATTTACAACCCAGCATTCGGCACTCACGTTCATTGACATAAAAGCCAGGAGGAAAAACAATCCTTTTTTCATCAAAATACCCTCTCATAAATGTTTAACTACATTTGTTATATTAATTGAAAGTCATCAGCTCAATTCGGTGATTAACATAGCTAAAATGTACTAAGAACATCGTTTGTTTCTCATTGCATGCCGCCATGACAAAAAATCACCTAATGCCGGCAGCAGTTGATGGTAAGATCATCAGCTTTAGAGCAAAAAGTGCGCAATAACGTTTTCATTTTTTCACTCCTGTCCAGAGATATGAATTGCGGAGTGCCGTAAGGCGGGCAGGATTAAATTATAAGCAGTGAATTTTTTAATGATTTAGAAAAGAAGGCGGCTGTTGGATAAAATAATTTTGTTGAGATTATTATTCAGTAAGTACATGTTCGATTACAATAAACCAATCATTTACAGAATATATTCGGCTGCATGATGACGCCAAAATCGATGAAATTCATTTTTTTATAGCGGCGCGTTTTATAACGTTCACTATCTAAGTTGCCTTCTAATATGGTCAGGAAATAGCTCCTTCCGTAAGCGTGGAACGTGGAAAGACGGATTTACCCGATATTTCTGCCAGCATAGTCAGTGTACTTTACCGATTAACCACCGTTACAACGTCTATAAACCCGGAACAAAAAATTGTCGACATAGCGAGGAATGACTATGGCATCAAAAACACAGTCCTGGTTTGAAAATAAATATAAACGCCGTCATGAGGACATTAAAAGATTTTCGCCATGGCAACCAACAAGCAGCCCATCGCCTATGGCGATATCGACCTGATTTGTGAGCCGGATAGATGATGGTTATTTGTGGGTAATAAAAAACAGCGGCGCTGTTTTTTATAGGTATTGGTACGAAAAAACAGGTCGTGCCTATGAGTCTGGTCCCTGCGCGGATGAAGTCTGCCGGAAGCCTCTCGATTTGTTGAAGCCTGTCATGTTGTTTTTTTACCACCGGTGATGGGTCCGCTACGCACGAGAGGGAAGGCGTAGCGGCTTAAGCCGCCGACAAATTTGCCGGGAGGACATTTGAATAACGCTCATGCCGGCTCACCGGATGGGCGGCAGGAACGCGCCTGCAATACCCTTCGGTGAGCCGGGGTAGCATCTCTCTGCCTCAGCGGCGATTTTGTCAGCAACTTAAGGTGCTGCAACGGGTCTTATTACTGTTTTTCGGCAACAAAGTCATCTTTATCGTCAACCATAGGGATATAGACTCTCACCCATTCGCTTCCTTCAACCATTTCCCAGCTATGTCCCGCGCCTCCGGTATCTTCAGCAAGCAGGACCGTTCCGGGTGCGATGGTAAACGTAGATCCATCGCTAACTTTGAACTGCAGTTTGCCTTTTAGCGTGATGACGTACTGTTTTCTTGGCGCCGGATGGGTATTTTTTTCCCAGTCTTCGGTAGAGTTGCTGAGCCAGAATTTCTGGGCGGAAATTTTTTCTAACGCCGGAATACTGCCTTTGATAAAGGCTGAGTGGTTGTCTGGCGTATTGATAAGCTTAATCGCCGGTATTCTGGCCGCATGTTCATTCGGCGTTTTGGCCGGCTGGCAATACCCTGTGATTGAAACCGCCATTGAGGCAACCATCAGGAGTACTAATTTTGCTTTATTCATAGACTAAGAACCCATAAAAGTGAGGTTGTTTTACTTGCCAATACGATAGGCAGACTTTCCCGGCCGGGGTGATCAACCCGTTCCGCCGCTAACGACTAAAAACACTGTGCTCCCTGAAATAGCCGGCTCAATAATGAGGGCGCATTTCACACAGACTCGCATTCTATATCGGTTAGTTAGCGCAGTGCCATCGCTGAGCGTTCGTCCCGACTTGTCTGCTTAAATAATCGGCTGCGCCGTTTTTGGCGCTATGATCGTGCAGGATTAAGCCACGCGTATTCCTGGAATAAGACCAGGGTGTGTCCCGTAACTGTTTTTTGTACAGATCAGCATGGTTATAACTGTGCAAAAAACGCTGTTAAGCGATAAAAATAGTCCTGAAAATGCTCAATATTCAACCAAAGATCACATTCGGGAAATGATTACTACATCACTTTTTGGTATGTCGGGAGGTTAAGGGACACACCCTAAATCTAATCAGTACATTTTTGGGGTCGTGATGATGGTAATTTCGCCGCTTCCGTCTGCGGATAAGCGATCACTCTTTCGATGACGTATCCGCGATAGGGATGGCCAATCGGCAGCGAGATTTCCCGGTTCGCGCATACTCGGTAAGCGGCAATCGCCGTGCTGCGGCACTTATTTTTTCTGATCTGTTTTGCATGCCATCCAGTAGTATTGATTATTATTGAATGTAAACTCGAGCAACACATCAAGCCCTAATTTTTTGCTGTGGGCAATATATGACCTTTCGTTGTTTTTATTAACGAACGTGACCAGATAATGGAATCTTTCCGCCATCTGTTTTAAGGAAAAATGGAATATATCGTTTAATAAACCTTTGCCTCTGTACGCTTTGTCGATGCATATCGGGCCATACTGGTATGAATTTTCAACGCTTAACTTTTCATTGTGGTAGGTGACGTCGTTTAATCTTTGTATCATGTATTGAAAGAATGGCCAGTTAGACCAATATGCCCATGAGGCGGCGAAAACGAAAGCGACTATCCTGCCGCTGTCTCTGGCGACAAATGCGCCACTTTCGTTCTGAATTAACGATGTCATTTGTTCTCTGTTCAATAGCGTGGTGACAAAACCATCTGCTTTATCTTCTGCGGCTATTGAGTCGATATGAAATTTTTTGTGAAGATCCATGATGGCATCAATATCAGATATGGTTGCAACGCTGATTTCCATTTTTCCTATTCCTCTGTTTTTCTTTTGCTGCATTAACGGTCCATCACGTAGCTGGACTCGTCATACTTCAGGACGCAGCAGTACTGGCTACGTCCAACTATTCCACGCATCCCTGCCGGCCGCAGCCAGCAACGGCCGAATCAGCCCTGGCCGGTTTGTTCCCCGCTTGCCGCGTGACAAGGCGGATTTATGCGCCTCATCTATAATGCGCCAACGCTCTGCGCTGTATCAAAACGTCTACGTTTGTTCTGCGGCTCGAGCTATTTAGCGTATAAACGCTGAAGGGAACCTCAAGCGGGAGCCTGAACGATAGCGTCCTTTTACCAGTCTCTGGTCGCAATCAGTTCTTCCGGGTCGGATTGTTCAAATCCATAGGCTTTGGCGATGAAGACAAAATCTTCACCAATACACTCTCTGGCGCTGGTTTCTATTTCGCTGCCCTGATCATCAAATTCTTCTGCCAGTTGATTAAACCTGTCGGTCGACTGCTGAGTGAGGGAATAGAACGCGTCGAGGTCGTCCGGTTTTTGGCTTTCAATCTGCATACAAAGATCCCGCAGAATCGCTTCGCCCTTTTTGACCAGAAGGTCGGGGAAATAGTTGTCCCGGTACATTTCCGCCAGAAAACGATGGCTTTTAATCGTCGGATTATCGATATTCAACGCAGTTCTCTCTTGATATTAACGTTTATTGGAAGCCCAGCCAGGCATTATACTCGCCATACTGCAGGTTGCCGATGCGTTGGCCGCGCTCAATTTTTCGGCCCGTTCCCGGACCTCACCCGCGCGCCGCCGCCAGCGACGTTCAAATCAGCGCGGCGGGCTTGTCACCCGATCACTTGCCTGTGTAAGCCCATCGGGATTAATGAGAGGCTCACCGAAGGCCGGCCGCTGGCTGGACAAATTCGTTGCCGACGATTTGTCCCTCGCTTGCCGCCTTCCCGCAACGCGAAGTATTTCGGCTATAGACCGAAAACCGCCGAACGCCGTCGCCCGGGAGAAGGGGAGGTTAGCCATTGACCGCGAAACTGGTCGGCTCATCGAATTCGAATTCAACGTCAAAGGTGTGATGTGGATCCCATGGAACGGTAAAGGACAGTTCGAAATTCTCGCACGACGGCTCCTGGAACCAGACTGAGAGTAAGGTAACGGCCTTGCTCATGCCTTCGGGGGTTTCTTCTTTAAGGAGTAATGACTCCTCAACGCCCAACTGTCTGAAATATTGGTAAGAGTAATTCTCGAGGATCAGCGCCGATGCTTTCAATATCAAGGCGTTGACGTCCGCCATTTTTTGCAGCGCGTTTTCTGTGTACGCATCATCCGGTCTGTCGTCTGAACTTAATGTCAGACAGAAATCGATCCCGGCGACTCTGATCGATGAACAGGTCCAGCTATCCTCATCCTGTTGGTCAAACTCTATTCCTGACATGAGTTTCCTCTTTATGTTGATGAAATTAAACAGCCTGTGATGGCTACAGTATGTCATCCGCGCGCTGTCATCAATATGGCGGCGCGGCGGCCTGACGGCGTCCCGGTATTTTCTCTTTCCTCGCTATGAATTCGGCTGGATTCACCTGCGGTAAGCCTGGGGCGTTAACGCGTTCGCCGATTCACAGTGGGCGCACGCAGTGAAGCGTTATTGTTCTCTACGATAGAATTGCCTTAATTAATAGCTATAAACTATCTTTATTGTCATTTTTGAATGTTTTTAGCGATCAAACCATAAAGATACAGTATGCCTGGCCGATAAACTCAGATACACAGAGAGATAAGGGCGGACGAATTCGGATAGGCATTATTCTGGCAGTTACTGTTGACCGGACATTATTCAGGCGTTAATTCCAGCGGAACTACTCTGAATTCGATTCATTACGTCCGGGTGATGTGAAACGTGTTTTCTGTATTGCGATGGCAGAGATTATTCTGGCGTTACTGTCTTCGCTTTTTATGTTATTCACGGTAGCAACTCCCTCCATGATTACCTGTGCCGTTGGCATCCCGCGCTTATTTTTCTCAAGGTGACTTATTGATTTTGTTATGAAATAAAAAAGGAACGGGTTATGCATTTGTCTGACTGGAAGATCGGCACTCGTCTGGGCGCCTGGTTTATCCTGCTCGTGTTCATGATTTGTGTTGTCAGCTTTGTCTCTATTTCGAGGCTGTCCGATTTTCATGACGATGCGCGCAGCATTGTGAAAGACATCTATCCACAAACAGTTGATTCCAACAGACTGATTGATAATGTTAATGCCGGCGTGCTGGCATTTCAGAAGCTATTGCTGGTAGATGGAAACGATAGAATTAACGAGGTGCGCGCCGAGATCGCGCCCATTTCGAAAAACATCAGCGAAATAATGCAGAAGATAGAGAAAAATGCGCATAACGCGGATGATGCGCGGTCGCGCCAGCTTCTGTCCGAGGTTCAGCGCCATCGCAATGATTTTCTGAACTCAGGGCAGAAAATCATTAGCCTGGTGACGGCGGGCGAGCGAGCTGAGGCGCTGAGTGAATTTAATAGCAATATGGACCGTATCCAGAGCGATTACCGCGTGGCCATTACGAACCTGATCGACCATCAGGATGACGCCATGGAGACCACGGTGGACGACATGGCGCATTCCTACAGTTTTAGCCGCTGGCTGCTGCTGGGAATTCTGGCCGCATGTATCCTGCTGGGCACCGTTGTTGCGCTGGCGATGGCTCGCAGCGTGACGCGGCCGATTCATCAGGCGTTGCTGGTAGCCAACCGCGTTGCCGCGGGCGATCTGACGTCGCTGATCGAAGCGCACGGTAAAGATGAGACCGGTATGTTGCTGCAGGCGCTGGAGCATATGAATACCAGCCTGCGGCAGATCGTCGGTCAGGTGCGCGATGGAGCGGAAAGTATCACTACCGCCTCGTCGCAGATTGCGGCCGGCAACCAGGATCTTTCGGCCCGCACCGAAGAGCAGGCCAGTTCGCTGGAGCAGACGGCCTCTTCGATGGAAGAGCTGACCTCAACCATTAAAAATACGGCGGAAAACACGCAGCAGGCCACTAGTATCGCCAATAAGGCCGCTGATGCGGCCAAACGCAGCAGCGATGTGATGTTGTCGGTCACGCATAAGATGCGCGGTATCCGTGACGCCTCTCAGCGTATGGCGGAGATTATCGGTGTAATTGACGGTATCGCTTTCCAGACCAATATTCTGGCGCTGAACGCGGCGGTTGAAGCCGCGCGCGCCGGCGAACAGGGAAGGGGATTCGCCGTGGTGGCCGGTGAAGTCCGTTCTCTGGCGCAGCGCAGCGCCACGGCGGCGAAAGAGATTAAGGAGCTGATCGATGACTCCGTCGGCAAGATCCACGAAGGGATGGAGCTGGTGGATAATGCCGAAGAGAATATCGGCGGCCTGACGACCCATGTGCAGGATGTGAACGATATCATTAGCGAAATCGCGCAGGCCAGCCACGAGCAAAGCGACGGCATCAATCAAATTAACATTGCGGTCGGGCAGATCGATAGTACGACTCAGCAGAATGCGGCGCTGGTGGAACAGTCCGCTTCCGCGGCGCTGTCGCTGCAGTCGCAGGCTTCTATGCTGGCGGAATCGGTACGGGCTTTTAAGCTGAACGAAGTCCGCGCGTCCGATCGCGTGGTAATGGCGTCCTCCCCGGCGCCTGCGCTGCCGACCCGTCCGGCCAATAGCGTAATTAAAGAGGAGCCCGCGGCTTCCTCCAGCGACGACTGGACCTCTTTTTAATCTTCACTTCCCGGGTGCCCGCGCGTCGGGCGCTATCGGGCCATTCCGTCAGAATACGCCGGCTGACTGCCCGTCAGCCGGCGTATTTTTTCAATCATCGATCTTCTGTCAGTTGGTTATAATGATCGGCGCCAGGGAAAGCGTTGCGTTATCCGGAGACAACATGAAAAGACTTAACCCAGCGATCCCGATCGACCGGGAGGCGGTGACGGCATACCTCAAAGGAACTCTCTATGCGCCGGTGTTATCCCTTTCGCTGCTCAATGAGGGGCGAATCGCGACGAATTACCAACTGGCGACCGCGCAGGGGCCGCTATATTGCCGGCTCTATCCGCATGATTACTGTTATGACCGCCTGGCGTTTGAAGTCGATGTGCTGCGCTACTTGCATCAACGCCGCATCCCCGTTCCCGAGGCGATTGCGTTACATAGCGGTGAGCGTATTTTCGCCGATGGCCGTTATCTCGGCTTCTTCTATATTCCGCTGGCGGGCAAGACGCTGCGCCAGACGGCGCTGTCGCCCCGCGTTGCCGGCCAGGCAGGCAAACTGCTGCGCCGTTTTTTAGACGAGGCCGCCCGCTATCCCTGCGCGGGTGAACCGGTCAACGAATATCACCGGGTCAGGACGCTCTGTTGCGATGGCGCAGCGGCTCTTCACGGCGCGGTATCGGCAGGCCACCAGCGACAGATTGCAAACTTTCTGGCGGGCGTTAAATATGAAAACTGGTTGAACGCCTCTCCGCGCAGCCTGCTGCATGGCGACTATTTTTTTGAAAATGTGGTGGTGCGGGACGGGGATATCGTCGGGATGATCGATTTTGGCGATGTCTATCACGGCCGAATGCCGATCGATATTATTGTCGGCTGCATGGAGTTTTCCGTTTTAACCGATAACGGGTGGGACTACGCCTGTATGTATCATTTCCTGACGTCGATGTATGACAAAATACGGTTCACCGGGCTGAACGCGGATATCTTTATTGAGCTGGTGCAGTTACAGTGCCTGAAGTTCTTTTTTTATACGTTCTCGCTGGATGAGACTGACACGCTGAATCCTTATCTCGGTCGTTTTCTCGCGCTGCATGAAGATGACAAGCGCAGAGCGCTGGCGCAGACTTTTAACCGGCTGAGATAGCGGGCTGTCCCGTATCAATTCCTCCCTATTATTCGCCGGCGAATCTTCGTACCAGCGGTCGGCCCCGGCGGACGTCATGCGAAGGCGTTTTCCGTTCTTCTTGCTGAAGAATGACGTCGTCGGTAGTTATTGCGAAATACCGTCAACCAGAATCAGGTTGCGGCTGAGCGCTTTATCGCGTACCTGCAGCGCCAGCGCATATTCGGGCGACTTGTACCAGGCTTTTGCCTGCGCCAGCGAGGGGAATTCGACGATAATTAGCTTACGCGAGGCGCTGTTTCCTTCCAGTTGTTCGGGTTGACCACCGCGCACCAGATAGCGCCCTCCGTACTGTTCGATGGAGGTGGCCGCCTTGCTGCGATAGAGCTGGAAGGCGTCGGGGTCTTTCGGGGTTACATCTGAAATAAGATAAGCTGACATGGCAACGCTCCTGTTACAGATAAAAATATGATGAATCAATACGGTGAATGCCAACGGCGCGCTCCCCGAATAGTCGTCGCGGCTCGGGAGCGTAAGTCGGCGCGCGTCGCTCTTTCGGGCGCCGGCTGGGGAAGCATCCCGGCGCGCGTCGGCCAGGCGTTGGGCTTTCGGTATTATCGCGCGGGTTGATTACGACTGGGGCTGCAGAACGATTACCGCCATGCCGGCCAGCGCAATTGCTGCGCCGGCGATATCCCAGCGAGTTAATAGCGCGCCGTCTACATAGCGTAGCCATGCCAGGGCCACCGCGATATAGACGCCGCCGTACGCCGCGTAGGTTCTGCCGGCCGCGGTGGGGTGGAAGGTTAGCAGCCAGGCGAAAACAGACAAACTGATGGCGGCGGGAATCAGCAGCCAGCGGCTTTTATCCTGCTTCAGAACCAGCCACGGCAGGTAACAACCGAGTATCTCCGCCACGGCCGTTACGCCAAACAGCAAGGTTAACCTGATAAAGTCCAAAATGAGTGTTCCCGTTAATGTTATCGAACTAAATTAACGCATGACAACGCTGCGGCACAAGCGGCGGCCTTGTCGTTATGGGTGCGAAGGATCATCCTCATCGGGCTGGCGAACGGTCTGCGCAACTTCTTTCGTGACCGCGGAAGTGACGGCGCCGGCGCCGGGCGTTACCCGGGTTACGGTTTCGCTGACCGTTCGGGTAACCTCGCGCGTATAGGGATTAATATAGCCGCCGGCCCTGATATGGCCGGCGACGCTTTGGCTATTGATCACCGAACGAGAGAGCGTGGATGAGGTGATGCGGAACAAACTGGACAGGCTGGACATGATCGAAACGAGGGTCAGCGCCGCCAGCGGGATGGACAACCACATTACGCTTATTTTGAATAGGGCTTCGCGCAGCGGCAGCGTATTCAGGCGGCGGCAGTAGATCACGGATAGCGCCAGCCAGCCGATCGCCAGCAGAGTAATGACGAGCGGGCTACTGATGTCGAAGATAAAACGGGCGAATAGCAGGGCGTAGAACAGCGCGCTGGTCACGATATCCTGCAGCAGGCTCTTCAGGCCGACAAGAGATTGCGTAATGTTATAAATAGCGAAGGCGATCAGGATCAGCCAGCCAACGATGGGGATAAACGCAATCAGCACGATAGCCAGCGAGAACAGCAACGCTTTGAAAACATCACGGTGCAGCCCCTTACGCACAATAAAATAAATGAAGTAACCGCAGGAAAACAGCACGGCCAGCGCCGGGAAAATCAAAGCGGACGGCGGCGCCAACAGAAAGCTCATTGCTCCGACCAGCAGCATAAAAGGCAGGCAGATGTATCCGGGGTTATTCATGTGTCCATGTCCGTATTAATAAAATGGCCGAGCATCGCAGGATGTTGACTACCGATCTGATTCTACCTGACTTTAATGCGCAGCGGAAAGGTGTCTGACAAGCGGTTAATCCCGGCGGATGCCCTCTCCAGGTAGGTTACCAGGATTAGTGAACGGTATCCTGTCGATCACCGAGGCTGGCCGGGCAGCTCAAATTCGTTTGCAAGGAATTTGTCTCTCGCTGGCCGCGTGACGAGGCGCATAAACGTCCCTGGTCCGCAAAGGGCGTCGCGTTGATTAAAAAAATAACGTTCTGCCGTGTAAGCCGAATTATTCAGGGTATATGTGGCGATGGTCAGCCGTATTAAATACACCGTCATTTGGTGAGTGGTGAAAAGCATGGACACAGTAACCGACTAAAGCTAATTAATAGCAAGATCTCGAGGGTTGCATTTATACCCTTAATAGGGTAAATGTCGGGTTGTCTCGTTATTAGCATGATTTATGTCGCACGACGGGTACTCGCAACATCTACACCCGTCATTCTTCAGGCTGCAGGTGCGCTGGCTGTGTTTACCCACACGAATCACTTACTGGTGTCGGTTTATCGGGATTAATGAGAGACATCCTGTCGCTCCCCGCAGGCCAGTCTTCGGCTGGTCAAATTTGTTCCCGGCGAATTTGTCCTTCGTTTGGCGTCCTCCTGCAACCCGCATTATTAAGGCGCATATTCTGTTGGCTATGGACATTATTTTTAAATAAGAACGATGGTCATTAACATTATTATCACAATATAAGGGAGAGAAAATGAGCAATCCGTGGCAGCAAGTTTCTTTATCGGATTATGAATCGCACATGCAATTGCCGGATGTCGGTCAGCTGCAGGCATTGAATACGATTATGCGCCATCAGTTCAATGATTTTCCTGTCAAAACACTGTGCGTGCTGGGCGTCGCGGGCGGTAACGGACTGGAGCATATCGATCGCGAATCGATCGAGAAAGTATATGGCGTTGACATCAATGAGGATTATTTGAATAACTGCCGCCAGCGCCATGGCTACCTGGGCGATACGCTGAGCCTGCTGAAGCTCGATCTGACGCAGGCGGAAGTACAGATTCCCGCAGTGGATTTAATTGTCGCCAATTTGCTGATTGAATATATCGGGCTGGATGTATTTTGCGCTAAGGTGCGGGATCATTCCGCCAAATTTGTTTCTTGCGTGATTCAGAAAAATAACGGCGATTCGTTTGTGTCCACATCGCCGTATCAGGATTCATTCGGCGAGATCTCGCAATTGCACCATGATATCAACGATGAAAAGTTGATCGCCGCCATGCAGGATATCGGGTTTTCGCTAGTCGCCAGTGAAACGACGGTCTTGCCTAACCTGAAGCAGTTCGCGACGCTGGACTTTCAGCGGCAGTAACGAATAAGGCCGGTCGGAGAGGGGCGTGGCGCTTTGCCTTAACGCAGCGAAGTATGCCGCGCCTGAATATTTTCTCCGGTCTTTTCCCTCTATCCGGCGGCGCAACGCGTGCGTCGCGGCAAACGCAGTCCGGCATTGCCAGTCAGAATCGTTAATGGGAGAATGTTTGCCGCCGCTTCCCGGCTATTTTTCACCCGTGGATAAACGGGTCGGTTATTTTTTGCAAAGAGTGGTGAATATGAATAACGGGGGTATGGTTTATCTCGCCGTGGCTATTGTGATGGAAGTTATCGCAACAACATGCCTGAAGGCGTCGGATGGATTTACTCGCTGGTTGCCCGGCGGGATCACGATCGTTTGCTATGCGCTGTCATTCTGGTGTCTTTCTATTACGATGCGTACCTTACCGATAGGCATCATTTATGCTATCTGGTCCGGCGTCGGTATTGTGCTGATTGGCATCATTGGCTGGCTGGTGTATGGCCAGAAACTGGATCTTCCCGCGCTAATTGGTCTGGGTATGATTATTGGCGGCGTAGTGGTGGTCAACGTATTTTCTTCATCGGTCAATCATTGATCAAAATATAGCGTGGCGCTGGAAATTAAAACGGGTGTGTCGGGTAAGATAATTGACTCACGGCGCCTGGGATGGCGTTGACGTATAATATCCATTCGCCATGTGCGGAATAATATTAACGGCTGACGTATTCAGGCGATAAAAAAACGGATAATGATTGCCGCGCCGCAGACGCTAAATTATGTGAGCTAATTAACAGAAATACCAGGCCATGTGACAGTTAAATTAAATTTTTATTACAGTATGGACATTGAGTCTGGCCTGGCTTAACCTGGTGCTTTCCCATATGAGAAAGGTAATAAAATGAGTGAGATGTCGGGGTTGTCACTGAAGATTCCTCTGGAATTGAAAGAGAAAATTAAAGCTGCCGCGCTGGAAAATAATCACTCCATTAGTACCGAAGTCAGTATCCGTCTTGCGCAAAGCTTTGAACCTGCAGTTGAAACGGAGAAGCCTGCCGTGCACAGCGACGCGGTGGATAGTCAGAATACCGAAGAAAAGACAGAAAATCCGTTGACGTCAAAAGAATTAAAGAAAATTAGACAGTTACTAAAAGAAAAAGGTTCTGCTAAGAAGAAATAACCCGCCACGACTCTACCCGGCATGCCATTGCCCATTTTCCCCGCCAGATAAAGCAATGGCATGCCGCTTGCCTGACATTGCGACTGTTCGATAGCGACCGATAAGGTTTTTCCACTTTCTGCCGATAGTTAATGATCAATCATTATTGCCGGAGGCGCGCATGCTGGTGGGAACCTTAAAAGAGACGCTTATTTTTGAAAAAAATGACGACAAGGGCGCGAGTTACCGGTATGAGATCTACAAAAACGAGCAGAAATCGGGTTACTTCGCCGTTATCTATCAGCAGAAAAGCATTGTGCTGAACAACCAGTCGCTGCTCGTCTGGGCGATAGCCGAAAGCCACTGGCGACTGAAAGCCGGCTATATTCCCAACGCGCGGATGGAATGCCAGTCTCACTGGAAGGTCACTTTTCAGCATCAACCAGCCTGAGTAATCCGGCCTCCCGCCAGACAACATGCCGTTACCCCTCTCGTCACATTATTGCGTGCCGTCGATGTGCGGTTTGCGCTCAAGGCTCCGTCCATTCCAGCTCCTCGTTCTGCAGACCGCGACATCGCTCCGCGACCGGCGATAGTGTTTGCGATGGCGCGCGGCCGGCGCGACGCTTTTTTGGCTCACGCCTGATTTATCCTTCTGGTCGCCGAAAAACGTTTCTCTGCTCCGACATAAGAGAAAGAGTCCGCGTTCATTGCGTTGTCGGTGGCCGGCGATATCAATAAACGCCGACGGCGCGCTTAAATTTTCGGCAATCCCACACTGGATTCGGAGATCAAATCATCTTTGATAGATTTTTTCTATAATCTTGGTTTTTTTAACCTGTTTTACCGATCGGTGCCATAAAGATTCCGGATTGCGTGCCGATACCAGCCAGGAATGAGATGAGAGCTGCCCGGCAGTTCCCTATATCCTGACTTTTGTCAGCCGTCAGTGTAAATAATGGCAGGAATACCCGCACCGCATGGTCGATAACGCTTTTTATATAAATAAAACAACATCCGCGTCTTCGTCAGAACCGCGCAATGACATAAGGTCAGATGCGCAGTTTTTCATCCATCCTGCCTGTTTTTTGCCATTCAGAAAAGAGCGATTTTTTTCTAATACTGTTTTCCTTATCTCTCCGATATCTGAGAAATATATCGGAAAATCAGCCGGGGAATAATTTTCGGGCAGGAAGACAGTTTGTTTTTATTACATAAGGAGATAAGCGTGAACATTTCAAACTGGCGTATTGGTTTTAGATTAGGCGGAGGATTTTCCCTGTTAATTCTGTTGCTTATTCTGGTGGGCAGTATCGCTATCGTCAATCTGGGGCGTTTTCATGAGCGGGTCGATACTATCGTAACGAAGGATTATCCGCTAACCGTAAAAGGCAATAATTTGATCAATGGATTAAACGATGCCCTGCTTGAAATTCAGCTGCTTTTAGTGCTGACGGAGCCAGAGCAGATTAATCGTAAGGTTGAAGATGTTAAAGCGATCAGCCAGAAACTGACCGCGCTGCTGGACGATCTGCAAAATACGGCGAACGATGAAAAATCGCAGGTGATATTACGCGACATTATGCGCTCGCGCGAAGCCTTCCTGGCGACTTACTCGAAGGTCGTGCAGTTCAGCCTGAGCGGCGAGCGCGAGCGCGGACAGGCGGAGTTTATGGACGTGATGCGCCCGGTGCAGCACACTTACAAGGAGCAGGTGACAAAGCTGATCAACAGCCAGGACGAGCGCATGTCCGCCTCTGAGCGGGAGGTGCTGGAAAGCTATCATTTTTCCCGTTCGCTGCTGGTGAGCATGATTGTTTTCGGTCTGCTGGCCGGGGCGATGATTGCCTGGTTGATCACTCGTAGCGTGGTCAGGCCGATTAAGGATGCGTTACAGGTGGCGGAAAAGGTAGCCAACGGCGATCTGACCTCCAGCATTAATGTGACGCGGCGGGATGAAACCGGTCAGCTACTGCTGGCGCTGGATAATATGAACGGCAGTCTGCGCGCTATCGTCAGCCAGGTGCGCGATGGGGCGGAAACCATCTCTACCGCGGCGTCGCAGATTGCCGCCGGTAACCAGGATCTGTCGGCCAGGACGGAAGAGCAGGCCAGTTCGCTGGAAGAGACGGCGTCCTCGCTGGAGCAACTGACTTCCACTATCAAAAATACGGCGGAAAACACCCATCAGGCGACCTCTATTGCCGCCGAGGCTTCGCAAACCGCGCAGCACAGCAGCGAAGTTATGGGGTCGGTCACCGAAAGAATGCGCGGCATTCGCGACTCTTCTCAGCGCATGGCCGATATTATCGGCGTGATTGACGGTATTGCTTTCCAGACGAATATTCTGGCGCTTAATGCGGCGGTGGAAGCGGCGCGAGCCGGCGAACAGGGACGTGGTTTCGCGGTGGTCGCCAGCGAGGTGCGCTCTCTGGCGCAGCGTAGCGCAACGGCGGCCAAAGAAATTAAAGATCTGATCGATGATTCGGTAGACAAGGTCAGAGACGGTATGTCGCTGGTGGAAAACGCCGGCGAAATTATCGAACAGCTCGGCAAAGGCGCGCAGAACGTCAGCGGTATTATTGTGGAAATCGCTCAGGCGAGTCGCGAGCAAAGCGACGGTATTAATCAGATCAACCTTGCCGTCGGGCAGATCGACACTACCACGCAGCAAAACGCCGCGCTGGTTGAGGAAGCGGCCTCGGCGGCGCTGTCGCTGCAGTCGCAGGCCACCAGTCTGACGCAGATGGTCAGTACCTTTAAGCTTAACGCGTCGGATCGTCTGATACAGCCCGACGAGTATAAGGCACCACGCCAGTCGACGGCGCTGCCGGCGGCAAAATTGATGGATAAGAGCAACGCGAAACAGCAGGAAGAGGCCAACTGGAGCTCGTTTTAACCTGGCTCTTCAGGCGGCATGCGGGATGATGAGTCCGTATGCCGCCCCTTTCTTGTCTGTCCGGCCTTCGCGACGTCAGACGCCGCGTCGCCGCCGCAGCGCCCAGCGCGCCACGTCAAGCAGCAGAAAAACCAGCAGGCTGAACCCCATGACGGGCAAAAACCATCCCAGCAGCAGCGCGGCCGGCGGCAACGCTAAGCGTACGGCGAACGGGCTGCGCAGAAATACCGCCGTCAGCGTCCGCGCCGGATTGGGGTGATTGCCGTGACGCGGCCGCTTTAGCCACCACATCCGGTATCCCCAGATAATCGTCACGCATAGTCCGGCGCCGAACAGAACCAGCACCAGTTGGTTCAGCCAGCCGAACAGCACTCCCATATGGGCATCCACGCCCCAGCGGGTCAGTTTCGCCGCCAGTGGAAAGCGGCTGAAATCCGTTTTGTCCACCACCGCCAGCGTCGTGGGATCGACTGCGGCCGCGTCCACCTGCGTTGGCCAGTGCCGATCGATTTCCGTCACCCGCCAGGCGCGGCCGGTCTGGGCTGCGGGTCTTATTTCTACTTTTTCCGCATCAATGCCGGCCATACGTGCCTGGGCCAGAACCGCATCGAAGGTTTCCGCCGGCGCGGGCGGATGCGCCTGCCCGGAGGCTGACGGCGTATGGTGATGTTCGTGTTCATGCATCGGCGTTTCGGGAGCGGCGAGCAGGGTGTTGACGTCCGGCGTTTGCCATTCCAGCATGTTGCGCACCGCGCTGATGTTGCCGCCCGCCCACTGTGACCAGGTCAGCCCGGTCGCGGAGAAAAATATCAGCCCGGGCAACAGCAGCAGACCGACGATGCTGTGCCGGCCGCGTAAACGGACTCTGCGTCCGGCCGCGGAGCGACTGCGGGCGCTGGCGCGCTTGCTTCTGACGCCGCGCGTCCGCGTCATCCACCACAACAGCACGCCGCCCAGCGCGGCGACCCACAGCCAGGATGCCGCCAGCTCGCTGTAATTGCGGCCGATATCGCCGGGCAGTAACAGGCTGCGATGCAGGTAGTCCAGCCAGGTGCGCAACGGCAGTACGCCGCTGGTGCCATACACCATCAGATCGCCGCGTACCGCCAGGTTAACCGGATCGATAAAGATAGCCCGGCTTTCCGACGGGCCAAACCCGTCGGATGCAAACATCACCCGGGTGGTTTCGCCGGCCGCCGCCGGGCGCACCGCCGACAGCCAGATATCGGCGCGCGCGCCAATAACCGACTGCGCCGCGTTAATCTGTCGCGACAGCGGCTGAACCTGGCCGCGGCTGTCGCTAAACAGCTGCCGGGCATAGAGATGATTTTCTATTTGCGGCGTTAGCGCATACAGCGTGCCGGTCAGCGCGGCCATAAAGATAAACGGGCCGACAAACAGGCCGATATAAAAGTGCAGCCGCATCAGCAGCGCGATCAGCGCGGCGCGCGGCGACAGCGCTGTCGCATCCTGCGAGACAGGCGCGGCGCCGTATGGCGTATCAGGGTGAGACATTATTCGTTCTGCCGTTCAGCGGGATAAATATTCAGCACTGCGCGTCGCGGCGGCGAGAGACAAACGCAGGAGCCGGGCGATCACGCCGCGCAAACGCTTTCCGTCGTCGAAATTGATGCCGCGCCACAGGGTGCGGTGGCTCATGCTGTAAATAAAAAAGTGGCGCTACTGTACCTTATTTTCGCGCCGGGTGATGAGCAATTCGTTAACGTCTGACTGGTCGGATGATATATGGCGCTAACGCGCTGTATATCATCACACCATTGAATTGGCGGATCAGGGCGGGTTGCACAATAGGGCGTTTGTCGTACGCGTCGCTATCGCGGGTTGGCGATAGAATAATAGCGTAAAGGACGGGAGGCGATAGCGGGTTGTCATTATTTCCTCATTGTCAGCCTGCATTTTTGGCGTGTTTTTTGCCCGCTTTCAGATTCATCTGAGTGAGCGCAATCCTTTGTTACAGGCGGTTTCGGGGCAGAATGATGTTTCGCTGTTTAATCACTGAACTGTTATGATGAACCATATGTTTATCAGGTTGTCGGAAAGCTAAATTATCCATTAATATGGATTTTAATTAGTGTGAGCACACGAACAGGGGGAGATGTGCTGGTCAATAAATCTGAAGTAAGGCCGCGAGTAGCCAGTCTGAGCTGGCTTTCTGCTGCCGTCATGTTGTCGCTATCTTCTTTGCCGGCATGGGCATTTAGCATCGATGATGTGGCCAGTCAGGCTGAAAAGCTTGCCGCCAAAGGGTATGAAGCCCCTAAAAGCAATTTGCCGGCGCAATTTCGCGATATGAAATTTGCTGATTATCAGCAGATTTCGTTCAATCACGATAAGGCTTACTGGAACACATTGCAGACGCCTTTCAGGCTGCAGTTTTATCACCAGGGTATGTATTTCGATACGCCGGTCAAAATTAACGAAGTGACCGCCACCACGGTGCAGGAAATCAAATATTCCGCTGATTATTTTAATTTCGGCCCGGTTAACCACGATCCCGAAACGGTAAAAGATCTGGGCTTTGCCGGGTTCAAAGTGCTTTATCCGATCAATAAAGTGGGTAAAGACGACGAAATCCTCAGCATGCTGGGCGCCAGCTACTTCCGCGTTGTCGGCCGCGGTCAGATCTATGGGCTATCGGCCCGCGGTCTGGCTATCGATACGGCGCTTTCTTCGGGCGAAGAGTTCCCGCGTTTTCGCGAGTTCTGGATTGAGCGGCCGAAGCCGGAAGATAAGCACCTGGTGATTTATGCGCTGCTGGATTCGCCGCGCGCCGCCGGCGCCTATCGCTTTACCATTTACCCGGCGCGGGATGGCATCGTGGATGTTCAGTCGCGGGTCTATCTGCGCGATAAAGTGGGTAAAATCGGTATCGCGCCGCTGACCAGCATGTTCCTGTTCGGGCCGAATCAGCCCTCGCCGACCATCAACTATCGTCCGGCGCTGCACGATTCCAACGGCTTGTCTATTCACGCCGGTAATGATGAATGGATCTGGCGCCCGCTGAACAATCCTAAGCATCTGTCGGTCAGTACCTATACGGTTGAAAATCCGAAAGGCTTTGGTCTGCTGCAGCGCGGCCGCAACTTCAGCGGCTATGAAGATCTGGACGATCGCTACGATCTGCGTCCGAGCGGCTGGGTTGAACCGCGCGGCGAGTGGGGCAAAGGGAAAGTCGAACTGGTGGAAATCCCGACTGCGGATGAAACCAACGATAATATCGTGGCGTTCTGGACGCCGGAAACGCTGCCGGAAGCGGGTAAACCGCTGGAGCTGAATTACCGTCTGCGTTTCACCCGCGATGAAGACGCGCTGCATTCGCAGGATATCGCCTGGGTACAACAGACCCGTCGTTCCACCGGCGATGTGAAGCAGTCCAACCTGATTCGTCAGCCGGACGGCACGGTGGCGTTTGTGGTCGACTTCCACGGTCCGGTAATGGAGGGCATGGACGAGCAGACGCCGATTACGGCGCAGGCCAGCATTGGCGATAACGGTGAAATCGTCGAGAACAGCGTACGCTATAATCCGGTGACGCACGGCTGGCGTCTGATGCTGCGCGTGCGCGTGAAAGACAATAAGCAGCCGACGGAAATGCGGGCCGCGCTGGTTAATGGTGAAACGACTCTGACGGAAACCTGGAGCTATCAGCTACCTGCGAATGAATAAGTCAACCTTTTCTGCTCCCGACTATATCGGGAAGCTGCCTCTTTCTGCCGGGCAGAAAGAGGCGCTGCAACAGGCTCTGCCGTCTTCCGGCAGCGATCAGTTATCCGCTCTGCATCAGCAACTGTCCGACGGGCAGGCGATAGAAACGCAATCCGCCGATGACGTTGCGCTGAACTCCGTGCAGCGCCGTCTGGAGGCTGCATGGCCGGACGCGCTGGCGCAGGGGAAACAGCTGGGCAAGGATACGCAGGGGAGAACGGCGCTGAAAGCCATGCCGGTGATTAAGCGCACCCCAATGTTTCCCGACGCCTGGCGCACCAATCCGGTGGCCCGTTTCTGGGACAGCGTGACGGGGCGGCAGAAGGCGAGCCGCCATCATCACGGCAGCCCGGAAGAGAGGATCGCGGAGAATAAGTGGCGCATGGTCGGCACTATTCGACGCTATATCCTGCTGGCGCTGACGCTGTTTCAGACCGTCATCGCCACCTGGTATATGAAAACGATCCTGCCATATCAGGGCTGGGCGCTGATCGACCCGTTTGAGATGGTGCATCAGCACTGGCTGCAATCGGTGCTGCAACTGCTGCCTTATGTGCTGCAAAGCGGCATTCTGGTGCTGTTCGCCGTGCTGTTCTGCTGGGTATCGGCGGGATTCTGGACCGCGCTGATGGGCTTCCTGCAGCTGATGATCGGACGCGATAAATACAGTATCTCCTCCACCACGGTGGGCGATGAACCGCTCAATCCGCAGCATCGAACGGCGCTTATCATGCCGATCTGCAATGAGGATGTTGAGCGGGTATTCGCCGGGCTGCGGGCGACCTATGAGTCGGTCGAAGCCACCGGACAGATCGACCATTTCGATATTTACGTCTTGAGCGACAGCAACGATGCGGATATCTGCGTGGCCGAACAGAAGGCCTGGATGGAGCTGTGTCGCGATGTCGGCGGGGCCGGACGTATTTTCTACCGTTGCCGTCGCCGCCGCGTGAAGCGTAAAAGCGGCAACATCGACGATTTCTGCCGGCGCTGGGGCAGCCAATATAGCTACATGGTAATCCTGGACGCCGACAGCGTGATGAGCGGCGAGTGCCTTACCGGCCTGGTTCGGCTGATGGAAGCCAATCCGAATGCCGGCATTATCCAGTCGGCGCCGAAAGCATCCGGCATGGATACGCTGTACGCGCGCTGTCAGCAGTTCGCCACCCGCGTATACGGGCCGCTGTTCACCGCCGGTTTGCATTTCTGGCAGTTAGGCGAGTCGCATTACTGGGGGCACAATGCGATTATTCGCATCAAGCCGTTCATTGAGCACTGCGCGCTCGCGCCGTTGCCGGGCGCCGGTTCGTTCGCCGGGGCGATTCTGTCGCACGACTTTGTGGAAGCGGCGCTGATGCGGCGTGCCGGCTGGGGCGTCTGGATTGCTTACGATCTGCCCGGCAGTTATGAAGAGTTGCCGCCTAATCTGTTGGATGAATTAAAACGCGATCGCCGCTGGTGTCATGGCAACCTGATGAATTTCAGGCTGTTTCTGGTTAAAGGCATGCACCCGGTTCATCGCGCGGTATTCCTTACCGGGGTGATGTCCTACCTGTCGGCGCCGCTGTGGTTTATGTTCCTGGCGCTTTCCACCGCGCTGCAGGTGGTGCATACGCTGATGGAGCCGCAGTACTTCCTGCAGCCGCGGCAGCTGTTCCCGGTCTGGCCGCAGTGGCGTCCCGAACTGGCGATCGCGCTGTTTTCCACCACGCTGGTGCTGCTGTTCCTGCCCAAACTGCTCAGCGTTATTCTGGTGTGGGCGAAGGGCGCAAAGCCCTATGGCGGCGCTTTTCGGGTGACGCTGTCGATGCTGATCGAGATGCTATTCTCGGTGCTGCTGGCGCCGGTGCGCATGCTGTTTCATACGGTGTTCGTGTTCAGCGCCTTCCTGGGCTGGTCTGTGCAGTGGAAGTCGCCGCAGCGCGATGACGACGCGACGCCCTGGAGTGAAGCTTTCGTGCGCCATGGCTCCCAGCTGGCGCTGGGGCTGGTGTGGGCGCTGGGCATGGCCTGGCTGGATCTGCGTTTCTTATGGTGGCTGGCGCCTATCGTCTTCTCGCTGATTTTGTCGCCGTTCGTGTCGGTCTACTCCAGCCGGGCGTCGCTTGGGCTGGCCTGCAAGCGCGCCGGTCTGCTGCTGATACCGGAAGAGTATGCGCCGCCGCGTGAGCTGGTGGCGACGGACGAATATTGTCGTCAGAACCGGCAGCGTAAGCTGGAAAACGGGTTTATGCACGCCGTGTTCGACCCTTCGTTTAACGCGTTGACCAGCGCGATGGCTACCGCCAGGCACCGTTTCAGCCAGGCAATCGAGGACGGGCGGGAACTGCGCGTCCAGCAGGCGCTCAGTCGGGCGCCGATGGAGGTCGACAACGCCAGTCGACTGGTTCTGCTCAGCGACCCGGTAACCATGGCGCGTCTGCATTTCCGGCTGTGGCAGCGGCCGGAACGTCACGCGGACTGGAATGAGTACTACCAGACATTAGCGCCGCCGGCGGGCTTGAGTTGATGGCGCGTTAACGTGAAAAGGGCAGCCTCAGGGCTGCCCTTTTTTTGATCTGCGCGGCGCCTGTCGACCAGACGCGGTCGACGCCGTATTCAGGTTCGCGTTACAGGAGGGATGGTAGCGGCAGCGCGGACAAAAACGCTTGCGCCAGCACGCTCCGGCGAGCCGGAAGTGCTGGCAGAAAAAAGACCGGGTTAATACAGAGAAGGCTCGCCGGGCGGGCGGGTTTTAAAACGACGATGCAGCCACATATACTGCTCCGGCGCCAGCAGAATATTCTGCTCGATTATCTGATTCATCCGCCTGGCGGCGACGACTTCATTTTCCAGCGGCAGCTCCATTTCGGCCGGCTGGATCAGCAGTTCGTAGCCTTTGCCGTCCGGCAAGCGACGCGGTACAAAGGGCAGTATCGCCGGCCGCGCGGCGCGGGCCAGAATGTAAGTGCCCGCCGTAGTGGCGGCCTTATCAACGGCAAACAGGGGAACAAACACGCTGCTGCGCGGGCCGTAGTCGTGGTCCGGCGCATACCAGAGAATTTCTCCCTGTTTTAGCGCGCGGATCATGCCCTTTAGATCGCGGCGATCGAGCATGGTTTTATTCGAACGCATGCGTCCCCAGGTTTGCAGCCAGTCGATCAGCTTATTATCGTTTGGGCGATAAACGCCAATGCCGGCATTCTGGATGCCAAAGATGCGAGCGCCCAGTTCGAGGGTCAGAAAATGCAGACCGATCAGCAAAACGCCGCGCTTTTGCTGCAGATGTGGAGTGATATTTTCCAGACCTTTGACTGTAAACCAGCGTTCGATACGCCAGTCCGGCCAGAACCAGGCCATCCCGGTTTCCAGCACGCCCATGCCGACAGATTCAAAATTCCTTTTTACCCACAGCTCGCGTTCCTCAGCCGACATGGCGGGAAAGCTGAGCTCCAGATTCCGTCGGGTGACCTTTACGCGCTGCGGTACGACCCGCATAGAGAGGCGCCCCAACAGCGTACCCAGGCGATATAGCAGAGGATAAGGCAGCAAAACTACCAGATAGAGCAAACCAACGCCGATCCAGGTCAGCCAGTAACGCGGATATAACAGAGAGCGATTAAAAGAAGGTAGTTGTGTCATAGCCTTAATTTTTCAGAGGACTCCTGGGTGAGAGTAAAAAAACAATAGTGAGCGAAGCGGGTCCTTACCCGGCGCACCAGAGCAGTGTAATGTTTTTAACCGTTAAATGAGGCAATTTATCTATTTTATGTTTATTATTTGAGCTAATTTGCTATTAAACACAGAAAGAGACGGTGACAGTATAAAACCGTTTTGGCTTTTATGCAGGTTTGATAAGTAGCAGATTGTGCGTCGGTTTAACAAATAATCCCTTCATCTCCGTGGGGGGACGTCACGCCCGGGTCGGTTGAGTCGTTAATAAGAGAGGCGGACATCTGCCATTTTACGTGCGGCCTGACAGATACGCAGCGATCGGGTATGATACGCCGCCGTTTATATCGCGTTACAGCGGTGTTAATAGTGAGTTTTTCCCTCAGTGAAGACAGGAACGTACACCATGCCAGTGTTACATAACCGAATTTCAAATGAGGAACTGAAGGCGCGTATGCTGGCTGAAACCGAACCGCGCACCACAGTTTCTTTTTATAAATATTTTTCCCTCGACGATCCTCGGGCCTTTCGCGACAGTCTGTATCTCAGCTTCGGCGCACTTAACGTCTTTGGCCGCGTGTATATTGCCGGCGAGGGCATCAACGCGCAGATCAGCGTGCCGCAGAGCCGGTTTGACGTCTTCCGTCAGACACTGTTCTCTTCCCACCCGGCGCTGGATCAGGTGCGTCTCAATATTGCGCTGGAGGACGACGGCAAGTCGTTCTGGGTGCTGCGCATGAAGGTGCGGGAGCGTATTGTGGCGGATGGTATCGACGATCCATCCTTTGATCCCTCTCATGTCGGTCAGTATCTGAATGCCAGCCAGGTTAACGACATGGCGCAGGATCCCGATGCTCTGTTTGTCGATATGCGCAACCACTACGAATATGAGGTTGGTCATTTCGAAAATGCGATTGAGATCCCGTCGGACACTTTCCGCGATCAGCTGCCAATGGCGGTGGACATGCTTAAGGATGAGCGCGATAAGAAGATCGTGATGTATTGCACCGGCGGTATTCGCTGTGAAAAGGCCAGCGCCTGGATGCGGCACAACGGCTTTAACAATGTTTACCACGTCGAGGGCGGAATTATTGAGTATGCCCGCCGCGCAAAGCAGCAAGGGCTGCCGCTAAAGTTTGTCGGTAAAAACTTTGTTTTCGATGAGCGAATGGGCGAACGCATTACCGATGATGTGATCGCGCACTGCCATCAGTGCGGCACGGCCTGCGACAGCCACACCAACTGCCGCAATGAAGGCTGCCATCTGCTGTTTATCCAGTGCCCGGCCTGTGCGGAAAAATATCAGGGCTGCTGTAGTCCGACCTGCCGCCAGGAACTGGCGCTGCCGGTGGAGGAACAGCGTCTGCGGCGGCGCGGGCGGGAAAACGGCATGAAGATCTTCAATAAATCGAAAGGGCTGCTGCGCGCCACGCTGCAGATCCCGTCGCCGGATGATAAGACGAACGACGAGTAATGCGAAACCAGCCAGAGACGTCGCGCTTCGGCGGGGCGCTCTGGCTCGGGTAAAGATTATTTGCGCACGCCTTCAAGCGAGATAATCAGCTCCACTTCCTGCGAGGCCGGCCCCAGATCATAGTTGATATTGAAGTCTTTCAATTTAATTTTGCCTTCCGCTTCAAAACCGGCCCGATATTTGCCCCAGGGATCGTCGCCCTGACCGATGAGTTTTGCTTCCAGCGTCACCGGTTTAGTTACGCCATTTAGCGTCAGGTTGCCGGTAATGTCCAGCTCATCGCCATCCTGCTTCACCGCGGTTGAGGTAAAGGTGGCCTGTGGATGGCTGGTTACGTTGAGGAAATCCGCGCCGCGCAGGTGTTTATCTCGCTCGGCGTGGTTGGTATCCACGCTGTTGGTGTTAATTGTTACGCTAACCTTATTGGCGGCGGGGGACTTTTCATCAAAGGTGAAACTACCGTCAAAGTCGCGGAAGCTGCCGTACAGCCAGCTGTAGCCCAAATGTTTAATGCGGAACTCGATAAACGCATGCTGGCCTTGTTTATCTATCTGATAATCCGCGGCCATCGCCGTTCCGGCAGAGACTAACAGGGAGCCTAACGTTAAACCCAGCAGTGTTTTCTTTAGCATGGCGAATCTCCATTAATGTAATTAGTTAACCGATGCGGCGACCCAGCATCCGTTTCAACGTCATGTCACCATCAATAAAGTGGTGTTTTAATGCGGCTAATGCGTGCAGCGCTGACAGAATCACCACGCCCCATGCCAGATAAAAGTGCACATCGCCGGCAATATCGGCCTGATCCTTCAGGCCGCTCAATACGGCTGGTACAGAGAACCAGCCGAAAACCGATATCGGTTGTCCGTCAGCGGTGGAAATTAAATAGCCGCTGATTAAAATCGAAAGCAGCAGCACATACAGCGCCAGGTGCGCCAGCGTGGCGCCAGTGCGCGTCAACGCGGAGTAATGGCTCAGCGGCCGCGGCGGCGGAGAGATAAAGCGCCAAAGGATGCGAAACAGCAGTACGGCGAACAGCAGGCAGCCAATACCCTTATGCAGGTCAGGCGCGCGGTGATACCACACGTCGTAGTATCCCAGCGAGACCATCCACAGGCCGAGTGCAAACATGCCGTAGACCGCCAGAGCTACGCCCCAGTGCAGAAGAATGCTGATATGACCATAGCGTGCTGAATTATTGCGCCAGGGCATGCCCGGACCTCCCGAAGTATCCATCTGAACCGACTGGTTATCGTATTAATGCTGCAAAAATTAACAGATGGAAACATAAAAGCAATATAAAGTTTCAATTAATAACAAATTACAATCTGAGTCAGTTTTTTTGAGCATAGGTTGCATCGTTAATCAAAAATTTATTTCAACTTTCCGGGTAATAACTGTTTTTTTTATAACCATATAACTTTTTTCTGCACAGTCGGCTACGGCGTTCAGCCCGCGATGGCTGACGCCGGCGCTATTAGCGCCTTATTTACGTTGCCCGCCAGGGCCGCGCAGGGTAATAAATAATCGGTGATGCGATGGACGAATACGGCTATTTACTTTGAAAATACAAAATATGGCATTGCGGGGTAAATAATGCGTTGCTTTCGGTTTGCATTTGCCGGTAAGGAATAGGGAAATAAGGTGTGAGTATGGTCTGGCACCGCCGTCGCGACGGTGCCATGCGGAAAAAGAAAACGAACGATGAGATGAAAAATAAAACCCAATAACGAGGTGACTAACGTTAATGCTTACGGTAATCCTGCACCTGATAATCCGTGGACTCGATTTTTGCTATGCCAGCCTCAAGGATATTAATGAGCTGTCTGGCTACATCGGTGGTTAACCAGAGCGTACGGTCAACCTGAGCTTCTTCCGGCGTTTGATTCGCCGCGGTAATGTAATGCAGGCGAATCATCATGGCGTCATAACTGTCTACAGTGCTGATATCCCAACCAACGAGCGGATGTGTTTGAATGACTTCATCTTTCCTATCCATATAGACCCCTTATGACTAGTTACTGGCGTGAGTGACTATGAGGTTTACAGCGACTCCTGAAAAACAGACGACGGGTTTCAGTATATCGCCGCTTATTCGCTTTATGGAAAACAATTGCACTATTTTTTGTAAAAATTACGCAGGCGCTATGGTTGGAGCGGACAATGATAAGGAAAACTGTCTGCGCGCCCGCCGGCGCGCAGGGAAAGCGGCTTAGTTATCGTCATCCGCGCGAGGGGACTCGACGCTAAGCCCGGCGTTTTTTTCCAGCACCGCAGCAAGATGCTCAAAATGTTTTTTCTCCTGCGGGTCCCGTGTTTGATTCTGAGCTTCGAGTTTTAGATTATGGATCACCAACTGACTGGTTTTTTCATCAAGGGCAAACGCCAGAGAGGAAAAGGCAGATTCCAGTACAGTGATCCGACGCTGTTGCTCGCTGATAAACGCCAGCAGTTCGCCGAACGTCATTGCTTCTTCTGGTTTTTCCGCCGTCATGCGATTTACCTCATTAATAACAGACCAGATATTCCCGTCATCTTTCAGGTTGCCGCCGGCTGGATGTGGTCGAGTGAGTCGCCGCAACCGGTCGGGGTGATAATAACGACGCATGATGCGCCGCCGTTTTGCCTTACGCTGAAATATGCCGGACATACATGATGATAGTCTTATTACAGCCTGGAAGTAATAAATTTACCAGCGCGTGGAGAAACGTTTCGTCTGTATATCGGTTAAATCATTCAGACTACCGACGCTGGCCTGCTCCTGAACCTCGCCCCGGCGTTAACCTGAGATGCCGGGGCGACCGAAAAGGGCGGGGGCATGCCGGACTGAGGCGATGCCCACCTATTTTAGCCGCTGAAGAACCAGTCGTCGGCGCTTTCCCAGGTTTCCTGCAGTATGGCGGAAATCTGTTCTTTATCGTCTTTATTTCCGCCCAGCACAACCAACTGATTGCTGCCGGCGTAGCGAATCTGAACGGGAGTATCAGGATAGTGTTGCTGCACGCGGCGACTGAGTTCACTGGTTAATGCTTCGAGCGCGCCGGGCGGTAAGGGGGCCGTTTTGGCCAGAGTAACTTCGACTCGCATGATTGCCTCCGAAATGGATAACTGTTTATTTATACAGTTATCTGCAACGAAAGGCAACAACAAGTGCGGGCCGTGACGCGAGCTCTGAGGATTAACCCCATTTCCGCCGCGCCGCGGTCGGACTTAACCGAACGACGCCGCCGGTTCGGTTAAGCCAGAAGCGCGTTATACCAGTTTTACCGACCAGTTGAGAGTTTGTCCGGCCAGGAACGGCACCAGGTTCTCGTCGTCGCCCAGCGCGATCTCCGCAGGGAAGGTTGTCTCGGCGCGCCGTAGTTCAATCCAGTCATTATTTACCGGCAGGTCGTAGAAACGAGGTCCGTTCAGCGAACAGAAGGCTTCCAGGTGCTGTAGCGCATCGATCTCTTCGAACACGGTAGCATAGGCGCTGAGCGCCGCCTGCGCGTTGAAGACACCGGCACAGCCGCAGTCGGACTCTTTTTTATGGCGCGGATGAGGCGCCGAGTCGGTGCCGAGAAAGAAACGGTCTGAGCCGCTGGCCACGGCCGCACGCAGCGCTTGTTGATGAACGTTGCGCTTCAGAATCGGCAGACAGTACAGATGGGGACGGATGCCGCCGGCCAGCATATGGTTGCGATTGAACATCAGATGCTGCGGGGTAACGGTGGCGGCCAGAAAACGATTCCCATCCTGCACGTACTGTGCGGCTTCGCGCGTGGTAATGTGCTCGAAGACGATTTTCAGCTCGGGGAACTGCCGGCGCAATGGCTCCATCGTGCGTTCGATAAAACGGGCCTCCCGATCGAAAATATCGATCTCGGGATCGGTGACTTCTCCGTGGATCAGCAACGGCATGCCGAGGCGCTGCATCTGTTCCAGCAGAGGGTAAATAGCGGCGACGTTGGTCACGCCGTGGCTGGAATTAGTGGTGGCGTTGGCTGGATAAAGTTTAGCGGCGGTGAACACGCCCTGATTAAATCCGTCGCTCAATTCACCGGCATCCAGCGTATCGGTCAGGTAGCAGGTCATCAACGGCTGAAAGCGATGACCGGCGGGCAGCGCGGCCAAAATACGCTGGCGATAGGAAACGGCGCTGGCGACGGAGGTGATCGGCGGCGTCAGGTTCGGCATGATAATCGCACGGCCGAAATGCTGGCTGGTGAAAGGCAGCACCGCCTGCAAAAGACGATCGTCGCGCAGGTGGAGGTGCCAGTCGTCGGGACGACGGATTTTCAGAACGAGGGGTTGTGCGGTCATGGAGTATGCTCCGGCTATCAGTGGAAAACAGTGGCCGTGTAAGGGAATTCGGGGACAACGATACCGGGGGCTAAGCATAAGCATAATGCGCTACAATTGCACCCATTGTTTAGTCCGGGTTGAAATTCTGCGCCGAAAAGCGTTTTATGATCCCATCTGTTCATGTTGTTAATACAGGAGTTAAAAATGGAAGTACGTGTGGTTGCCACCCTTAAGGCCAAAGCGGAATACCTGCAGGAAGTGACTCAGGCGGTAACTCAGGCCGTGGCGCCGGCTCGCCAGGAAGAGGGCAATATCCAGTACGATTTGCACGAGGATATTAATGAACCCGGCGTATTCCTGTTCTTTGAACGCTGGAAGAGCAATGAAGCGCTGGAAGAGCACAATAAAACCGCGCATTTTACCGCGTTGATTGCGGCTCTGGAAAACAAAGTGGAATTTACCACGATCAGACTGCTGAAATCTCTCGTCTGAATTTCACGCCCCGTCGAACGGCGGGATAGCTGAATAAAAAACACCCGCCGGATGGCGGGTGTTTTTTTAGGCTGTCAGACTGTCCGTTATTCAGCAGAGGACGGTCTGGTTGCCGGAGCCGAGGACTGATTCTCCGCGCTATGGCCACCGGCAGAACCTTTGCCGCTGAAATGCCATGCCGGTCGCTGCCATTCGCTCTGCTGCATCGCATCCGGCACATATGCCGGGGCGGGCGCTTTGGTCATCGGCGCGCTGGCGGCGCCATTGCTCCGTTCGGCAGCGGGCTGTGCGACGATCTCAGCAGGCTGTTCCGCCGCCGTTGCCGTCTGGGCGACGGTTTCCGCAGGCTGCTCAACTGTCGTTTCAGGCTGTGCGGCGACTTCCGCAGGCTGTCCCGCCGACGTTTCCGGCTGTGCGACGACTTCCGCCGGCTGCTCAACTGCCGTTTCAGGCTGTGCGGCGACTTCCGCAGGCTGTTCCGCCGCCGTTTCAGGCTGTGCGACGACTTCCGCCGGCTGCTCAACTGCCGTTTCAGGCTGTGCGACGACTTCCGCAGGCTGCTCAGCCGCCGTTTCCGGCTGTGCGACGACTTCCGCAGGCTGTTCCGCCGTCGTTTCAGGCTGTGCGACGACTTCCGCAGGCTGTTCCGCCGTCGTTTCAGGCTGTGCGACGACTTCCGCAGGCTGCTCAGCCGCCGTTTCCGGCTGTGCGGCGACTTCCGCAGGCTGCTCAGCCGCCGTTTCAGGCTGTGCGACGACTTCCGCCGGCTGCTCAGCCGCCGTTTCAGGCTGTGCGACGATTTCCGCAGGCTGCTCAGCCGCCGTTTCAGGCTGTGCGACGATTTCCGCAGGCTGCTCAGCCGCCGTTTCAGGCTGTGCGACGATTTCCGCAGGCTGCTCAGCCGTCGTTACAGCCGGCGCGGCGACGGGCTGAGACGGAACAACCGTCGCGGCCGCCGCTTCTTCTCGTCCTTCTTCGTCCAATGGCTGAGGCGCGGCGACCGGGCTCGAACTTCCCGCCGCGATTTCAGCCGCGGGCTGCGCGGCCGCATTCTGCGGTTGCTCAGGCTCCTGTACGCTGATTGGGGCATCCTGCGCGATATCGTCTTCTTCATAGTCAATATCGTCTTCCGGCTCGGCTTCGATAAAGTGCTCCGGAATAGCCGAGGACAGCGCCGAGAACTGGCTGTCGTGCTCCTCTTCCTGCGCAATAACGCTCGGCTGAGCGACCGGGGCGATGTCTGCCTGCTGTTGGGTGACCGGATAGCTGATCCACACTTTACCGGACGCCATTTCCGGCGAGGCGGAAGCCTGCTCCAGCGGCATCGGCGATTGGGTCGGATAGCGTTCATCACGGTAACGACGACGGCGCTGACCGCTTACCCTCAGGTGGCGAGGCGAGCGGCGTGAACGACGCGGCATGCCATTTTCGCCGCTGTTGCGGTTGTTATCCTGCGCCTGATCGTCAGACTGAGCGGGTTCAGACACGTTGGCGGTTGGCTGAACGGGAGCCGGCAGCGTCCGTACGTCGGTATCGGCCTGACTGACATTTTCGACCGGCGCGACGTCGCCCCGTATCCTTTGCGTCAGCTGGCGACGCTGACGACGCGGCATCACCTGAACCGGCTGCTCCTGTTCCGCGGCGCTGCTATCCACCGCGTCTTCTTCGGCTACGTTGCCTTGTGTTTTCGCTTCCTGCGGCGCCTGACGTTTGTCATCCTGGCGGCGACGCTGACGTTCCGGACGCGGCTCACGGCGCGGCTGTTCGTCACGCAAGGTTTTTTCGCTGTCGGTCGTCTCTATGTCGGCGCTACGTTCATCGACGACGTTATTTTGCGGTTGACGACGGCGATTGCGCTGCTCCTCGCGGTTATCCCGGACGTCGCGGTTGTCGCGAGTATCACGGTTTTCACGAGTATCACGATTGTCGCGGGCGTCGCGGTTTTCACGCGGCTCACGGTTATCGCGGTTGTTGCGATCGCGGCGGGCGTTGCTTTGACGACGCTGCGGGCGGCGTTCCGGACGCGGCGTCTGTTCTTCGCTGGCGCTGCCGGCCGGTTCGGTTTCCTCCTGCTGGCTGGCGCTTTTTTCCGGCGCGGCGGCGATGCCTTTTAATGCGCTAAACAGGCGGGAGAAGAAACCAGGCTGTGCCGGCGCGGCGGCGGCAGGCTCGGCGGGAGCGGGCTGCGGCGTTTCAACCGGCGGCGCATCGGGCATGATAAAGGTCGCCAGGGCCGGCTGTTCCGGGCGTTTGCGTTCGCCCGGCAGCTCTTCCTGCGGCAGCGCGTTTTCAGCTTCATGCATCTGAGGCAACAGATAGCTCAGCATCGGCTTCTCTTCGCCCTTGCGCACGCGCTGTACGGAGTAGTGCGGCGTTTCCATGCGGTCGCTCGGCACGATGATGGCGCGTACGCCGCCCTGCCGTTTTTCTATCGCGTTCACCGCCTCGCGTTTTTCGTTCAGCAGATAGGAGGCGATCGGCGCCGGTACAATGGCGTGAACTTCCTGGGTATTTTCTTTCAGCGCCTCTTCTTCAATCAGACGCAGAATGGAAAGCGACAGCGATTCGTTGTCGCGAATGGTGCCGGTGCCGCTGCAGCGCGGGCAGACGTGGTGGCTGGATTCGCCCAGCGACGGGCTGAGACGCTGGCGCGACATTTCCAGAAGGCCAAAGCGCGAGATGCGGCCAATCTGGATACGCGCGCGATCCTGGCGCACGGCGTCGCGCACGCGGTTTTCCACTTCGCGCTGGTGGCGCACCGGCGTCATGTCGATGAAGTCGATGACGATCAGACCGCCGAGATCGCGCAGGCGCAACTGGCGGGCGATCTCATCCGCCGCTTCCAGGTTGGTATTGAACGCGGTTTCTTCAATATCGCCGCCGCGCGTGGCGCGCGCCGAGTTGATGTCGATCGCCGTCAGCGCTTCGGTGGAGTCGATAACGATCGAGCCGCCGGAAGGCAGACGCACCTCGCGCTGAAACGCGGATTCAATCTGCGATTCAATCTGGTAGTGGCTGAACAGCGGAATTTCGCCGCTGTAAAATTTAATTTTGCTGCTGAAATCCGGGCGGCCCAGCGCGGCGATATGCTCTTTGGCCAGCTCAAGCACTTTCGGATTGTCTATCAGAATTTCGCCGATATCCGGGCGCAGGTAATCACGGAAAGCGCGTACGATAACGTTGCTTTCCTGATGGATAAGGAACGGCGCTGGCCGGCCTTCGGCTGCCTTTTTAATCGCATCCCAGTGTTTCAGACGAAAGGCCAGATCCCACTGCAGCGCATCGGCGGATTTGCCCACGCCGGCGGTGCGAACGATCAGACCCATGCCGTCGGGCAGCTGCAGCGAGCCGAGCGCTTCTTTCAATTCGGTCCGGTCGTCGCCCTCGATGCGGCGGGAAATACCGCCCGCGCGCGGATTGTTGGGCATCAGTACCAGATAGCTGCCTGCCAGACTGATAAAGGTCGTCAGCGCGGCGCCTTTGTTGCCTCGCTCCTCCTTATCGACCTGGACGATGACTTCCTGGCCTTCGCGCAACACATCTTTGATATTCGGGCGACCGTGCGAGCTGTAGTTGCTGGGGAAATATTCGCGGGCAATTTCTTTCAGAGGGAGAAAACCGTGTCGTTCGGCGCCGTAATCAACAAAAGCGGCTTCCAGACTGGGTTCGATGCGTGTGATTTTACCTTTGTAAATATTGGCTTTTTTCTGTTCGTGTCCGGGGCTTTCGATATCCAGATCGTACAGCCGTTGACCATCAACCAGGGCAACGCGCAACTCTTCCTGCTGAGTTGCGTTAATCAACATTCTTTTCATCTTGACTTACTCGTTATTCTTACTTGCATTATTGATAGAGCTGCGGACAAAAAGAGCCTTATGACCGGGATAAACCGATGGCCTCGTGTCTTATCGCAGCGACGTCAACCTCCCGGTTGTCGCCTGCATAGAGGCGCATGTTTCGGTAGCCTGTGTTTCCTGGTGGAAAACAGCGCGTTTAACTGGGGAACAGCTTCTGAAGAGTGTCGCCAGATCTGATTCCATTGGCCGGTCAGGCAGCCATCCGCAGCCCGCTAACTGCTTGATTTTACATTACGTCTTACGCCATTGCTGCGTTTATGCACGATCAGGCAAATTTAATAATTCCGCAAATTTCCTTGTTCTAAGGGAAATCAGCACGGAAAGACAGAGCATTATTCCATTGCTGATGCAGTTATAGCAAGGTGACTTTGCCTGTCTGTTAAAGATTGTTGCGCTGTAACGCGCCGGCGCGGGGCATTAGCCCTACGGTCCGCGTGGTTAAAACGACATTAATGCTATCTTTAACCGCCAGACCGACAGTTAAGCACAGAAAAAGGAGTGGCGCTATCCGGCGGCACTATTTAGAATCGCGCCCCATGAAAACAGACAATCCTTCAGTACAAATGGTGACGGTTTCCGATGATGAAGCCGGGCAACGTATCGATAACTTTTTGCGGGCGCGCTTAAAAGGCGTACCGAAAAGTATGATTTACCGCATCCTGCGCAAGGGCGAGGTGCGGGTCAATAAAAAGCGGATTAAACCTGAATATAAACTGGCCGGCGGCGATGAGATCCGTATCCCGCCGGTGCGTCAGTCCACGAGCGAGGAAGCGCCGGTTTCCGCCGGGCTGAGTAAGGTGGCCGCGCTGGCCGACTGCATCCTGTATGAGGATGAGGCGCTGTTGGTGCTGAACAAACCTTCCGGTACGGCGGTGCACGGCGGCAGCGGGTTGAGCTTCGGCGTGATCGAAGGGCTGCGTGCGCTGCGGCCCGACGCGCGTTTTCTCGAACTGGTGCATCGGCTGGATCGCGATACCTCCGGCGTACTGCTGGTCGCTAAAAAGCGCTCTGCGCTGCGCGCCCTGCACGAGCAACTGCGTATGAAGGGCATGCAGAAAGACTATCTGGCCCTGGTACGCGGCCAGTGGTCGTCGCACTGTAAAGCGGTGCAGGCGCCGCTGCTTAAAAATATTCTGCAAAGCGGCGAGCGTATCGTGCGGGTCAACAGTGAAGGAAAACCGTCGGAAACCCATTTTAAGGTGGAAGAGCGTTTCGCGCAGGCCACGCTGGTGCGGGCCAGTCCGGTGACCGGGCGTACCCATCAGATCCGTGTGCATACGCTGCACGCCGGCCATCCCATCGCGTTTGACGATCGCTACGGCGATCGCGATTTCGATCAGCAACTGGCGCCGACCGGACTGCGGCGGCTGTTTCTGCATGCGCAGGCGCTGCGTTTCGAACATCCCGCCAGCGGCGAAACGATGCGTATCGAGGCGCCGCTGGATGCTAACCTGCGCCACTGCCTGCGGATTTTGCGCCAGGCCAAAGGCTAAACGCCGACCCGCCGCAGAGGCGGGTCGCTCAGCTGCGCATTGGTCAACCCAGCAGCGGGTTGACGCCTTCACGTCTCAGCATGCCGGCCAGATTCAGCAGCGGCAAACCAACCAGCGTATTGGGATCGCGTCCCGACAGGCGTTCGAACAGAGCGATGCCCAGGCCTTCGCTCTTAAAGCTGCCCGCGCATTGCAGCGGCTGCTCTTTATCGATATATGCGCAAATTTCCTCATCGCTCAGCGTGCGAAAATGCACTTCGAACGGCTCAACGTCACACTGTAACGCCCCGCTGGCGCTGTTAAACAGCGCCAGCCCGGTATAAAACGTCACGCAGCGGCCGCTGGCCTGACGCAATTGGGCGACGGCGTTGGCGCGGGTGTGCGGCTTGCCGGTAATCGCGCCGTTCAGCACGCAGACCTGATCGCTGCCTATAATAAGGTGTTGTGGATAACGTTCGGCCAGCGCCTGGGCTTTTTGCCGCGCCAGACGGGAGACCAGCGCCGCGGCGTCTTCGGCGCCGGCGGGCGTTTCATCAACCTCCGGCGCCGCGCAAATAAAAGGCAGATGCAGTTTTTCCAGCAGCGCTTTGCGCCAGGGCGAAGTGGAAGCGAGAACCAACGGATACATAAATTTTCCATAAACCATAGCGTAGTGATGAAAGACATTCTAAACTGTGCGCCGCTTCGGAAGCGAATATTGGTGAAAGGTATGGTTACTCAGCCTTTTTCTTTGACTCTATGTCGTTACGACGTTAATATGCGCGCCCTATGCAAAAGGTAAAATTACCCCTGACCCTCGATGCGGTTCGCACCGCTCAGAAACGTTTAGATTACGTTGGTGTCTATACGTCTGAGCAATTGGTGCGTCTGGCCGAATCGGTGGTTAGCGTGGATAGTGATGTTCAGGCTGTACTGTCGTTCAGTATTGATAATCAGCGTCTGGCTGTCATTAAAGGCGAGGCCGACGTGTCGGTTACTCTGCTGTGTCAGCGTTGTAATCAGCCGTTTGCACATCAGGTTCACGTCTCGTTTTGTTTTAGCCCGGTCATCACCGATGAACAGGCCGAAGCGTTACCGGAAGCGTACGAACCAGTCGGCGTTGATGAGTTTGGCGAAGTCGATTTGTTGGCGATGATTGAGGATGAATTGATTCTTTCTTTGCCTATCGCACCGGTGCATGATTCTGAACACTGTGAAGTGTCCGACGCGGACAGGGTATTCGGTCAGCTTCCCGAGGAAGCGGAAAAACCAAATCCCTTTGCCGTATTAGCCAGTTTAAAGCGTAAGTAATTAAGGAGTAAGGTCCATGGCCGTACAACAGAATAAACCTAGCCGTTCCAAACGTGGTATGCGTCGTTCTCACGATTCGCTGACTACCTCTGCCGTGTCTGTAGATAAAGTTTCTGGCGAAACGCATCTGCGTCATCATGTC
The DNA here is from genome assembly GCF_008710095.1 of Affinibrenneria salicis. The sequence continues at coordinate 204,616 of NZ_VYKJ01000003.1, forward strand.
ACTGCGGATGGTTACTACCGCGGTCGCAAGGTTATCGCCAAGTAATTTTTCTTGCGAATTTTTAGCAAGGCGATACTTTGACACGTCTAACCCTGGCGTTAGATGCTATGGGCGGGGACTTCGGTCCGTGCGTCACAGTGCCTGCTGCATTGCAGGCACTGGCTTCTGATTCCGATCTCAATTTGCTGCTGGTTGGCGATCCTGCCTCGATAAACCCATTACTTGCCAAAATCGATTCCGTCCTGCTGTCACGGCTGGAAATTATTGCGTCCGAATCGGTTATTGCCAGTGATGCGAAACCTTCGCAGGCCATCCGCGCCAGTCGCGGCAGCTCTATGCGCATTGCGCTCGAACTGGTTAGCGCCGGCCGGGCGCAGGCGTGCGTCAGCGCGGGCAATACCGGCGCGCTGATGGGGCTGGCCAAATTGTTGATTAAACCGCTGGACGGCATTGAACGCCCGGCGTTGGTTTCCGTGCTGCCGCACCAGCAGCACGGCAAAACCGTGGTTTTGGATCTGGGCGCCAACGTCGACTGCGACAGCACGATGCTGGTGCAGTTCGCCGTGATGGGCTCGGTGATGGCCGAGGAAGTGCTGGCGCTGCGCAACCCTCGCGTGGCGTTGCTGAATATCGGCGAGGAAGAAACCAAGGGACTCAATAATATTCGCGAAGCGGCGTCCAGATTAAGACAAATCTCTTCGATGAACTATATTGGTTACCTTGAAGGCAATGATTTACTGACGGGTAAAACTGATGTCATGGTCTGTGACGGCTTTGTGGGAAATGTCACGCTGAAGACCATGGAGGGTGTGGTAAGGATGTTTTTGCTGCTGCTAAAGTCTCCCGCAGATGCGACAGGCAAGCAGAAGCAACCCTGGTGGCTGAAGTTAACTGGACGTTTGTTACAAAAACGTTTGGCTAAACGCTTCGGTCACTTAAACCCTGACCAGTATAATGGCGCATGTCTGTTAGGATTGCGGGGAACCGTGATCAAGAGCCATGGCGCAGCGAACCCGCGGGCGTTCGCAGTAGCTATTGAACAGGCAATGCAGGCGGTGCGGCGGCAACTTCCGGAGCGAATTGCCGCCCGCCTTGAAGCTGTATTACCCAAGAGTGACTAAGCGTACATGTATACAAAAATTATTGGAACGGGGAGTTATCTGCCCGCTCAGATCAGAACGAATGCCGATCTGGAAAAGATGGTGGATACGTCGGACGAATGGATTGTTACAAGGACTGGCATTCGTGAACGCCGCATCGCCGCACCGGATGAATGCGTGGCGACCATGGGGGCGCACGCCGCCGAAAAAGCGCTTGAAATGGCGGGTATTGATAAAGACAAGATCGGTTTACTGATTGTCGCCACCACGTCGTCATCACACGCGTTCCCCAGCTCAGCTTGCCAGGTCCAGCAATTGCTGGGCATTCAGGACACTATCGCTTTCGATTTGGCCGCTGCCTGCGCAGGCTTTACCTATGCGCTCAGCGTCGCCGATCAATACGTCAAAAGCGGCGCCGTCGACTACGCCCTGGTCATCGGCTCCGATACCTTATCCCGCACGCTTGATCCCACCGATCGCGGCACGCTTATCCTGTTTGGCGATGGCGCCGGCGCGGTGGTGCTGACGGCGTCGGAAGCGCCCGGTATTATTTCCACGCATTTGCATGCGGACGGCCGCTATGGACAGCTTTTGACGCTGCCTTATCCTGATCGCCATAATCGGCAGCAGCCCGCCTGGGTGACCATGGCCGGCAACGAAGTCTTTAAAGTCGCCGTTACCGAACTGGCGCATATTGTCGATGAAACCGTGCGCGCGAGCCAGTTGGACAAAAGCGAACTGGACTGGCTGGTGCCGCATCAGGCCAACCTGCGCATTATTAACGCCACGGCCCGCAAGCTGGGCATGGGGATGGATAAGGTGGTGGTTACCCTCGATCGTCATGGCAATACCTCCGCGGCTTCCGTGCCTTCCGCTCTGGATGAGGCGGTGCGCGACGGGCGCATCAAACCGGGTCATCTGGTGCTGCTGGAAGCGTTCGGCGGTGGCTTTACCTGGGGTTCGGCACTGGTTCGTTTTTGATTCAACAGGACTTTTTATATGACGCAATTTGCACTGGTATTCCCCGGTCAGGGTTCGCAATCCGTCGGCATGCTGGCCGAACTGGCGGCAGAATACTCGATTGTCACCGACACGTTCGCGCAGGCTTCCGCGGCGCTGGGCTATGACCTCTGGCAACTGACGCAGCAGGGACCGGCGGAAGAGCTGAATAAAACGTGGCAGACGCAGCCGGCGCTGTTGACGGCGTCCGTCGCCATCTGGCGCGCCTGGCAGCAGCAGGGCGGCAAAGCGCCGGCGCTGATGGCCGGCCACAGCCTGGGCGAATACTCCGCGCTGGTGTGCGCGGGCGTGCTGGATTTCCAGCAGGCGGTAAAGCTGGTGGAGCTGCGTGGTAAACTGATGCAGGAAGCGGTCCCGGCGGGCACCGGCGCAATGTATGCGATTATTGGTCTGGATAACGACGCTATCGCCCAGGCCTGCGCCGACGCCGCGCAGGGCCAGGTCGTCGCGCCGGTGAACTTCAATTCTCCGGGGCAGGTGGTGATTGCGGGCAATAAAGAAGCGGTAGAACGCGCCGGCGCGGCCTGTAAAGCCGCCGGGGCAAAACGCGCGCTGCCGCTGCCGGTCAGCGTGCCTTCGCACTGCGCCCTGATGGCGCCTGCTGCGCAGAAACTGGCCGCCGCGCTGGAAAACGTCACCCTCAGCGCGCCGCAGGTGCCGGTGGTGAATAACGTCGATGCGCGGATTGAAACGTCGCCAGAGGCGATCCGCAGCGCGCTGGTGCGCCAGCTGCACCATCCGGTACGCTGGACGGACTGCGTGGAATTTATCGCCTCTCAGGGCGTGGAGACACTGCTGGAAATCGGGCCTGGTAAAGTGCTGACCGGCCTGACGAAACGCATTGTCGGTACCCTGACGGCGGCAGCAGTGAACGATCCGGCTTCGCTGTCAGCGGCGCTGGAACTACAATGACGGGGTAAATAATGAGTTTCGAAGGAAAAATCGCACTGGTGACCGGTGCCAGCCGTGGTATCGGTCGTGCTATTGCAGAAACCCTCGCCGCGCGTGGTGCTACCGTGATCGGTACGGCAACCAGCCAACATGGCGCTGAATCCATCAGCGGTTGGCTGGGGGACAAGGGTAAAGGATTTGTACTGAATGTCACCGACGCTGCTTCAGTTGACAGCGCGCTGGCGGATATTCGTGCGGAATTCGGCGAAATTGATATTTTAATCAATAACGCCGGGATTACTCGTGATAATCTGCTGATGCGTATGAAAGAAGACGAATGGCAGGATATTTTGAGTACCAATCTGACCTCGGTTTTCCGTCTGTCTAAGGCGGTGATGCGGGCGATGATGAAAAAACGCTTCGGCCGTATCATTTCCATCGGTTCCGTTATCGGCTCCGTGGGTAATGCCGGTCAGGCGAACTATGCCGCCGCTAAAGCCGGTCTGCTAGGCTTTAGCAAGTCGCTGGCGCGTGAAGTCGCGTCGCGCGGTATCACTGTCAACGTGGTTGCGCCGGGTTTTATTGAAACCGATATGACTCAGGCGCTGAGCGAAGAACAGCGGGCGGGTTTTTTGAGTCAGATACCTGCTAATCGTCTTGGCGATGTAAAAGAAGTCGCCAGTGCTGTAGCATTTTTAGCCTCCGACGAGGCGTCTTTCATCACTGGTGAGACGTTGCATGTCAACGGCGGCATGTATATGATTTAAAAATTATCAAAAAGATTTGCGTTATTTGCGGTTAGAACCGCAAAATAGTATAAAATCGTGGTTCGACCAGCCGGGATTTTGTTGCATCTTTTTCAACATTTTATACACTACGAAAACCATCGCGAAAGCGAGTTTTGATAGGAAATTTAAGAGTATGAGCACTATCGAAGAACGCGTTAAGAAAATCATCGTTGAACAGCTGGGTGTTAAGCAGGAAGAAGTCGTGAACAATGCTTCTTTTGTTGATGACCTCGGCGCTGATTCTCTTGACACCGTTGAGCTGGTAATGGCTTTGGAAGAAGAGTTCGATACAGAGATTCCTGACGAAGAAGCTGAAAAAATCACGACTGTTCAGGCAGCCATTGATTTCATTCAGGCTAACCAGCAGTAAGAGAACATATATCCAGGCGGTCACTCGACCGCCTAAGTTTCCTTTGTCCCGCAGTATTTTACTTTCCCTCCCTGGAGGACAAGCGTGTCTAAGCGTCGGGTAGTTGTGACTGGACTGGGCATGTTATCTCCTGTCGGCAACACGGTAGAGTCTACCTGGAGTACTCTTCTTGCCGGTCAGAGTGGCATCAGCCTGATCGACCATTTCGATACTAGTGCCTATGCAACGCGTTTTGCAGGCTTAGTAAAGGATTTTAACTGTGAAGATTTCATTTCGCGTAAAGAAGCACGCAAAATGGATGCCTTCATTCAATATGGAATTGTTGCCGGTATTCAGGCTATGCAGGATTCTGGTCTTGAAATTACCGAAGAAAACGCTTCGCGCGCCGGCGCGGCAATCGGTTCTGGTATCGGCGGTCTGGGGTTGATTGAAGAAAACCACAGTTCGCTGGTGAAGGGCGGTCCTCGTAAAATCAGTCCGTTCTTTGTGCCTTCGACCATTGTAAATATGGTGGCTGGTCATCTGAGCATCATGTACGGTCTGCGCGGTCCGAGTATCTCGATCGCCACGGCCTGTACTTCCGGCGTGCATAATATCGGCCATGCGGCACGTATCATTGCCTACAATGATGCCGATATTATGCTGGCTGGCGGCGCTGAGAAAGCCAGTACCCCGCTGGGCGTTGGCGGATTCGGCGCGGCGCGCGCGCTGTCGACCCGCAATGATAACCCGCAGGCGGCCAGCCGTCCGTGGGATAAAGATCGCGATGGTTTCGTTTTGGGCGACGGCGCAGGCATTCTCGTGCTGGAAGAGTATGAGCATGCCAAAAAGCGTGGCGCGAAGATCTACGCCGAAGTGGTCGGTTTTGGTATGAGCAGCGATGCCTACCATATGACGTCACCGCCGGAAAATGGCGCGGGCGCCGCGCTGGCGATGGAAAATGCGTTGCGCGACGCGGGTATCGCCACCGACCAGGTGGGGTATATCAATGCGCACGGAACGTCCACTTCCGCCGGCGACCGAGCCGAGACGCACGCGGTGAAACGCGTCTTTGGCGCGGATGCGAATCGTGTGTTGGTCAGCTCCACCAAATCGATGACCGGCCATCTGCTGGGCGCTGCCGGTGCGGTTGAGTCGATCTTCAGCATCCTCGCGCTGCGCGATCAGGCGATTCCGCCGACCATCAATCTGGATAACCCGGATGAAGGTTGCGATTTAGATTTTGTTCCGCACGAAGCACGTAAGGTCAGCGGCGTGGAATACACGCTGTGTAACTCTTTCGGTTTCGGCGGCACCAACGGTTCGCTTATCTTCCGTCGCGTCTAAATTCGTCATCTCAGATAAAGCCCGGCTAGCCGGGCTTTTTTATGTGTATAAAATATCAGACTTTCACCCTTGCCCTAAAGCGACTTCTGCTGGCAGGCTGGGGCGCTGCTGAGTCAGGCGATAAATAAGGTCGATATATGATTTGGGTCAATGGCGAATTACAACCGCAGTTAGCGGTGACCGATCGGGGCGCGCAATTCGGCGACGGCTGTTTTACTACCGCTCGGGTGAGCGACGGCGCGATTGTCTGGCCGCACCGACATATCCTGCGCCTGCAGCAGGCGGCCGCGCGCCTGATGTTGCCGGCCATCGACTGGCCCCTGCTGCTGCAGGAGATGCAACAGGCCGCCCGGGATCGGACGCAGGGCGTCGTCAAGGTGATGCTGACGCGCGGCGGCGGCGGACGCGGCTACAGTCCGCAAGGCTGTGCCCGGAGCAGCCGCATTATTATCCAGGCGGACTATCCCGCGCACTATGCCGCCTGGCGCGAACAGGGCATAAACCTGAGTTTGAGCCCGATCGCGCTGGCGCGATCGCCGTTGCTGGCGGGCATTAAGCATCTTAACCGACTGGAGCAGGTGTTGATTCGCATGCGGCTTGATCAGGAAGAAGCCGAAGAGACGCTGGTGCTGGATACCGCCGGCCAGCTGGTCGAATGCTGCAGCGCCAATCTGTTCTGGCGGAAGGGAAACCAGGTTTTTACGCCGGATCTCGCGCAGGCCGGCGTAGCCGGGGTTAGCCGGGCCTGTATCATGGAACTGCTGGCCGATTCCCGCTACCGGCTCGAGACGGTCAGCGCGCCGCCCGGCGCGTTAGCGGATGCGGACGAGGTCCTGATTTGCAATGCCTTGCTGCCGGTGGCGCCGGTGAATCAGGCGAGCGGCTGGCGCTATCGCTCCCGGACGCTTTATCGCTATCTGTGTGAGCAAATGCTCAATGGTGCAAATAACAGATGACAGGTGTTATGACTAAAAAAAAGAGCATGATTGTCGCGCTGATCGTTTTGCTGCTGGCCGCAGGCGCCGGCCTGCTGTGGCAGCAACTCCAGCGTTTCGCCGCTTCACCGCTGGCGATTAACCAGGAAACCATTTTTACCCTGCCGGCCGGCACCGGTCGCGACGGGCTGCAGACGCTGCTGTTAAAACAGCAGGTGATTAAAGACGGCGGTTTTTTCCCCTGGCTGCTGCGCGTCGAACCGGATCTGTCCCGCTTCAAAGCCGGCACCTATCGGTTTATGCCCGGAATGACGGTCCGCGAGATGCTGTTGCTGTTGGCCAGCGGCAAAGAGGCGCAGTTCGCCATTCGTTTTACCGAAGGATCACGTTTTAGCGACTGGCTGGATTTACTGCGTAATGCGCCTTATCTTAAGCATTCGTTGGCCGGTCTGGGCGAAGCGGAGATCGCCGCGCGCGTCGGATTAAAGGAAGGCGTCCCGGCGGAAGGACGCTTCTATCCGGACACCTGGCTGTATACCGCGGGTACTGAGGATATTGCTCTGCTGCGGCGGGCGAAGCAGCGGATGGACAAAACGCTCGAAGACGCGTGGCAGGGGCGGGCGCCGGATCTGCCCTATAAATCCGCCGACGAGTTGCTGACCATGGCCTCGATTATCGAAAAGGAGACGGCCATCAGCGAAGAGCGGAACCGGGTCGCCTCGGTCTTCATCAACCGCCTGCGGCTCGGCATGAAGCTTCAAACCGATCCGACGGTGATCTATGGCATGGGCGAGGAATATAATGGCGTGATCACCCGTAAAGCGCTGGACACGCCGACGCCCTATAACACCTATGTGATTGCCGGGCTGCCGCCGGGGCCGATCGCCATGCCGGGGAAAGCCTCCTTGCTGGCGGCGGCGCATCCGGATAAAACCGCTTATCTTTATTTTGTAGCGGACGGTAAAGGCGGGCACAGCTTTACGGAAAATCTTTCCGAACATAACCGGGCGGTACAGCGTTATCGCTCAGCATTAAAGGAACGGAATGAACGGTAAATTTATCGTGATTGAAGGCCTGGAAGGGGCCGGAAAAACCAGCGCCCGCTCGGCGGTAGTGGAAACGCTGCGCGCGGGCGGGATCGACGAGGTAGTGTTTACCCGCGAACCGGGCGGCACGCCGCTGGCGGAAAAACTGCGCGACCTGATCAAACAGGGGGCGGGTGAAGAGAAGGTGACCGATAAAGCCGAGCTATTGATGCTGTACGCCGCGCGCGTACAGCTGGTGGAGAATGTGATTAAGCCGGCGCTGGCGCGCGGGCAGTGGGTGGTCGGCGATCGGCACGATCTCTCGTCTCAGGCCTATCAGGGCGGAGGACGCGGTCTGGACCGGCAACTATTGCTGTCGCTGCGCGATACGGTGCTGGGCGATTTCCGGCCCGATCTGACGCTGTATCTCGATCTGCCGCCGGCCATTGGGCTACAGCGCGCGCGCGCGCGCGGCGAACTGGATCGCATCGAACAGGAGTCGATGGCGTTTTTCGACCGCACCCGGGCGCGCTACCAGCAACTGGCGGCGCAGGACCCGACTATCGTCACTATCGACGCGTCGCAGGATATCGGTCAGGTCGGCGCGGCCATCCAGCGCGTGCTGGGCGACTGGCTGCGCCGGCTGTCGCCGGCTGAGCGGGATCCGGCCTGATGGAATGGTATCCGTGGCTTAATGCTCCGTACCGTCAGCTGGTCGCTCAGCACCAGGCCGGACGCGGGCACCATGCCGTTCTGCTGCACGCACTGCCGGGCATGGGCGAAGCGTCGCTGGCCTGGGCGCTGAGCCGCTGGCTGATGTGTCGCCAGACCGATGGATTTAAAAGCTGCGGCGTTTGCCATGACTGCCGGCTGATGGAGGCCGGCAACCATCCGGACTGGTATTCGCTGACGCCGGAGAAAGGCCGACACAGCCTGGGCGTGGATCAAATTCGCGAGGTGCTGGACAAGCTGTATCAACGCTCCCGCCAGGGGGGCGCCAAAGTCGTCTGGCTGCCGCTGAGCGAACAGCTTACCGAAGCGGCAGCCAATGCGCTGTTAAAAACGCTGGAGGAACCGCCGGAGAATACCTGGTTTCTGCTGGGCTGCCGCGAACCGACGCGCCTGCTGGCCACCCTGCGCAGTCGCTGCCTGCATTGCTACCTGGCGGCGCCGGATGAAGCGCGCAGCATTCAGTGGCTGAACAGCCGCCATCCGGGCGACGGCACCATGCAGCGCACTGCGCTGCGGCTGCACGCCGGCGCGCCGCTGGCCGCCGAGTCAATGCTGTTGCCCGCGCGCTGGCAGCAGCGTACAGAATTGTGTCAGGCGCTGGCCGCCGCCCTGGCGCAACAAAATTTTCTGCCGCTGATCGCGCAGTTAAATCATGACGATGTCGGCGAGCGGCTGCACTGGCTGGCGACGCTGTTGGTGGACGGGTTGAAATGGCAACAGCACGCGCAGGCTTTTCTGGTCAATCAGGATCAGCAAGCGTTGGCCGAACGCCTGGCGACTTCGCACACGGCGGACGCCCTGCAGCAGGCGGTGCAACAGTGGCTGACCTGTCGTCATCGTTTGCTGACGATCGCCGGCATTAACCGGGAACTGCTGCTGACCGGGCAGTTGCTGAACTGGGAACAGAGCCTGATAGCGGGCGCCGTCTGCCCGGCGCACACTGTCTGAATTCCGCATTTTTCTTTACTGATCCAGAGATATTATGACCATGCTGTTAGTTGATTCGCACTGCCACCTCGATGGACTGGATTATCAGTCCGTGCATAAAGATCTTGACGATGTGCTGGACAAGGCGCGCCAACGCGACGTCGGCTTTGTTCTGGCGGTAGCCACTACGCTGCCCGGTTTCAGTTCAATGAAAACGCTGATCGGCCGGCGGGATAATGTGGCGTTGTCCTGCGGCGTACATCCGCTTAATCAGCAGGAACCCTATGACTATGACGAACTGCGCCGGCTGGCCGACGATGCCGACGTGGTGGCGATGGGCGAGACCGGGCTGGACTATCACTATCAGCCGGAAACCAAAGGGCGGCAGCAGGCGTCTTTCCGGCAGCATATCCGCATCGGCCGCGAGCTGCATAAACCGGTGATCGTGCATACCCGCTCCGCCCGGGCCGATACGCTGGCTATCCTACGCGAGGAGCAGGTAGAGGGTTGCGGCGGCGTGCTGCACTGTTTTACTGAAGATCTGGCCACGGCGCGCACGCTGCTGGATATGGGTTTTTATATCTCTTTCTCCGGCATCGTCACCTTCCGCACCGCCGATGAATTGCGCGAGGTGGCGCGCTATGTGCCGCTCGACCGTCTGCTGGTGGAAACGGATTCGCCGTGGCTGGCTCCGGTGCCGTATCGCGGTAAAGAGAATCAGCCGGCCTGGGTGCGCGACGTGGCGGAATATCTGGCGCTGCTGAAAGGCGTTAGCCTTGAGGCGCTGGCCGAAGCGACGACGGCAAATTTTTGCCGACTGTTTGCTGTCGATCCCGATCGAGTGGGGCGCCATACTCAACGTTAATCCGTCTGCGTTTTTTTTTACCTCGTAATAAATAGCGGATCTGTTCATAACTATATTGAATTTGCTTGTTTTTATCGCTTATTTGTACGGGCTTCGGCGCCGAATGCGGCGTCTCTGCCCGACTCCTGCTCTGCGCCGGGCGCTTTAACGCCTCCTCGCCTGAATTATTGCGGCAGAATAGTCTGTTTTTTAACCGCAAATAGCAGTTTTCAATTTTTTTTACTAACGTTTCATCGAGTTGTTACGGAAACGTGACTGCCATCAAACATTAGTAACGCTATTTATTTTACGCTGCGTAAAAATTAGCGAGACACACTGATGTCCCGAATATCGCAACCAGCGGTTCCCGCGTTGCACACATCATGAAATATAAGCAGTAAAAAGCACTATTACTCAGGAGCTCTTTCACTATGTTTAAAAATGCATTCGCCAACCTGCAAAAAGTGGGCAAATCGCTCATGTTGCCGGTTTCCGTTCTGCCTATCGCAGGGATTCTGCTGGGCGTCGGATCGGCCAACTTTAGCTGGCTACCAGTGATTGTTTCTCACGTCATGGCCGAAGCGGGCGGTTCCGTTTTTGCCAACATGCCGCTGATCTTCGCTATCGGCGTGGCGCTCGGTTTTACGAATAACGACGGCGTATCCGCGCTGGCCGCAGTGGTGGCGTACGGCATTATGGTAAAAACCATGGCTGTGGTTGCCCCGCTGGTGCTGCATTTACCGGCCGAAGCCATTGCGGAACAGCATCTGGCGGACACCGGGGTGCTGGGCGGCATCATCGCCGGCGCCATTGCCGCCGCGATGTTTAACCGCTTTTATCGCATCCAGTTGCCGGAATACCTCGGCTTCTTCGCCGGTAAGCGCTTTGTGCCGATTATCTCCGGCCTGATCGCCATCGCCCTCGGCGTTATCCTGTCGTTCATCTGGCCGCCGGTTGGTTCCGCGATCCAGACTTTCTCGCAGTGGGCGGCGTATCAGAACCCGGTAGTGGCCTTTGGTATCTACGGCGTGATTGAACGTTCTCTGGTGCCGTTTGGTCTGCACCATATCTGGAACGTGCCGTTCCAGATGCAGATCGGCGAATTTACCAACGCCGCAGGTCAGGTATTCCACGGCGATATCCCGCGTTATATGGCTGGTGACCCGACCGCGGGCAAACTGTCGGGCGGCTTCCTGTTCAAAATGTACGGTCTGCCGGCCGCCGCGATCGCCATCTGGCATTCGGCTAAACCGGAAAATCGCGCTAAGGTCGGCGGTATCATGATCTCCGCCGCGCTGACTTCATTCCTGACCGGTATCACCGAACCGATTGAATTCTCCTTTATGTTCGTGGCGCCGATCCTGTACGGCATCCATGCGATTCTGGCCGGTCTGGCGTTCCCGATCTGTATCCTGCTGGGTATGCGCGACGGCACCAGTTTCTCGCACGGTCTGATCGACTTTGTGGTGCTGAGCGGCAACAGCAGCCGAATCTGGCTGTTCCCGATCGTCGGCATCATTTACGGTCTGGTTTACTACAGCATCTTCCGCGTGCTGATCGCTAAACTCGATCTGAAAACGCCGGGGCGCGAAGATTCCGCCGGCGAGCAATCCGTGACCGACAGCTCCGAGATGGCCGCGGCGCTGGTAACGGCCTTCGGCGGTAAAGAGAACATCACCAATCTGGATGCGTGTATCACTCGTCTGCGCGTCAGCGTGGCCGATGTGTCTAAGGTTGACCAGGGCGGGCTGAAAAAACTGGGCGCAGCGGGCGTCGTGGTCGCCGGTTCTGGCGTTCAGGCTATTTTCGGCACGAAATCCGATAACCTGAAAACCGATATGGATGATTTCATCCGTAACAATTAATTGATAACGATCATTATAGACTAAGGGGCTTCGGCCCCTTTTTTTATGCCTCTGGCGCGGGTCGATGCGCTCTTCGTCCGGCGGAGACCGGTCATAACTCTAACGTCAGATTTTGCTGCCGTTGATGCACCAACCGGCAGTTAAAAATATACGCGCGAGGGCGTTATCTGGCTCGCCAGGCTGGCGACGGATTCTCCAGTCGGCGGGGAAAAGTACGAAGAGGGTTGAAAGGAATGGAATATGTCACTCATACTGCTCTGGTCCGGGCAACCCGATTCCAATCTAAAAGGAAATGCATCATGGCTGAAGAAACTATTTTTAGTAAAATTATTCGTCGCGAGATCCCTGCCGATGTGGTTTATCAGGACGATCTGGTCACCGCCTTTCGCGATATCGCTCCCCGTACGCCCACGCATGTTCTGATCGTGCCGAATGTGTTGATTCCCACCGTCAATGATGTCCAGCCAGAGCATGAGGCCGCGCTGGGCCGGATGGTCTCTGTGGCGGCGAAGATTGCCCACGATGAAGGGATTGCGGAGGACGGCTATCGCCTGATTATTAACTGTAACCGCCATGGCGGTCAGGAAGTTTACCATATTCATATGCATCTGCTCGGCGGTCAGCCGCTGGGGCCGCTGCTGGCCGATTAAGCCGCATTCGCGACGGTTGACCATTCCGATGGCGCATTGGCCGAACGGCAATCGTACTGCGCATACCGGGCGCGGTTCGGCGAGCGTTCGGGCCAGGCCTGCGTGGTGGGGCGCCCCAGACGCTAAGCCGGCGCGCGGTTCTTCGTCTGGTTTCTCCGTATCTGGTTCTGTAATCGTTTTTCTGAGAGCGTAAAAATGAAAAAGTCTCTATGGGTTGTTCTGGCGATGCTGGTGTTGACCGGGTGTCCAGGTCGTCCTCCGCAACCTGTTGAACCGCCGGCCACCGTCGAGCCGGTCGAACCGCCAAAAACGGAAGCGCCGCCGCCGTCCGGCGAAACGGTGCCGCAACCGCCCAAACTGCAGTCTCTGAACTGGGACGCCAGCGTGCGGCCGTTGATACAGCAGATGCTGAAGACCGATGGGGTTAGCCGCGGCAGCATCCTGCTGCTCGACAGCGTGAAGAACAACACTAACGGCGCGCTGCAGATCGGCAAAGCGACCAGCGCGCTGTATAGCGCTCTGTCCGGCAACCAGACTTTCACCCTGGTGCCGCGCGCTCAACTGACGACGGCGCGGCAAACGCTGGGGCTGTCTGAGGAAGACAGTCTGGGATCGCGCAGTAAGGCCATCGGTCTGGCGCGCTACGTGGGCGCGCAATATGTGCTCTACAGCGACGTGAGCGGGGATGTGAAAGCGCCGTCGCTGGATATGCAACTGATGCTGGTGCAGACCGGCGAGATAGTGTGGTCGGGCCAGGGTGGCGTACATTACTAAACAGCAGCTGACTGACTGGCTGCATCATCGTTTGCCGGCGGTTAATACCGCCGGCTGTACGTTTAGCCTGGTCGGCGGTCTGAGCGGGGAAAGCTGGAGAATTCAGGGCGCGGGCATCGACTGGCTGGCTCGTCCGAATAGCCGCGTTCAGGCGTTGTCCGGCGGCTGCCGGCGGCGCGAGTTCGCCGTATTGCGCCGGATGAACGCGTGCGGGCTGGCGCCGCGGCCGGTGTGCCTCGATGCGCACTGGCTGCTGGTCAACTGGACGGCGGGACCGGTGGCGACGGAAGCGGACTTTCTGCGCGTGCTGAGCGACGGCAGTCTGGCCGGCAAGCTGCGGCAACTGCACGGTTGCCGCCGTTATGGTTATCCGCTGGATCTGCGGGCGCAACTGGCGCGTTATTGGCAGCGCGTCGATCGTCGTCGTCTGAGTCCCGCCTGGCTGGCCTTGCATCGGCATTTTCAGCGCGCGCCGCTGCCGGCCTGCCTGCATCTGGCGCCGCTGCATCTGGATATTCACGCCGGCAATCTGGTGTCCGACGCACAGGATATGATGCTGATCGACTGGGAATACGCGGCGGATGGCGATATCGCGCTGGAGCTGGCGGCGCTGGTGGCCGGCAATCGTCTCGGCCCGGCGCAGCGACATCGGTTGTTTTGCGATTACGCCCGGCCGGGGCAGGGCTATACGCCTGCGCAGCTGGCGCGCTTTTGCGCGCAGTGGCTGCCCTGGGTCGAATACCTGATGGTGATGTGGTACGAAGTGCGCTGGCGGTTGACGCGTCAGCCGGCGTTATTACAGGCGGCCGCGCCGCTGCGCCGGGCTTTTGGTTTAAGCCAGTAACGGCGGGCGGGCCGGACAGATTAACGACGATAATAAGTAAGAGGTGAGTGTGGGGCCGGTAATGTTGGATGTCGCCAGCTATGAGCTGGATGCGGAAGATCGCGAAATTTTACAGCACCCGCTGGTGGGCGGGCTGATCCTGTTTAGCCGCAACTTTTATGATACGGCGCAGTTAAGTGAACTGGTGCGGCAAATCCGCGCCGCTTCCCGTTCGCGCCTGATCGTGGCCGTCGATCAGGAGGGCGGCCGGGTGCAGCGTTTTCGCGAAGGGTTCACCCGCCTGCCTGCCGCTCAATCCTATGCGGCGCTCAATGACTTGCCGACGGCGCAGCAACTGGCGGAAGAAGCGGGCTGGCTGATGGCGTCGGAGCTGATCGCCGTGGATATCGACATTAGCTTCGCGCCGGTGCTGGATATCGGGCATCAGAGCGCGGCGATAGGCGAACGTTCCTTCCACCATCAGCCCGATATCGCGCTGGCGGTAGCCGAACGCTTTATTCAGGGGATGCACAGCGCCGGTATGAAAGTCACCGGTAAACATTTCCCCGGCCACGGGGCGGTAACGGCGGATTCGCATAAGGAAACGCCGCGCGATGCGCGCGCGCTGAAAGACATTCGCGAGCATGACATGATGATTTTCCGTACGCTGATTCAGCGCGGCCAGTTGGATGCCATTATGCCGGCGCATGTGATTTACAGCGACGCCGATCCGCTTCCGGCCAGCGGTTCGCCTTACTGGCTGCAGCGGGTGTTGCGGCAAGAGCTGGGATTCGGTGGTATTATTTTTTCTGACGATTTGTCAATGGAGGGGGCGGCGGTGATGGGCAGCTATGCGCAGCGCGCTCAAGCCTCGCTGGACGCCGGATGCGACATGATTCTGGTGTGTAATCAGCGTGCTGGCGCGGTCAGCGTGCTGGATAACCTGTCGCCGGTCAAAGCGGAACAGTTGACGGCTCTGTATCATGGCAGTGCATTTTCCCGGCGGCAATTGCTGGACTCGCCCCGCTGGAAGCGGGCCAGCCGCGCGTTAACCGCGCTGAGCGAGCGCTGGCAGTTGCATCAGCAGGGCGCGTAATGCAGGTCTGATTCGGCTTTGCGCCGGATGTCTTCGCCAATGCAGGGGGTATCGATGATTATCTATTTACACGGGTTTGACTCAACCAGTCCCGGTAACCACGAGAAAATATTGCAGCTGCAGTTCATCGACGACGATGTCCATTTGATAAGCTACAGCACTCGCTATCCCCACCACGATATGAAGTTTTTGCTCAAGCAGGTGGATAAAATGCTGCAGATGAGCGATGACGATCGCCCGCTGATTTGCGGCGTCGGGCTGGGTGGATTTTGGGCCGAACGTATCGGTTTTTTGTGCCATATTCGTCAGGTAATGTTTAATCCCAATCTGTTTCCGCAGGAAAATATGGGCGGAAAAATCGACTGGCCGGAAGAGTATGACGATATCGCCACCAAATGCGTGGCAGACTTTCGTGAGCGGAATCGGGAGCGCTGCCTGGTGGTGCTGTCGCGTCAGGATGAAATGCTCGACAGTCAGCGTAGCGCGCGGGTGCTGCAGAGCTACTATGATATTATCTGGGACGAAGATCAGCCGCATAAGTTTAAAAACATCTCTCCGCATCTGCAGCGTATTAAAACCTTTAAACAGCAGCGTTAACCCTTCGCACCACCGTTCCGGCCGCATGACGACCTGTGCTTTCGGCAGGTTTGTCGTGCGGATTATCCGCCGGCGTTGATCTGTATAAAAAACAGACAAAGCGATAATTATTTCATCATGTCGGGTAAAAATAAATTGATATATGTCAATTTTGGTATGACCAATGAACCCGGCATGCTATTCTTTGCGATAGCTATTTGATTTTACTCATTTGAACCCTATGTAATGTAAGGATATTATTTTTACCCTTTATTAACTTTTGGTTCACAATCAAGGGGGCATTGTGACATCGCCAAGCAAAAAAATCGTTATCGTCGGCGGGGGCGCTGGCGGTCTTGAACTGGCAACCAGCCTGGGACATAAACTGGGCCGCCGCAACAAAGCGGAAATCACCTTAGTCGATCGTAATCACAGTCATGTGTGGAAACCCTTGCTGCATGAAGTGGCAACCGGCTCTCTGGATGACGACATGGATGCGCTGAACTATCTGGCGCATGCCCGCAATCACCATTTCCATTTTCAAATGGGCGCGCTGACCGGCATTGACCGCGATACGCAGCATATCCATCTGGCGGAAATCCGTGACGAGCAGGGCGAGTTGCTGGTGGATGCGCGTTCGTTGCCTTACGACATTCTGGTTGTGGCGCTGGGCAGCATTTCCAACGACTTTGGCACGCCGGGCGTGAAAGACAACTGTATTTTCCTCGACAGTCCGCAGCAGGCCCATCGCTTCCATAACGAGATGCTTAATCTGTTTCTGAAATTCAGTGCGCATACCACTGAGAAAGAACGGCTGAACATTGCGATTGTCGGCGGCGGCGCGACCGGGGTTGAGCTGTCCGCGGAACTGCATAATGCGGTTAAACAGCTGCACAGCTATGGTTTTGATGGGCTGGACAACCAGGCGCTCAATGTTACCCTGGTGGAAGCGGGAGAACGTATTCTGCCTGCGTTGCCGGAGCGTATCTCTTCGGCCGCGCATCAGGAACTGACCAATATCGGCGTGCGGGTGCTGACTAAAACCATGGTGACCAGCGCCGAGCCGACCGGTCTGAATACCAAAGACGGCGAGTTTATCGAAGCCGATCTGATGGTATGGGCGGCGGGAATTAAAGCCGCCGACAATATGAAGGATATCGCCGGTCTGGAAACCAACCGTATCAACCAGCTGGTGGTGGAGCCGACGCTGCAAACTACGCGCGATCCGAATATTTTCGCCATCGGCGACTGCGCATCCTGTCCGCAGGAAGGCGGGCGTCCCGTGCCGCCTCGTGCGCAGGCGGCTCACCAGATGGCCTCGCGTTGCTACAGCAATATTCTGGCCCTGTTGAACGGCCAGACGCTGAAGCCATATGTCTATAAGGACCACGGTTCGCTGGTGTCGCTGTCTAAATTCAGCACCGTCGGCAGCCTGATGGGCAACCTGATGCGCGGTTCGGTGATGGTGGAAGGGCGTATTGCTCGCTTTGTCTATATTTCGCTGTATCGCATGCACCAGGTCGCTCTGCACGGCTATACCAAAACCGGGCTGATGATGCTGGTAGACCGCATCAACCGGGTAATTCGCCCGCGCCTGAAACTGCATTAATGTTTAAAACGGTCGCCGTCCGTCAGGGCGGCGACCGTCGCTCTTCGCCGCACCCGTCCTCGCCGTTTTCAGTACAATATCTTGTCTTATAAGCTGTATCCGTTAAGAACAATCTTAAACTGCCTGAATAAACCATGATACCAGCATATTTGGTCATATAGTCTTATTGCGAGGTCTGGAAACATTGTGCAAACTTTTTCACGTTTACCGGCGACGCAGCGCGCACGTCGCACACGCTGAACCGTCGTGGTTTAGCGCCATCCATTAATTTATCGCGTCGGTTCCCGGCCTGGCGCGGAGCACAGAAAGATTGATGGGCCATGCGCGGTCACCTATTCAGGAGGTTTCCAGTGAACAAATCAATGTTAGCGGGTGTGGGAATTGGCATGGCTGCCGCACTGGGGCTGGCGGCGGTTGCAAGTCTGGATGTGTTTTCAGCCAGGCCGCAATATGCGCAGGTTCTGACGGCTACGCCAATCAAAGAAACCATTAAAACGCCGCGCCAGGAGTGTCGAAACGTCACCGTTACCCATCGTCGCCCGGTGCAGGATGAGCACCAGATCGCCGGCTCGGTGCTGGGCGCCGTGGCTGGCGGCGTGCTGGGGCATCAGTTCGGCGGCGGTCGCGGCAAAGATGTGGCGACGGTAGCCGGGGCGCTGGCCGGCGGCTATGCCGGTAACCGCGTGCAGAATAATATGCAGGAAAACGATACCTACACCAGCACGCAGCAGCGCTGCCAGACGGTGTATGACAAGTCGCAAAAGCTGCTGGGCTACGATGTCACCTACAAAATCGGCGACCAGCAGGGTAAAATTCGCATGGAGCGCGATCCCGGCACCCAGATTCCTCTCGACGGAAATGGTCAACTGGTGCTTAGCCAGCAGAGTTAAGCCGTTCTTGCCAGATCGTCGATTATAAACGTTCCGCCCGGCTTATCGCCGGGCGGACGCGTTAGATCAGTTTTGGCGGCCCGGGCGTCCTGACCGGCTGCGGGAACTACAGAATATGATCGTTCGGTGCCTTAAACAGCGCCTTCATGTCGTCGGACATGGCAAAGTTCATATTGATGTTTTTCGGCGGAATGGGTTGGGTAAACCAGCGCTGATACCATTTTCCCGCTTCGCCGCTGCTCTGCGCATCGGCGATAGTCTTGTCCATCAGTTGCTTAAACGCCGGATCGTTTTTACGCAGCATGCAGCCATAGGCCTCGTGCGACTGCGGCGTGCCGACGATATCCCATTGATCCGGTTTTTTGGCCTTAGCGCGTTCACCGGCCAGCAGCGGATCGTCCATATAGAACGCTACGGCGCGCCCGCTTTCCAGCGTGCGGAACGCATCGCTGTGGTCCTTAGCCGAGATGATGCGCATTTTCATGTTATTTTTATCGTTCAACTGGTTAAGCAGCTTTTCGTTGGTGGTGCCGGAGGTGCTGACCACCGGTTTGCCGGCCAGATCCTGAAAATCTTTGACGCCGCCGCCTTTTTTCACCAATAGCCGCCCGCCGACGATAAAGATGGAGTTGGAGAAGGCCACTTGCTGCTGACGTTCCGCGTTGTTGGTGGTGGAGCCGCATTCAAAATCAATCGTGCCGTTCTGTAGCAGAGGAATTCGCGCCTGGGAGGTGATGGGGATCAGCTTCACCGTCAGGTCAGGCATATTCAGCTGTTTTTTCACCGCTTCGACGATCGCATTCGAGTATTCCTGCGAGTAGCCGACGACCTTCTGGTTGTTGTCATAGTAGGAAAACGGCACGGAGGATTCGCGGTGCCCGACGATGATGATGCCGCTGTCTTTGATTTTTTTGAGCGTATCGGCCAGGGGCGCTTCGTCCGCGGCATTGGCCACACTGCAGGCGATGCCGGGCAGCAGTAGCAATAGTGAGGCCAGTGTCTGTCTTTTCATTATCAACTCCATTGTAGTGTGTGAACGGTTGCTCTGAAGAATGAATTCATGCGCTCAGGCTTATGGGACGCCGTGGCGAAATAATGTTATGTGTTACAGCGTGTTCCGCTTACGGTATCGCATCCTCTTCGTCATACTGCAAGCGGCAGGTGCGCGCTGGCTCCGCTCAATTATTTGGCCCGTTGCCGGGCCGCCAGCGGCGTTTAAGTCCGCTCCCGACGGATTTGTCACCCGAATCACATACGCGTGCAAACTCGTCGGGATTAAGCCGGGACATTCTGCTTTTCACCGTCGGCCAGTCGTTGGCTGGACAAATACGCTCCCGGCGGATTTGTCACCCGAATCACATACGCGTGCAAACTCATCGGGATTAAGCCGGGACATTCTGCTTTTCACCGTCGGCCAGTCGTTGGCTGGACAAATACGCTCCCGGCGGATTTGTCACCCAAATCACATACGCGTGCAAGTTCATCGGGATTAATCAGAGACATCTTGCCTCGTTACCGCGCCAGTCGTTGAAGGACCTGGGTTAGGCGTTGTTTAAAACGATAACGTGGTGTCCTGCAAGCCAAATTATTTTTAGAGCAGATAAGGCAATATTGATGCCACAAGTGCATCCTGGTGATGTGATGCGCAGACATGGCGCGTGGGCGGTTGCGCCAGAGCGCCCCCGCCGACGTCGCCGTGGCGTCAGGTTCGTTCGGTATGGCGCGCCGGCAAACGGCGATACGCAGCATGCACCATCGGGATGCATGCTGCCCCCGTCTATTTTAGCTGAGCGCAGTATGTTCTGCTGGCGGAAGGGGGGTTAAGCGCGGAATAAAATATCGGCCCAGCGCGCCAGGCCGGCGGTGACCGAGCCGAAGTCGTTGCCGCCCGCGAGCGGGATCCCGGGCAGCCATCGCTCAATCGCCTGGCGCAGCAACGGCGATCGGGCGCTGCCGCCGGTCAGATAGATGACGTCCGGCCGGGTCTGGCTGCTTTGCAGGGCCAGTTCTATCTGTTGCTGAATCCGGCTTAACGGTTGGTCAAACGCCGCTTTGAGCTGGTCGCTGTTGATGACGGTCGCCAGACTTGTTTCGACGAAATGCAGATCGGCACGCGTTTGCGCCATGTCGGACAGCGCGATTTTGCTCTCTTCCGCCAGCCGCACCAGACGATATCCCAGCCGCTGCCGCCAGACGGTAAGCAGGCGTTTCACCGCTTCCGGCTCACGGGCATCGAGCATCATTTCATTGATCAGCGCGCGGCAGGCCGGGCTGTAAAAATCGCTCTGCGCCGGGATATCGTTAATCGCCACGGCGTTCCACCAGGGCAGACTGGGCAGCGGAATGCCTTTCTCCGTTACGCCGTTCATGCCCAGCATCGGCATTAACTGTCGGAAGGCCAGCATGATATCCAGATCGTTGCCGCCCACCCGACAACCGCTGTGGCCCAGCAGGCTCTGCTGACGCTCGCGCCGCGGGTGCCATTCCGGTCCCATCAGCAGCATGGAGCAGTCGGTGGTTCCGCCGCCGATATCGACCACCAATACGCGAGTCTCCTGACTCAGCGTCGCTTCAAAATCCAGCCCGGCGGCGACCGGTTCAAACTGAAACATCACCTGCTGAAAGCCGGCGCGCTGAGCGGCGCGCTGCAGAATCCCCTGCGCCTGCTGGTTCGCTTCTTCTCCACCGGTGCTCTGGAAGTTAACCGGCCGGCCGATTGCCGCGCGGGTGATGGTTTTACCAAGCTGCCGTTCGGCTCGCTGGCGGATGAACAACATCATGGCGCATACCAGATCTTCAAACAGCGCGATTTGCTGCGGTCTGAGACCGGCGGCGCCGAGAAAGGATTTGGGCGATTTGACGAACCAGGTTTCCTCCGGGTCGTCCATATATTGCTGCAGCGCGGCCCGGCCGAATCTGACGCTGTCCGGCTGTACGCGGATATCCTCGTCGCGATTATAGCTGATGGCGCGCCGCAGCAGTTGGGCGTTTTCACCGCCGGCTTCAACCTGATGATGGCGCCACAGCCATTCGCTGACGGCTTCGCGCGTCGGCGCGCTGAGTTGGGAGGATAACCAGGGCGCGTCGTGTTCCAGCGGCACGAGCTGCGGAGCGCCGTTATTCATCACCGCCACGGAACAGTTGGCCGTGCCATAGTCAAAACCGATAAACATCCTGAATCACCCACGCGATGAAAAAAAGGAGGGGACTTTACTGTGTTAGCACGGGGGTTGTAAAGCGTGGAACGGGACGTTTGCCGATGAACGGCCTCCGCCGTGGCTCCCGGTATGGGGACGCACGGGTATTTTTTCGGACGATAACGCATTCGGCAGACGTTCAATCTTGTTTTTTATATCGCCGTATGGTCCGAGTCGGCTATTGCGCTATTGCGCTATTGCGCTATTGCGCTATTGCGCTATTGCGATATGGCCATACCCGCCACTCTGATGGCCAAACACGTCTTTAATTTTACTTTCTCAACTGTGGCGATAGCGGCAGGCGTACTGAACCGTGATGGAGGCATTTCCCGCCGTTGTACGCTTGCCGCTTAACCAGAAACGGCAGAGACAAACAGTCAGAGATGTGAGATGAAAAAAATTGCAATAATGGTCATGAGCCTCTTACCGCTATTTTCTATAGCCAAACTCCCGGAATGTCCGGCATGGCCGATGAACATGGCTGAAGTATGGACGAAGGAAAAACAGAAGTTAAATGATTGGCTTCAGAAAAAATAAGGATTTATACACCCCAATATGTCGTTTTACCTTTTATGCTAAAAATAGAAAACACTATAAAATAATAACAGAAAGTGATGCATCGAATGATGAATGTTTAGCTTATTGATAAAAGTGAGATAAATCATTAAGTGATCACGGTGCCGTCACGGGATGGCGCTTCTTCCCCATCATATAGAATGTTGTCCGCCGGCGTTGAAATACAGGATATTCTGATAAACAACATTCGGTTGTTAACGTAGCGCGGCCATATCGACTCATGGGATTAAGCATAGCCCCGCGCCCCACCAGTTTATGCCCGCATCCCTCAAAACAGACCGGTGCCCAAAGATACGGATGACCGTCTGTTGCCCGGTCGGACGACGGGGATGACCGGAGCGGATGATGAGCAACAGCGTATTGATGTATGGGCAAATTAAAATTTTTCTGATTGAAAAACAGAGTAAAAAGGTTAATGTGCCGCTCACGTCTTACTATGTAAACCGCACAAGGTGTAAAAGGGAACTCTGTTGTGAAGAAACTATTTTTTATGTCCCTGTTTTGTCTTCTGATCAGTCCATTCACCGTGGCAGAACCGATAGTAAGCCGCGGGGTTCTTCAGGCTTACTGGCAGGCGGAATGGAATGATGACGCCACGGTAAATACCCCGCGACTGGGTTTTCGATTTTTTTCCGATGCCAAATCGTCTTTGCAGGGAAAGGCCATTGATGTGTTTGTCGCCGGCGGAATAGAGCAACAGCAAGCGTTTATAAGAAAAAATTTCCGCAATATCCCGGATAATTTTTTCAGTTATAAAGAGTGGTATGTCAATCAGCCCGGAACCGTTGAGTTTGCAAAAGTTAAAAAATATGTCGAATGTAATGCCGATAACTACAGCGCTGATATCCTGTCGTTTAAACCTGATCTTTCTTCGAAAAATAATGCGGTTGATGAGTCGCTGGCCAGCTGTGGTTATAGCGGGCGCTACCCTTATTTAACGCTGTATCAGGCGAAACCTGAAGGAAAGACGGTCTGGTTTAAAGCCAGTCCGGATGATAATGCCGGGAACACGTTTTCTTTTAGTGAAGAAGATACCGTCGCTAAAATTAAAACGATTAATCAGGGCTGGATATATGCCGCCGTATATGATGAAAGCCAAAAGGATAGTTTAAGCGAGAAGAAGGGCTATATTCGGCTAACCGAACTGCAGCCGTTAAATTAACAATCCCCCCGGTTATGGCCGGGGGAGGATGGTTCGTCAGGGAATAACGGGGCGCGGGCGGGCCTACGCCGCCAGCGTATGCAGGGCCATGCCGTTCAGCAGCGATTCGATAAATTTCAGTCGCGCGGAACGATCGCTGAGGTTGCAGATAAATTTGAGGCGGGTGGGGCCGTCCAGGCGGTACGTTTTGAAATCCTGCTGCAGCAGGCCGATCAGATAGCCCGGGTCGACCTTGTTCTGCTCGCCAAATTCAATAAAACCGCCTTTATCATTACCTTCGATACGCTTAATGCCCAGCGTCTGCGCCTGCTGGCGCAGCGCGGCGACCTGCAGCAGGTTGCGGGCCGCGTCGGGCAGCGCGCCGAAACGATCGATCAACTCCACCTTCAGTTCCGCCAGCCCGGCGTCGTTTCTGGCGCTGGCTACCCGTTTATAAAAAGAAAGACGGGTATTCACATCGGGAATGAAATCGTCCGGCAACAGGGCCGGCAGGCGCAATTCGACCTCGGTCTGGCCGCTGATCAGATTTTCCAGCGACGGTTCGCGCCCGGCTTTCAGCGCATCCACCGCGTTTTCCAGCAGGTCCATATAGAGCGAGAAGCCGACGCTGGCCATCTGGCCGCTCTGATCTTCGCCCAGCAGCTCGCCGGCGCCGCGGATTTCCAGATCGTGCGTGGCGAGAGCGAAACCTGCGCCCAGGTCTTCCAGCGAGGCGATGGCCTCCAGACGTTTATGGGCGTCGACGCTCATCGCTTTGGGATGCGGGGTCAGCAGCCAGGCATAGGCCTGATGATGCGATCGCCCGACGCGGCCGCGCAGCTGGTGCAGCTGCGCCAGACCAAAGTGGTCGGCGCGTTCGATGATAATGGTATTGGCGCTGGGAATATCGATACCGGTTTCGATGATAGTGGTGCAGACCAGCACGTTAAAACGCTGATGATGAAAATCGTTCATCACTCGTTCGAGATCGCGTTCGCGCATCTGGCCGTGGCCGATAACGATACGCGCTTCCGGCACCAGCTCGGCCAGCCGGTCGGCGGCTTTTTCGATATTCTCCACATCGTTGTACAGGTAATAGACCTGGCCGCCGCGCAGAACTTCACGCAGGATAGCTTCGCGCACCACCAGACTGTCATATTCGCGCACAAAGGTTTTGACCGCCAGCCGGCGCGCCGGCGGCGTGGCGATGATCGACAGGTCGCGCATGCCGCTCATCGCCATATTCAGCGTGCGCGGAATGGGCGTGGCGGTTAGCGTCAGGATATCGACGTCGGCGCGCATCGCCTTGATGCGCTCTTTGTGACGTACGCCGAAACGGTGCTCTTCGTCGACGATCAGCAGGCCCAGATCGTGCCAGCGCACGTCGTTCTGCAGCAGCTTATGGGTGCCGATCAAAATATCCACCTTGCCCGCCAGGGTGTCTTCCAGTACCTGGCTCTGTTCGCGCGCGCTGCGGAAGCGGGAAATCATTTCGATGCGCACCGGCCAGTTGGCGAAGCGGTCGCGGAAGTTGTCGAAGTGTTGCTGCGCCAGCAGAGTGGTGGGCACCAGCACCGCCACCTGTTTGTGGTTTTCCACCGCGAGAAAGGCGGCGCGCATCGCCACTTCAGTTTTGCCGAAGCCGACGTCGCCGCACACCAGCCGATCCATGGCCAGCGGCTGACACATGTCGCTCAGCACGGCATTAATGGCCTGCTGCTGGTCAGGCGTGGTTTCAAAGGGAAAACTCTGGCAAAACAGCTGATACTGCGCGCGGTCATGTTTAAAGGCGAAACCGCGTTTCGCCGCGCGCTGGGCGTAAATATCCAGCAGTTCGGCCGCCACATCGCGCACGCGCTCGGCCGCCTTCTGGCGCGCGCGCGTCCAGGCGTCGCCGCCTAGTTTATGCAACGGGGCGTTTTCATCGGCGCCGCCGGCATAGCGGCTGATCAGGTGCAGCGAGGAAACCGGCACATACAGCTTATCGTCGCCGGCATAGGCCAACACCAGATATTCGGCTTTGATGCCGCCGGCCTCCAGCGTGGTCAATCCGGTATAGCGGCCTACGCCGTGCTCCAGGTGCACCACCGGCTGGCCGGGGCGCAGCTCGGCCAGATTGCGGATCAGCGTATCGGTATTGATGGCGCGCCGGTTATCCTGGCGTCGTCGGGTGACGCGCTCGCCGAGCAGGTCGCCTTCACAAATCAGCGCCAGCTGGCGCTGGGCGTCGATAAAACCGTGTTCGCTGGAACCGATGATGAGCCAACAGCCCGGCGCGCTGACCTGCCCGAGACTGGCGACAGGCAGCGGGTTCAGCTTTATTCGTCCCAGTAATTCCTGCAGCGTTTCACGCCGACCTTCGCTTTCAACCGAAAATACCACTTTGCCGCTGAATTGTTCGATAAAGCGGCGCAGATTATCCAGCGGCGCTTTCTGCTGCGGTTGTACCGACAGATCGGGAAGCGGCTGATAATCGAGGTTTACGCAGGCCGCTTTGTCCGCCAGCGTATCGGTCTTCAACTGAACGCGCGGCCAGCGCTTCAGTTCGCTGAACAGCGCGTCGACCGGCAGCCATAGCGTATCCGGCGGCAGCAGCGGACGCATCGGGTCGACGCTGCGGTTGTCGAAGCGCTGGTTGATATCCAGCCAGAAACGCTGCGCGCCGCTTTCGATATCGCCGGTGTTGATCAGCAGCGTATTGTCCGGCAGATAGCTGAATAGCGTCGGCAGCGGCTGACTGAAAAACAGCGGCTGCCAGTACTCGATCCCGGCCGGCCAGACGCCTTTGCTCACCTGCTGATAGAGATGTTCCGCTTCGCGCCGCACTTCGAACTTTTCGCGCCACTGACTGCGAAACAGCTCGATGGCGGTCTTATCGGTAGGGAACTCATGGGCCGGCAGCAGGTTGATCTGCTGGACTTCGTTGAGCGTACGCTGGGTATCGATATCGAACAGGCGCAGGCTGTCGATTTCATCATCGAAAAAGTCGACGCGGTAGGGTTCTTCGCTACCCATCGGGAACAGATCGAGCAGGGCGCCGCGGGTGGCGAATTCGCCGTGCTCCATCACCTGATCGACGCTGCGATAGCCGGCCTGTTCCAGCTGATCGCGCAGTTTATCGCGCGACAGACGCTGGCCTTTTTTCATCATCAACGCATGGCCGTGCAGGAAGGCGTGCGGGCACACGCGTTGCATCAGCGTATTGACCGGCAGGATGAGAACGCCGCGCGTCATCAGCGGCAACTGATACAGCGTGGACAGACGGGCGGAAACAATCTCCTGGTGGGGCGAGAAGCTGTCGTACGGCAGCGTTTCCCAGTCGGACAGCAGCGTAACCGGATAGTCGGTAAACTGCTGAATTTCATCGCGCAGCCGCAGCGCGTTCTGCATATCCTGAGCGATAAGCATCACCAGACCAGGATGTCGTTCGGCAATTTCAGCGCATTCAACGGCGCAGGCGGCGCCGGTTAACTGCCCCAGCAGGCGTTGTTCACCGGCCCTGGCGGGCAAGGCATAGCGGTATTGTTCAGGCATAATCTGATTATCTGGTCTCTCCCCGATATCCGGCCATATACTCGTCATCGTTCAGGCTGCAGGCGCGCCGGCGTTATTAGCCGGCCGATCAATGGCCTCGCCGCGCGTCGCCGCCTTCCGGCAACCCGGATTATGTCGAGTATAAAAAACCAGCGATAGAGGTGGTTAGGGTTCCATAAAGCGGTGCTACCCTTTATTATCCTTGATCACTTTGCTTTGGCAACCTCATCCAGACGGATTTCATGTATCAACCTGTCGTATTATTTATTGGTCTGCGCTATATGCGTGGACGGGCCTCAGACCGCTTTGGCCGGTTTGTCTCCTGGTTATCGGCGATTGGCATTACGCTTGGCGTACTTGCGCTGGTCACCGTGCTGTCGGTGATGAACGGCTTTGAACGCGAGCAGGAAAAAAATATTCTCGGCGTAATGCCGCAGGCGTTGATCACCACGCCGCAGGGGTCGCTCAATCCGCAACATCTGCCCTCATCCGCGCTTGCATCGCTGCGCGGCGTGACGCATATCGCGCCGCTGACCACCGGCGATGTGGTGCTGCAGAGCGGACGCAACATCGCCGTCGGCGTTATGCTCGGCATTACCCCCGGGCAGCGAGAGCCGCTGGCCAGCTATCTGGTTAATGTGCAACAGCAGCAGTTGCAGCCCGGCGGCTATCAGGTGATTCTCGGCAGGATGTTGGCGAGGCAGCTTGGCGTGCAGCGCGGCGACCCGGTGCGCATCATGGTGACCAGCGCCAGTCAACTAACGCCGATGGGGCGCATTCCCAGCCAGCGCTTGTTTACCGTTATCGGTACGTTCGCTTCCGGCAGCGAAGTCGACGGCTATCAGATGCTGGTCAATCAGCAGGACGCCTCGCGCCTGATGCGCTATCCGGCCGACAATATTACCGGCTGGCGGCTGTGGCTGGAAAGGCCGCTTAGCGTAGACAGCCTTAGCGAGCAGCCGTTGCCGCAGGGCGCGGTGTGGAAAGACTGGCGCGATCGCAAAGGCGAGCTGTTCCAGGCCATCCGGATGGAAAAAAACATGATGGGGCTGTTGCTCAGCCTGATTGTCGCGGTGGCCGCCTTCAATATCATCACGTCGCTGGGGTTGCTGGTTATGGAGAAACAGGCCGAGGTGGCCATTCTGCAGACGCAGGGATTGACGCGCCGACAGATCATGACGGTTTTTGTGGTGCAGGGGGGCAGCGCCGGGGTGATCGGCGCGGTGGTAGGGGCGCTGCTGGGCGTTCTGCTGTCCAGCCAGTTGAATACGCTGTTGCCGATGCTGGGACTATTGCTGGACGGCGCCGCGCTGCCGGTAGTGATCGAACCGCTGCAGGTCGTCAGCATTGCGCTGGTGGCGATGGCTATTGCACTGTTGTCGACCCTCTATCCTTCCTGGCGCGCCGCCGCCGTTCAACCCGCTGAGGCTTTACGTTATGAGTGATTCATTATTATTACGTTGCGACAATTTGTGCAAACGCTACCAGGAAGGCGGGCTGTCGACGGATGTGCTGCGCAATGTCTCTTTTGCCATGCGGCACGGCGAGATGATGGCGATCGTCGGCAGCTCCGGTTCGGGTAAGAGTACGCTGCTGCACCTGCTGGGCGGGCTGGATTCGCCGACCTCCGGCGAGGTGGTGTTTAAAGACCAGCAGTTGAACCAGCTCTCGTCGGCGCAAAAGGCGACGTTGCGCAATCAGCAGTTGGGCTTCATCTATCAGTTCCACCATTTGCTGCCGGATTTCTCCGCGCTGGAGAACGTGGCGATGCCGCTGCTGATCGGCGGCAGCCGGCCGGCGCAGGCGCAGGACAAAGCGCGCGAGATGCTGGCGGCGGTCGGGCTGGAGAAGCGCCGCGCGCATCGGCCTTCGGAGCTATCGGGCGGCGAACGCCAGCGTGTGGCGATCGCGCGCGCGCTGGTCAACAATCCGGCGCTGGTGCTGGCCGATGAGCCGACCGGTAACCTGGACCAGCGCACCGCCGATACCATTTTCGAACTGTTGGGCGAGCTGAATATCCGCCAGGGCACCGCATTCCTGGTGGTCACGCACGATCTGCAACTGGCGAGCCGCCTGAGCCGCCAGCTGGAGATGCGCGATGGGCAACTCCAGCAGGACATCACCCTGATGGGGGCGCAGCAATGACGTTTCCTCCGCTTTCCCTGTTGCTCGGTCTGCGCTTTAGCCGCGGCCGGCGACGTGGCGGCATGGTCTCTCTGATTTCGGTTATCTCTACCTCCGGCATCGCGCTGGGCGTGGCGGTGCTGATCGTCGGGCTGAGCGCGATGAACGGCTTCGAACGCGAGCTGCGCAACCGCATTCTGGCGGTGGTGCCGCATGGCGAAATTGAAGCGGTCAAACAGCCGTTTCGAGACTGGCAGGCGCTGTTGCCGCTCATCGAACAGGTGCCGGGCATCGAGGCCGCGGCGCCCTATATTCAGTTCACCGGTCTGATTGAGCGCGGCGCGAATCTGAAAGCCGTGCTGGTTAAAGGCGTCGATCCTCAACAGGAGGCGCGTCTGAGCACGCTGCCTTCATTTGTGCAGAATCACGCCTGGCGGCAGTTTCACGCCGGCGGGCAGCAGGTGATTATCGGCAAAGGGGTCGCCGATGCGCTCAACGTGCAGCAGGGCGACTGGGTTACCGTGATGATCCCCAACAGCGATCCGCAGATGAAGTTGCTGCAGCCGAAGCGCATCCGCCTGCAGATCAGCGGCATTCTGCAGTTGAGCGGACAACTGGATCACAGTCTGGCGCTGGTGCCGTTGAGCGACGCGCAGGGCTATCTGGATATGGCTGACAGCGTTACCGGCATCGCCATTAAAGTGGACGATGTCTTCAACGCCGGGCAACTGGTGCTTGATGCCGGGGACGCGATCAACGCTGATGTCAACACTCGCAGCTGGATCGGCTCCTACGGCTATATGTATCGCGATATCCAGATGGTGCGCGCGATTATGTATCTGGCGATGGTGCTGGTGATCGGCGTGGCCTGTTTTAACATTGTGTCGACGCTGGTGATGGCGGTGAAAGACAAGAGCGGCGATATCGCCGTGCTGCGCACTCTGGGGGCAAGCGACGGCCTGATTCGTTCGGTATTCGTCTGGTACGGGCTGCTGGCCGGGCTGCTGGGCAGTCTGTGCGGCGCGGCGATCGGCACCGTGGTCGCTCTGCAGCTGACGCCGCTGATTCGCGCGCTGGAAAAGCTGCTTGGGCACAATTTACTCTCGGGCGATATTTATTTTATCGATTTTTTACCGTCGGAACTGCATATCTCCGACGTGATTTTTGTACTGATGACTTCGCTGCTGCTGAGCCTGGTGGCCAGCTGGTATCCGGCGCGGCGCGCCAGCCGTATCGACCCGGCCCGGGTGTTAAGCGGGCAGTAACGCGATCGTCAGGGACGCGCGCAGGACGGGAGTTGCCATGTATTACGGTTTTGACATCGGCGGCAGCAAAATCGAACTGACGGTGTTTGATGCCGGCCTGACGCCGGTATGGAATATCCGGGTGGCTACGCCGCGCGAAGATTATGACGCGCTGCTGCATACGCTGGCGGCGCTGACCGCCCAGGCGGATAGCCTGAGCGGCGCGGCGGGCAAGATCGGCGTCGGCGTGCCGGGGCTGCAGAGCGGCGAGGACGGCGCGCTATTCACCGCCAATCTGCCGGCCACCATGGGGCGGCCGCTACGGCGCGATCTGAGTCAGCTGCTGCGTCGCGAGGTGCGTATTGCGAACGACGCCAGCTGTTTCGCGCTGTCCGAAGCCTGGAACCCGGCATGTCGCGCTTACCCCGTGGTCCTGGGCATCATTCTCGGCACCGGCATGGGCGGCGGGCTGGTGGTGAACGGCCGGCTGGTCAGCGGCCGCAACGGCATGACCGGCGAATTCGGCCATTTGCGCTTGCCGGTCGATGCGCTGGAGATCCTCGGCCGCGATATTCCGCGCGTGGCGTGCGGCTGCGGCCAGTACGGCTGTATCGAAAATTATCTGTCGGGACGCGGCTTCGAATGGTTGTATCAGCATTTTTACCACGAACAGGTGGCCGCGCCGCAGCTGATAGAGCGCTACCGCGCGGCAGATGAGCGGGCCAGCGAACATGTCGGACGCTATGTGGCGGCGCTGGCCGTCTGCCTCGGCAATCTGCTGACCCTGTTCGATCCCGATTTGCTGGTGCTGGGCGGCGGCTTGTCGAATTTCAGTGAACTCTATACGCTGTTGCCGGAGAAACTGCCGGCCGCGCTTTTGCCGGTCGCGCGCTTGCCGCGCATCGAAAAGGCACGCTATGGCGACGCCGGCGGAGTACGCGGCGCGGCTTTGCTACACTTAATGGATGAATAACAGGAGCAGATATGCAAACGCGTCAGCGGTTGAACCGTTTTCATCAGGGGAAGCGTATGCGCCATCAACGCCTGCGGGCTCGTATTTTTCATCGTGATTATCTGGCCTCGAGCGAGGTGAAAAAACCTTATGTCGTGGTGCTGACCGGCGCGGGCATCTCCGCCGAGTCGGGTATTCGCACCTTTCGCGCCGCCGACGGCCTGTGGGAAGAGCATCGCGTCGAGGATGTCGCCACGCCGGAAGGTTTCCAGCGCGATCCGGCGCTGGTGCAGGCGTTCTACAATGCGCGCCGCCGCCAGCTGCAGCAGCCGGAGGTCGTGCCTAATGCCGCGCATCTGGCGCTGGCCAATCTGGAGACGATGCTGGGCGACCATTTTCTGCTGGTGACGCAAAATATTGATAATCTGCACGAGCGGGCAGGCAGCCAGCGCATTATTCATATGCACGGCGAACTGTTGAAAGTGCGCTGCAGCCGCAGCGGGCAAATTTTTGAGCGGCACAACGACCTGGCGCCGGACGAACGCTGTCACTGTTGCCAGTTTCCGGCGCCGCTGCGTCCGCATATTGTATGGTTCGGCGAAATGCCGCTGGAGATGGATCGCATTTACCAGGCGCTGGCGCGAGCCGACTATTTCATCGCCATCGGCACGTCAGGCCATGTTTATCCGGCGGCCGGTTTCGTGCAGGAAGCGCACGCGCACGGCGCCTGGACGCTTGAGCTCAATCTCGAACCCAGCCAGGTCGAAAGCCAGTTCGATGAAAAGATCTACGGTCCCGCCAGCGAGGTGGTGCCTGAGTTTGTCAGCGCATGGCTGACCGGACGCAAGAAAATCCAGTTTTAGGCTGTCATTATTCCGTTCTGGAATAATTAATAATATTTATATTCTTTTCTTAATCAGCCGGGATCGTTAGTATCCCGCTGAGTCAATCGCTACCACATCTTTCACTATTGCCGAACGGAAGAAAAGGCCATTTCTGGCACGATATGTTTATAATAGGGGCCATTTAACGCCTTGATGATTAAAGGATGAGCAATAACAGTGGGATGTGCTAAACAATGATTACTCTTTCGAATGTCTCCAAAGTATTCGATAGCGCCAGCGGCCGCATCAGCGCGCTGCAGGACGTGAATTTGACGGTGGACGCCGGTCAAATCTACGGCATTATCGGTTACAGCGGGGCAGGTAAAAGTACGCTGATCCGTTTGTTGAATGGGCTGGAAACGCCGACCACGGGCTCAATTGTGGTAAATGGGCAGGACATCGCCAAAGCCAGCCACAGCGAACTGCGTCGCGCCCGGTTGCGCATCAGCATGGTCTTTCAGCATTTCAATTTGCTGTGGTCGCGCACGGTTAGCGAAAATATCGCCTTTTCGATGCAGATTGCCGGCGTGGCGAGAAACAACATTAACGCGCGCGTAGCCGAATTAGTGGCGCTGGTGGGGCTGCAGGGACGTGAAAACGCCTATCCATCCCAGCTCAGCGGCGGGCAGAAACAGCGTGTAGGGATCGCCAGAGCGCTGGCCAATAACCCGGTGGTGCTGCTGTGCGACGAAGCGACGTCGGCGCTCGATCCGCAAACCACCGACTCGATCCTTGAGCTGTTGCTTGATATCAACCGCAAGCTGAATCTGACTATCGTGCTGATCACCCATGAAATGCACGTGGTGCGCAAAATTTGCCAGCGCGTGGCGGTGATGGAAAACGGCCGCATCGTCGAAGAAGGTCAGGTGCTGGATGTGTTTACCCATCCGCAGCAGGCGGTGACGCAGCAGTTTGTTAAACAGGTTACGCAGTATAAAGATACGGAAGATGCGTTTAACCCGCTGCTGATCCAGGGGCTGCCGGGCGTGATCGTGAAATTAACCTTTGTGGGCGTCCAGACGCGGCAGCCGGTGATTTCCGAATTGATCCAGCGTCACGGGCTGACGATCAATATACTGCACGGCAAGATCACCCAGACCTTAAACGGCGCTTTCGGCGAGCTTTACGTACATGTAGAGGGCGATGACGCCCGGATACAGGATATGCTGGCATTTGTGACTGAAAAAAATATTACGGCCGAGGTGATTGAACATGCCTGATTCACTGTTTCCTCACCTGCAAATCGACCGTCTGGTAGATGCGACGTACGAAACGATTTACATGACCGTTTTTTCCGGCCTGGCGACGTTTGTCTTAGGGATTATTCTGGGCGTACTGTTATTTCTGACCTCGAAGGGGCAGCTGCTGCAAAACCGGTTGATTTATGCGCTGGTATCGACGGTGGTTAACGTATTTCGCTCAATCCCGTTCATTATCCTGATTGTATTGCTGATCCCGTTCACCCGCTCGCTGGTCGGCACTATTCTCGGGGTGAATGCCGCGCTGCCGGCGCTGATCATCGGCGCGGCGCCGTTTTACGCGCGGCTGGTGGAAATCGGCCTGCGCGAAGTGGATAAAGGCGTGATCGAGGCGGCGCGTTCGATGGGCGCGCGCATCGGCACTATTATTTTCCGGGTTCTGTTACCGGAATCATCGCCAGCGCTGGTGTCCGGTATTACCGTGACCCTGATCGCGCTGGTGGGCTATACCGCAATGGCGGGGGTGATTGGCGCGGGAGGGCTGGGCAATCTGGCCTACCTGGAAGGCTTCCAGCGTAATCATGGCGACGTTACGCTGGTCGCCACGGTCACGATTCTACTGCTGGTGTTCATTATTCAGCTTATTGGCGACACCATTACGGCAGCACTCGATAAACGGTAATCTTGTTAAAGGAATGAAGATGATGAAGACGCGCAATATTTTAATGCTGGCCTATGCCTCTCTGACTGCACTCAGCCTGACCGCGTTTTCAGCGGCGGCTAACACCAAACTGTCTGTCGGTGCGTCCAACGTGCCGCACGCCGAGATTCTCGAGCAGGCGAAACCGATTTTAGCCAAAGAAGGCATCGATCTGAAAATCACGCCGTTCCAGGACTACATCCTGCCAAACACCGCGCTGGCGAGTCGCGATATCGACGCCAACTATTTCCAGCACGTTCCCTATATGGAAAGCGTGATTAAGGATCACGCCGGCGACAAGAATTATGACTTTGTCAGCGCAGGGGCGATTCACATTGAGCCGATCGGTATTTATTCGAAAAAGTACAAAAGTCTGCAGGATTTGCCGGATAACGGCAAAATCATTCTGGGCGACGCGGTAGCGGAAGAAGGTCGTATTCTGTCGATTTTTGAAAAAGCCGGCGTGATTAAGCTGAAGCCTGGTGTGAAACGCGTTGATGCGCGCATCGGCGATATCGTGGAAAACCCGAAACGCCTGAAGTTCCTGCCGAGCGTGGAACGCGGTCTGCTGCCGCAGGTGTATGCCAACAATGAAGGGGATGCCGTGGTGATTAACGCTAACTATGCGATTGACGCCGGGCTGAATCCGACCACCGATCCGATCGCCATCGAAAGCGGCGAGGATAACCCTTACGCCAATATCATCACCGTACACCGCGGCGACGAAAATAAGCCTGAAATCAAAGCGCTGGTCAATGTCCTGCATTCCAAAGCGATTCAGGATTTTATTAAAGAAAAATACAAGGGCGCGGTTATTCCGGTCAGCCAGTAAACAGACGGTTACCATCCGACAAGCGGCGCCTTCTGGCGCCGTTTTTTGTCTTTAGAAAACCCCAGCCAGGTCGGGGATTCCGTTTGTCGCGGTTCTAACCACCGATCAGGGAGACGGTGACTGTTGCTGTGGATCTATCGCCCGAAGAAAGCCGGAGAGAAAATGTTTCGTCTTACGCCGGGATGACTCACGGAAGCAGTAACGTTTCTTTATCGGTCATGCATTCAGGAACAATGCGAAGAGACGGCGTTTAGCCCCTTTTCAGCGAGCCGAGTCACGGCTGCCTTCCATGAAGGCGGATTTTTGTTTCTGCGCGGACCATTGCTGACATTCGCCGACCTGGTCAAAAGGCAGCGTGGCGGAATGATTGAAAAAACTAAACTCGCATTCGCGACAGCGCGCGATGCGCGCAGGGTTAACTCGCGCGGCGGGACGACGGGACCGCAGGCGTAACCAGAGGTGGCGGATAAAACGTCGCATAGCGTCACTCTCATCGCGGGTCGATGGACACAGACTAAGCGTAGTCGGTTGTTTATAAAATAACCAGCAACATTCTGAATTCAGCGGTTCGCCGGCGCCGCCATTCTCGCCGGCCGTGCGCGTCGTGCCTGTCGTTCACGACCCGGGCGGACAACCCGGTGGACAGGCGAGAACAATTGCGTTTAAGTGACCTGCGGGCCGGCGCACCTCGCATGGCCCGAGTCGGTAGTAAACCGCTTATCATAACCGGAAGGATAGACACCATGAGCCAGAGCCTGTACCAAATCGCAGTGAAAGATATCGCCGGCCAGCCAACGACGCTCGACAGTCTGCGCGGCCAGGTTTTGCTGATTGTTAACGTCGCCTCGCAGTGCGGTCTGACCAGACAGTATGAAGCGCTGGAAACGCTGTATGAACGCTGGCGCGAACAGGGATTCAGCGTGCTGGGTTTTCCATCCAATGAATTCGCCGGGCAGGAACCGGGCAGCGACGAAGAGATTCAGGCCTTTTGCCGCGGCACCTTCGGCGTGCAGTTCCCGATGTTCAGCAAGATTCAGGTTAATGGCGCGCAGCGTCACCCGCTGTATCAGGCGCTGATCGCGGCGCAGCCGCAAGCGACGCGGCCGGACGACAGCGATTTCTACCAGCGGCGGGTCAGCAAGGGGCAGGGGCCGCAGCATCCTTCGGATATCCTGTGGAATTTTGAAAAATTTCTCATCGGTCGCGACGGCGCCGTCGCCGCGCGTTTTGCGCCGGATATGACGCCGGACGCTCCGCAGATCGTCGCGGCGATTAAGCAGGCGCTGGCGCAGTGACGGCGGGCGCCGCGCCGGCCGGCAATGACGCTTGCCTGTTTCACGCGATCGGCGCTAGATTAGAGTTAAATATCATTCTGATAGCGGCAGTCCGTACGCTGCCCGGAGCCGGGACGACATGATGCGATTAACTCACTGGCTGATTCTGGCAAGTTTGATCCTGGCTGGCTGCAGCAGCCATGCGCCGCCGCCCAACGCTCGCCTGAGCGATTCGATCACGGTCATCGCCGAACTGAATGACCAATTACGTCAGTGGCGCGGTACGCCTTATCGCTATGGCGGTCTGAACCGACGCGGCGTCGACTGCTCGGGGTTCGTCTATCTGACTTACCGCGACCGTTTTGGCATGCAGCTGCCGCGCAGTACCGAAGCGCAAACGGAAATCGGCACGCGCATCAGTCGCGACGAGCTGTTGCCTGGCGATCTGGTGTTCTTTAAAACCGGCAGCGGGGAGAACGGCCTGCACGTCGGTATCTACGACACCGATGATCAGTTCATCCATGCCTCAACCAGCAGGGGCGTGATGCGTTCTTCGCTGGACAACGTGTACTGGAAGCGCGCTTACTGGCAGGCGCGCCGCATCTGACCGTCGGATCTGCCGCCGACGCTTCGGGCGCCGGCGGTTTCCAACCTCCCCACCGCGATCTTTAGCCGCGTTGCGCGCGCCCGTCGTCATCGTCATAACGAAAAAACGGTCAGCTCAGCGGATTGATAATATTCATCTATTTGGCACAGACTTTTGCAGTCTGTGCGCCGGGAAAAAATTTAATTGTTTTTAAATTTTTTTGCGATATAAAAGTGAAGAACCCATTCCGTCAGTCGGTGGTTTTTTTTGCCGCGGTATTCAATTTCTTGCTGACGAATATTTAAGACCGTAAAGTCGATTATTTCCTGAACGATATTTACTCTCAGCGGAAAATAAGCACTATACTCTAAATAATTCGAGTTGCAGGGCAAAACGTTATCGTTTTGAACACCGCAACACGGTGGTTCATTACGGGCTAGACTCGTTTATGCGATCCGTCACGCGGTAAAGGAGCGACAAATTGGTCGGGAACGAATTTGAACGGCCAACGGCTGGCCTTCGGTGAGCGACAGGATGTCTCCCATTATTTCGATGCGCATGCGCCAGTCAGTGATTCGGCGGGCCGCTCAGGCGCCGCCATGCGGGATACTGACGTGTCGCGGGCATAACAAGACTCATTTCACTTTGACTATTCTGGCTGTATAACATGCGAATTCGGTTAGATGTAGATTACATTAGCAGCTATGTGTTCTGGCCGATTTATCGTCCGGACATGCGGTTACTGGCGCTGGAGATGATGCCGCGCTTCAATAGCGGCGACGGCGCGTTGAGCATCCATAAGGAAATTCTCGTTCCCCAACTGAGCGTTGAACAAAAACAGACGATGCTGCTGGAGCAATTATCCTTCATTAAAAGTAATGCCGACTGGTTTATCCGGAATCAGATTATTCTGGTGATAAAAGTTGATCAGGACAGGGTACGAAGAATAATCCGGGATGAGGCGCTGAGGACCGATATTAATAACGCTCCCTTTATTCAATTCGAAATAAATGAGAATTTTCCCAACCTTTCGCTGGGCAAAGAGAATAAAAACCTGGCCACGCTGAGTCGCTATTTTACGCTGTGGCTGGATAATCTGGGCTCGGGTAAAAGTAACCTGAAAGCGCTGTATGACAATTTGTTCGGCTATGTCAAAATCGACCAAAATCTCGTGCGCGAGATATTTTCTATTCCCTCGCGCGCGGCCATGAGCGACGCGTTATTACGCCAGATAAAAAGCGATAATTGCAGCGTGATAGCCAAAGGCATTGATAGCGATGAATATCTTGCCCGCAGTCAACAGCTCGGCGTCGACGCTCTGCAGGGAAGTCTGTGGCCGCCGGTCGGTCTGGAGGCGCTTGATAGCCTGCTGATCGGCGACGTGCGGACATAAATTCCGCGCCGGGCGGCGCAGTAGCCTTACTCTTCGTCGGTGTTCTTTCGCCGCGCCTGGCTCTACACTGATTATCCTGCCGGCGGAGGGGTTATGGCACAGTATCCACAGTTCAATCATCATTATTTCACCGAACTTCCCGGTTTTTATACGGCGTTGACGCCGACGCCGCTAGCGGGCGCGCGTTTGCTGTATCACAGCGCGCCGCTGGCCGATACGCTTGGGCTGGATGACGCGTGGTTCAGCGCGGAGAATGCGCCGCTGTGGAGCGGTGAGCGTCTGTTGCCCGGCATGCAGCCGCTGGCGCAGGTGTATAGCGGCCATCAGTTCGGCGTCTGGGCCGGTCAACTGGGCGACGGACGGGGGATTCTGCTCGGCGAACAGCAACTGCCGGACGGCCGCTGTTTTGACTGGCACCTGAAAGGCGCCGGGTTAACGCCGTATTCACGCATGGGCGACGGGCGGGCGGTGTTGCGTTCGGTCATCCGCGAGTTTCTTGCCTCTGAGGCGATGCATGCGCTGTCGATTCCGACCACCCGGGCGCTGACCATCGTCGCCAGCGATCAACCGGTGCAGCGCGAAACGGTCGAAACGGGCGCCATGCTGCTGCGGGTGGCGGAAAGCCACGTGCGCTTCGGCCATTTCGAGCACTTTTACTATCGAGGCGAGCCAGAGAACGTACGCCGTCTGGCGGATTACGTGATAGCCCGTCATTGGCCGCAGTGGCGAGACGGCGGCGAGCGTTACTCGTTGTGGTTTCGTGATGTGGTGGAGCGTACGGCGCGCCTGATCGCCGCCTGGCAGGCGGTCGGTTTCGCTCACGGCGTGATGAATACGGATAACATGTCGATTCTCGGCCTGACCATCGATTACGGCCCCTGGGGTTTTCTTGACGATTATCAGCCGGGCTATATCTGCAACCATACCGATCGTCAGGGGCGTTATGCGTTCGATAATCAGCCGGCGGTGGCGCTGTGGAATTTATATCGTCTGGCGCAGTCTTTATCGCAACTGATGACGTCAGAACAGCTGGAGGCTGCGCTGGCGCTCTACCAGCCGGCGCTGATGCGGGCGTTCGGCGAAAAAATGCGCGCCAGGCTGGGGTTCGCCCGCGCCGATGAGGAGGATAACGCGATTCTCAGCGGCTTACTGAATCTGATGCAGCGCGAAGGGCGAGACTATAGCCGGGTTTTCCGTTTACTGAGCGACGGCGAGCAGCACAGCGCCGCCACGCCGCTGCGCGATGAATTTATCGATCGCGAGGCTTTCGACACCTGGTATACTCAGTGGCGACGGCGGCTGGCGCGGGAAAATCGCGATGACGAGCAGCGCCAGCGGGCGATGAAAGCGGTCAACCCGCGGCTGATTCTGCGTAACTATCTCGCGCAGCAGGCGATCGAGCAGGCGGAGCAAGGCGAAGTGAGTCGCCTGACGCGTCTGCATCAGGCGTTGAGCGATCCTTTCCGCGATGATGCGACGCAGGACGATCTGGCCGCGCCGCCGCCGGAGTGGGGCAAACATCTGCAGATCTCCTGCTCCAGCTAGGGCTATCGCCGCAGGTAAACCTGCGGCAGCGGGTTTTCCGGATGGCGATTCACGCCGATATCCGCCTGGTACCAGCGGGTGAGAATGTCCGCCTGCAGAACGTCATCCGCCGCGCCCTGCGCCACCAGCCTGCCTTCATGCAGCAGCAAAATTCGGTCGGCGTATAGCGCGGCCAGATTGAGATCGTGCAGCACGCAGCAGATGGCCAGCGGTTGTTGGCGGGTCAGCAGACGCAGCAGACGCAGCAGATGTTGCTGGTGATAGAGATCGAGCGCGGAGGTCGGTTCATCCAGAAACAGCCAACCCGGCGTCGGCTGAGCATGCCACAGTTGCGCCAGCACGCGCGCCAGCTGAACCCGCTGCTGTTCGCCGCCGGACAGTCGGCGATAGTCGCGGTCGGCCAGCTGCGCGCAGCTGGTTTGCGTCATCACCTGACGGACTATCTCATCATCGTCGCGCCGGGGGCCGCCGTACGGCGCGCGGCCCATGGCGACCACTTCTCGCACGCTGAACGGAAAGGACAGCGTGCTGTGCTGGCGCATTACCGCCCGCGTGCGCGCCAGTTCGACCGGCGGCCATGACGTCAGCGCCTTGCCCTGCAGGCGGCACTCTCCGCGCTGCGGCGTCAGATAGCCGGTCAGCAGGCGCAGCAGCGTGGATTTGCCTGCGCCGTTCGGTCCGATAAGCGCCACGATTTCGCCGCTGTCGACCCGCAGCGAGACATCCCCGATCAAACCGCGACCGGCGGCGTGATAGCACAGGTCTGTGGCGATCAGCGCATTATTCATCGCCGTATCCTTTGTACTGCAAAATCAGCCAGAGAAAATAGGGCCCGCCCAGCAGGCTGGTCAGCAGGCCGACCGGCATTTCCGCCGGCGCCAGCAGCGTTCTGGCCAGCGTGTCGGCGCCGAGCAGCAGACCGGCGCCGCTGAGGATGGCGCCCGGCAGCAACCAGCGATGATCGGCGCCTATCCGCATGCGGATCAGGTGCGGGATGACCAGACCGATAAAGCCAATCACCCCGCTGACGGCAACGGCGCAGCCGACCAGCAGCGCGCTGAGCAGCAGCAAAATTCGGCGGGTGAGCGCCACATTAACGCCAAGATAATGCGCCTCTTCGTCGCCCAGCTGCATTAAATTCAGCCGGCGCGCCTGACGCTGGATCAACAGCATCGCCGGCAGTATCAGCGAGGCGGCGACCAGCAGCATCGGCCACTGCGCCTGTCCCAGACTGCCCATGGTCCACAGGGAAAACTGACGCAGTTGTTGATCGTTACTGATATAAATCAGCACGCCGATGGCGGCGATGCACAGCGCATTCAGGGCGATGCCGGCCAGCAACAGACGCGCCAGTCCGCCGTTGCCGCTACGGTTGATGGCAAAGATAAAGGCGGTGATGGTAAGACTGCCGATAAAGGCGGCGAACATCGGGCTATAGAGCGCGAGCAGCGGCGGCAGGCCGAGCGGCAGCACCAGCGTCAGCGCGACGCACAGCGCCGCGCCGCTGCTGATGCCCAGCAGACCGGGATCGGCGAGCGGATTGCGAAACAGTCCCTGCATGACGGCGCCGGACAGCGCCAGCGCGCCGCCGACCAGAATCGCCAGCAGCACGCGGGGCAGTCGAATGTGCAGCCAGATATGCCAGAGCGGATCGCTCAGCGGCGTTTGCCACAGGGTGCGCAAAGAGAGCGTCAGCGCGCCGGTATTGGCGGCGCCGACGGCTAATATCAGCAAAATAATCAGCAGTCCGCCCAGCGTATAGTATGGAGGACGAAGTGAACTCATGGGATTTGTTCTGCCGCCTTACGCAGGTTCTGAAGCAGGGCGGGGGTGTCCAGCGTGAAGCCGAGCAGCGCCATATCGTCCACCACCAGCAGGCGATGATTTTTACCCGCCGGGGTCAGCGCCAGTCCGGGCAGGCGCCACACCTGCTGTTCGCCGCCCAGCGTTTTGAGTCCTTCGGCGGTGATCAGCAGCAGATCCGGCGCGCTGGCGATGACGCCTTCCTGCGACAGCGGCTGATAGCGGACTACGCCCTGCATGGCGTTTTGCAGCCCGGCCGCGCGGATGACGACATCGGCGGCGGTGTTCTGTCCGGCGGCCATCGCGACCATTCCGCTGTGGCTCATGACAAACAAGGCCTTAACCGGCAGCGGGCTGTTGTTCAGGCCGGTCAGCTGGTTTTGATATTTTTCAACCAGCGCCTTGCCTTCGGTTTCGCGCCCCAGCGCTTTGGCGATCACGCTGATTTTTTGCGGCACGCTGTCCAGATTTTGCTGCGCCGGGACGCGCACCAGCGGCGTACCGCTGTCGGCGACCTGCTGCAGCACCAGCGACGGCTGCGACAGCTCGCTGGCGATGACCAGCGACGGTTTCAGCGCCAGAATGCCCTCGGTATTGAGCTGGCGCATATAGCCGACGTCGGGCAGCGACCGCACCGATTCCGGCCGCAGGCTGGTGCTGTCGCGCGCCACCAGATCTTTTTCCGCGCCGAGCGCCGAGATGATTTCCGTCACG
This sequence comes from Affinibrenneria salicis, assembly GCF_008710095.1. The sequence goes on from NZ_VYKJ01000003.1 coordinate 246,555, forward strand.
TCGCCGCCAATGGCGACGATGCGTTCTGCGGCGGCGCTAAACGGCAGCGTCAGCAGCAGGGGCCATAACCATGTTTTCATGCGGCCAGATCCTTTGGTTTAATGGCGGCCAGTTGATCGCGCCACTGCTGCTGTTCCGGCTGTCCTTCGGTGCGCTGACCGAACAGTTGGGCAATCTGCGTGCCGTCGGCGGCGAACAGTTCCAGGCTGGTCACGATGCCGTCCGCCGTCGGTTTGCGGTTGATCCAGCTTTCCGCAATCTCGCCTTCAATCAGGTGCAGCGTGAAATCTTTATTAAAGATATTGATCCATTGCTGATGTTGTTCCAGCCGTTCTACGCGTTCCAGCTGGCCGGTGAAGATTTGCACGCAGCCGCGGTTGCCGACGAAAACCATAATCTCATTGCCCGCGTCGCGGGCGGCGAACAGCAGCTGCGCCAGCGCGCTATTGTCCACCTGCCAGGCGAGATCGTCGCTGACGGCGCGGAAGGCCTGCTGACGGCTCAGGTTGTAGCGCCTGAGCAGCAGGAAAAACTGGTGAACGTCGGTCATGGCGCGCCAGTCGGCCTCAAACCGGCTTTTGTCCAGCGCGGCAAGGTCGTTGGCCGGAGCCGCCTGCGGCGCGGATGCCGGGCGCAGCGCCAGCGCGGGGTTATCATCAACGGCAAACTGGTCGATGAAGTGCCGCCAGGCGGCGCTATCGGTGGCTTCGGTGGGGTAGACCTTCAGGACCGCGTCGCCCTGATGATCGAAAAACTGAATGCTCTGGCGTTCGCCGCGTGCGGCGCTTTCCGTCAGGCAAAAGGCGAAGGCCCACTGATGCAGGAACAGACGCAGGTCGAGGCCGCGCGGATTCAGGATCAGACCGGCGTGGCCGTCCAGCGTCTGATTACGATAGTGCCCCACCTGTTCATGCACCGCGTAGCTATTGCGGGTGATCGATTTTGTTTCACCAACCTGTTCCAGCGCGGCCAGCCAACTGCGCGCGTCGCCCTGCAGACGCCGCGCATCGTGGCCTACGCGGGCATGCGTGAGTTCCGCCTCGCTGACCCTCAACTGACCGGCGATATCGCGCGCGTATTGTCGCGGGTTAGCCTGTTTTGCCTGCAGATACTGTTGATAAAGCGTAGTGCGCATGACGGGATCCTTACTTCACTCGATGGTTTGGAGCTGAAAAATAATGAGAATCATTTTCATGTAACAACAAAGTTACATCAAGTGAAATTTTCTTAATTTTGCGTAAAAAAAACGTGTGGATATCGATGGGGCTGTGTCAATCGATGAGAGGGTGCAGAAAGGCGCCGGGCGGGTCTGCCCCGCGCGGAACGGGGGATGCCGGCGACCTGCATGCGGGCCGCCGGGCCGGGATTAGACGCGGCCGTCCACCGCTTCCGCCAGTTGCTCCAGCAGTCGCTCGCTGTCGCGCCAGCCCAGACAGGGATCGGTGATGGACTGGCCGTAAGTCAGCGCCGACGGGGCGTTAAGCGACTGATTGCCTTCCAACAGAAAGCTTTCCGCCATCACCCCGGCGATGGCCGCCGAACCGGAGCGTATTTGCCGACAGACATCCTGCGCCACGTCCAGCTGGCGTCGGTGCTGTTTCTGGCAGTTGGCGTGGCTGAAATCGATAATCAGCCGTTGCGGCAGCGCGCAGGCGCCCAGTGCGGAGCAAGCCTGCGCGATATCGCCGGCGCTATAGTTGGGGTGTCGGCCGCCGCGCATAATCAGGTGGCCGAACGGGTTGCCGGACGACTGATAGACGGCGAGCCGCCCCTGCGGGTCAGGCGCCGCAAAGCAGTGCGCGGCGCCGGCGGCGCGTATCGCGTCAATGGCGATTTGGGTATTGCCGTCGGTGCCGTTTTTAAAACCCACCGGGCAAGCCAGGGCCGACGCCATCTGCCGGTGAATTTGGCTCTCGGTCGTGCGCGCGCCGATGGCCCCCCAACTGATCAGATCGGCAATATAGTGTACGGTCATCGTATCGAGAAATTCGGTGGCGGTCGGCAGACCGAGCCGGTTAATGTCCAGCAACAGACCACGCGCCAGCGCCAGTCCGTCGTTAATCCGAAAGCTGCCGTTTAACGCCGGATCGGAAACCAGTCCCTTCCAGCCGGTTACGCTGCGCGGCTTTTCGAAATAGGCGCGCATAACGATTTCGAGCCGTTGCCGATAGCGACGACGCAGCGGAGCCAGCCGACGCGCATAATCGAGCGCAGCGTCGGGGTCATGCAGAGAGCAGGGGCCGATAATCACCAGCAAACGGCGATCCTGTCCGGTCAGTATCTGTGCAATGGTTTTTCGTGACAATGTCACGTCTTCGGCGAGCGCCACGTCCAGCGGCAGTCGGGTCAGCAGCTCCTGAGGCGTAATCAACCCCCCGACGCGTGAACTGCGCCGTTCTTCGATTGCAGGCATGATTTTCTCTAAATTTTTTCTTCTCTGCGGCGGGATGCCGGGAAGTCATGCCTTCACGATAAACGAAACGGGCGGCAATTCAACCCGTCGGAGCAGAAAAATATCACCGTACTAGTACATTCTTCGGCGCAGGCCCTGCATATCGATGATTTTCGCGGAAATCTCTTCCACTGAGTAATTGGTGGTATTGATGTAGCGGATCTGATGTTTACGAAACAGCGATTCGACCTCGCGCAGTTCCATCCGGCACTGACGCAGCGAGGCGTAGCGGCTGTTGCCGCGCCGCTCTTCGCGGATGGCGGCCAGCCGTTCCGCGTCGATGGTCAGCCCAAACAGCTTATGCTGCAGCGGCCGCAGCGCCTCGGGCAACCGCAGGTTATCCATATCGTCGGCGATGAAGGGGTAGTTGGCGGCGCGGATACCGAATTGCATCGCCAGGTAGAGGCTGGTCGGTGTTTTGCCGCAGCGCGAGACGCCGAGCAGAATCACCTGCGCCTGATCGAGATTGCGCAGCGAGATGCCGTCGTCATGGGCCAGGGTATAGTCGATGGCGGCGATGCGCGCATCGTATTTGCCCAGGTTGTTGGCGGTCAGGCCGTGGGTGCGGTTGGCCACCGGTGCGGGCGGCAACCGCAGTTCCTGTTGTAACGGCGCCACCAGCGCCTGCACGATATCCTGACAGAAGCCGGCGCTGCCGTTGATGATATCGCGTACCGCCGGCGTGACGATGGAGTAAAACACCAACGGACGCACGCCCGACTGCTGGTACAGCGCGTTAATTTGTTCGCACACTGCTCTGGCGCGCGTTTCGTTTTCCACAAACGGCAGCGTATAGCTGGTGACGGTGACCGGAAACTGCGACAGCACCGCATGACCGAGCACTTCCGCCGTGATAGCCGTCCCGTCTGAAATATAAAACACGCTTCTTTCCATACCCGCTCCCGCTTCTGGTTACCATACGCCAGATTGCCCGCCGCGCTCTTCGGCGGTCGCCATTTACCGCGCGCCGCGCTCACCGGGCCGTCCTGCTTATCCTGCGCATGAGCTGAGCCATTACGCAAGAGGCGAATGCTGCGTGGATTTTTTTTATCAGGTTGATCGATTCACCTGTCCATAGTTTAGCAATCGTTATGCTACGCTCAGTTTGTCAGGATGGTTCCACCTGACGCGGCGGGCAGACGATGCGCCGCATCCAGCGCGCATCCCGGCCGTGTTTCGCTGTTGTTCAGTCCCCTATACTGTATTCAGAAAGGATTATTTTCGATGTCCAATAACGGCTCTGAATTATGCAATGTGCTCTGGTATAACCAGCTCGGCATGCATGACGTAGAACGGGTGGGCGGCAAGAATGCTTCCCTGGGTGAAATGATCACGAATCTGTCAGAACTGGGCGTGGCGGTGCCCAATGGGTTCGCCACTACCGCTCAGGCATTTAACGATTTTCTGAATCAAAGCGGCATCAATCAGCGTATTTATACGCTGCTGGATAGCACGAATATTGATGACGTCGCTCAACTGGCCCGCGCCGGCCAGCGTATCCGGCAGTGGATTATCGATACGCCGTTTCCGCCGGCGCTGGAGCAGGATATCCGCGCGGCCTACCTCCAGCTGTCCGACGGCGAGCCCGAGGCTTCGTTTGCCGTGCGCTCATCCGCCACGGCGGAAGATATGCCGGACGCCTCTTTCGCCGGCCAGCAGGAAACCTTCCTTAATGTGCAGGGGAGCGAGGCGGTGATGGTGGCGGTGAAGCATGTGTTCGCTTCGCTGTTTAACGACCGCGCCATCTCTTACCGCGTCCATCAGGGCTACGATCATCGCGGCGTGGCGCTGTCCGCCGGCGTGCAGCGCATGGTGCGCGCCGACCTGGCCGCATCCGGCGTAATGTTCACTATCGATACCGAGTCCGGCTTCGATCAGGTGGTGTTCATTACCGCGGCCTACGGGCTGGGCGAGATGGTAGTGCAGGGCGCGGTAAACCCGGATGAATTTTATGTGCACAAGCCGACGCTGCGCAACGGCAAACCGGCCATTGTGCGCCGCACCATGGGGTCGAAGAAGGTGCGAATGGTTTATGCGGACAGCCGACAGCACGGCGAGCAGGTGCGTATCGAAGACGTGCCGGCCGCGCAGTGCGACCGCTTTTGCCTCAGCGATGACGAAGTGCAGGCGCTGGCGCGCCAGGCGCTGCTGATTGAGCAGCATTACGGCCGGCCGATGGATATCGAATGGGCCAAAGACGGCCACAGCGGCAAACTCTATATTGTGCAGGCGCGTCCGGAAACCGTGCGTTCCGGCGGCCAGGTGATGGAGCGCTACCAGTTGCAGGGGCGCGGCGATGTCCTGGTCGAAGGGCGGGCGATCGGCCATCGCATCGGCGCGGGCGAAGTGAAGGTGATTCACGATATCAGCGAGATGCACCGCATTCAGCCCGGCGACGTACTGGTCACCGATATGACCGATCCGGATTGGGAACCGATCATGAAAAAAGCCGCCGCCATCGTGACTAATCGCGGCGGGCGCACCTGCCACGCCGCGATTATCGCCCGCGAGCTCGGTATTCCGGCGGTGGTCGGCTGCGGCGACGCGACCGGGCGCCTGCGGGAAAAACAAAAAGTGACCGTGTCCTGCGCCGAAGGCGACACCGGCTATGTTTACCATGACCTGCTGGACTTCAGCGTGAAGAGTTCGACTATCGATGAGCTGCCGGCTTTGCCGCTGAAGATCATGATGAATGTCGGCAACCCGGATCGCGCATTTGATTTCGCCTGTCTGCCGAATGAAGGCGTCGGTCTGGCGCGGCTGGAGTTCATCATCAATCGCATGATCGGCATCCATCCGCGCGCGCTGCTGGAGTACCAGCAGCAAACGCCGGAACTGCAGCGCGAGATCGACAGCCTGATCCATGGCTATGCCAGTCCGGTCGAATTTTATATCGGTCGGCTGACCGAAGGGATCGCCACGCTGGCGGCGGCGTTCTGGCCTAAGCGGGTGATTGTGCGGCTGTCGGATTTTAAATCCAACGAGTACGCCAACCTGCTCGGCGGCGAGCGCTACGAGCCGCACGAAGAGAACCCGATGTTGGGCTTTCGCGGCGCCGGGCGCTATGTGTCCGGGGAATTCCGGGCCTGCTTCGCGCTGGAGTGCGATGCGGTCAAACGCGTTCGTAACGAGATGGGGCTGACCAACGTCGAGATCATGATCCCGTTCGTGCGCACCGTGGAGCAGGCGGAGGCGGTGGTGGCCGGTCTGGCCGACCAGGGACTGCGGCGCGGCGAGAACGGCCTGAAGGTGATTATGATGTGCGAAATCCCGTCTAATGCGCTGCTGGCCGACCGCTTTCTTGAGCATTTCGACGGTTTTTCCATCGGCTCGAACGATATGACGCAGCTGGCGTTGGGGCTGGATCGCGATTCGGGCGTGGTCTCCGAACTGTTTGACGAACGCAACGATGCGGTTAAGGCGCTGTTGGCCATGGCGATTAAGGCGGCCAAACGGCAGGGGAAATATGTCGGCATCTGCGGCCAGGGGCCGTCCGATCACGAGGATTTCGCCGCCTGGTTGATGGAACAGGGCATCGACAGTCTGTCGCTGAACCCAGATACCGTAGTGCAAACCTGGGTGAATTTGGCTGAGCTAAATAGTCAGGGCAGGCATGTCTCCGCGCTGAAAAAAGAGTAAGATATTTACTGAAATCCGCCGGCGGTAATAAAATACCCCGGCGGATTTATTATTGTCTGATAATTATGCGCGACGCATCACGGTAATATTTTTTACCGTCCGGCGGATGGCGTAATTGCCGGCCGAAAAAAGATAAAAAAAAAGCCCATCACAGATGACGGGCAAAGACTACACACAGCAATTCGTTACATACGTTGACAGAGGGGATTAAACCTTCGTGATAAAACAAAAAGTTAAAATCAATCCTGTTGCGATTAATAATAGGAGAGCGTATTGAGACAGTCATTAAGAATCATCCTAATGCGTAATATCCAATAGCTGATGCGCGGCGCAAAGGCGGCAACGGCGTGAGTTTGGGGGGATTTATCCGTTTATTTAACGCGGCGGCTAAAAAATAACGGCAAGCGGCAGCGCGTCATGACATTTCGTCCAGACGCGGGGGTTTATTTTTATCGCAAAAGCGTTTTCGCCGGCGCAAATAGCGGCTCCGGGAGATAAAAGCGCGGCGGGAAAATACGCCGATCAATACGGCCGCGTCGGCTTTTACCCCGTCGCAAGCGCTAACCGGCCGGGAGTCGACGGCGCAGATACGGGGGCAACTATCGGCGAACAGCCAGCATCCGCACCAGCGGGCGTATTCTGTCCCCGTCTGTGGCCGCAGGGAAGGGGCGGGATTTTGCGGCAGTCCGAAACGGGCCGATAGCGTTCGGCCCGTTTTTGCTGCGCAGTACCGCCGTCGCGACTATTTTGATTCGGACGGGAAGGTTTTTACCTCGGATATTTTCCCCGGCGCCGGCGCCTCGCTCATCCATGCCGACATCAGGCGATAGGATACCGCCAGCACCACCGGGCCGATGAACAGGCCAATCATGCCGAACGCCAGCAGGCCGCCGATGACCCCGGACAGGATCAGCAGCATCGGCAAATCGGCGCCCATGCGGATCAGCACCGGACGCAGGAAGTTATCCAGCGTGCCGACGACGCAGCTCCAGATCAGCAGCACGGTGCCCCAACTGGTGTCGCCGCTCCAGTACAGCCAGATAATGGCCGGCACCAGAACCGGCAGCGGACCGAGCTGCGCGACGCAGAAGATAAACATCAGGACGGTCAGCAGCGTGGCGTAAGGAATGCCCGACACCGCAAGGCCGATACCGCCGAGAACCGACTGCACCAGCGCAGTCACCACCACGCCCAGCGCCACCGCGCGCACCGCGCGTCCGGCGAGGATCACGGCGGCGTCGGCGCGCTCGCCGCCCAGCCGGACGGCGAAGTGGCGGACGCCCTGCGCCACCTGTTCGCCGCGACTATAAAGCAGGATGCTGAACAAGACCATCAAGCCGCAGTGCATCAGAAAGCGTCCGATATGAGCGGCCTGCGCCACCATCCACGTCGCGGTCTGGCCGATATACGGCTGGACTTTGGCCAGCAATCCGCTGCTGCCGCTGGCCAGCAGCCCCTGCCAGCCGCTGTAAAGTTTATAGCCCACCACCGGGATGGATTTCAGCCATTCAAACGACGGCGGAGCGATCTTATCCTGGCTGGTGGCCCAGCCGACCAGCGTAGTGCTGTTTTCGACCACGCTGCCGACCAGCATGGCGATGGGCAACACAAACAGCAGCAGCAGCAGCAGGGTCATGACGATAACCGCCAGAGAGCGACGGCCCCACAGCCAGTGCTGAAATTTAAGCAGCAGCGGCCAGGTGGCGATCACCATCATGCTGGCCCAGGTAAAGCCCAGAATAAAAGGCTGCACCACCCAGAAACAGGCAATGATCATAATGGCGGTAAACAGCAGGGTGAAGAAAATCCCTGTCAGATCGAAACGCGGCGGTGAGTCTTTCATCAACGAATTTTACCTCTGTAAGCGGATGTCACTCCGCACTATGATGACGTTAGTCCGGTCTGCCGCAGGGGCAGCCGCAGTAATCATGAGTCATTTTAACCATTTTTGACAGCCCGGAGCGCGACGATACGCATTTAACCGGTTGATATCCCCTTTAACTTCCGGGTCGCGGGCGCGAGGGGCATTCGCGGCTAACGGGCGGGAAATTCACCGCGTCGACGTCGATTATCCGCTGTCTTTGGTTATCGGTTGACGCACAACGCACTGAAATATGATAAAACTTCAGTGAGTCCGGCAGCAGAGGCCCATAATCGCCCCGGCGGACTCCATGGACAATTCAGACAAACACATTTCGCATGGGCAGAGTCAACACATAATGATCCCACAAATTTCTCATGCCCCCGGCCTCGTTCAGCCGGTGGTCAATTTTCTGGAAGCGTTGAAGCAGAAAGGTTTTACCGGCGACACCACGACCGGCTACGCCGATCGTCTGACGATGGCGACAGACAACAGTATCTATCAGCTTTTGCCGGATGCGGTGGTGTTCCCGCGCTCGACGGCCGATGTGCAGCTGCTGGCCACGCTGGCCGGCGAGGCGCGCTTCGCCGAACTGGTCTTCACGCCGCGCGGCGGCGGCACCGGCACTAACGGTCAGGCGTTGAATCACGGCATCGTGGTCGATATGTCGCGCTATATGAACGGCATACTGGAAATCAATCCGCAGCAGGGCTGGGTACGGGTCGAAGCCGGGGTGATCAAGGATCAACTGAATCAATATCTTAAACCGTACGGCTATTTTTTCGCGCCGGAATTGTCCACCAGCAATCGCGCCACGCTGGGCGGTATGATTAATACCGATGCCTCCGGGCAGGGCTCGCTGGTGTACGGCAAAACCTCCGATCACGTACTGGGGTTGCGCGCGGTGCTGCTCGGCGGCACGTTGCTCGATACCCAGGCGGTGCCGCTGGCGCTGGCGGAACAGTTCGCGCAGGAAGAGTCGGTCGTTGGTCGACTGTACCGTACGGTGCTGGAACGCTGTCGCACGCAGCGTCAACTGATAGTGGATCGTTTCCCCAAACTGAACCGTTTTCTGACCGGCTACGATCTGCGCCACGTCTTCAGCGACGATATGCAGACGTTCGATCTGACGCGCATTCTGACCGGCGCGGAAGGGACGCTGGCGTTTATTACCGAAGCCAAACTGGATATCACTCCGCTGCCGAAGGTGCGGCGGCTGGTGAACATTAAGTATGACTCCTTCGATTCGGCGCTGCGCAACGCGCCGCTGATGGTGGAGGCCAGGGCGCTGTCGGTGGAAACGGTCGACTCGCGCGTGCTGAATCTGGCGCGGCAGGATATTGTCTGGCATTCGGTGAGCGAACTGATTACCGATGTGCCCGGGCAGGATATGCTTGGGCTTAATATCGTGGAATTCGCCGGCGATGATGAAGCGGCGATTGACCGGCAGATTGACGCGCTGTGCCGGCGGCTGGAGCAACTGATGGCCGACGGCCTGAGCGGCGTGATTGGCTATCAGCTATGCCGCGATCTGACGGGCATCGAGAGAATTTACGCCATGCGCAAGAAAGCGGTGGGGCTGCTGGGCAATAGCAAGGGGCAGGCCAAACCGATACCCTTCGCCGAAGATACCTGCGTGCCGCCGGAGCACCTGGCCGACTATATCGCCGAATTTCGTCAGCTGCTCGACAGCCATCAGTTGACCTACGGCATGTTTGGTCACGTGGACGCCGGCGTGTTGCACGTGCGTCCGGCGCTCGATATGTGCGATCCGGCGCAGGAAGCGCTGATGAAGCAATTGTCCGATCGGATCGTCGCCCTGACGGCCAAATACGGCGGTCTGCTGTGGGGGGAACACGGCAAGGGCTTTCGCGCCGAGTACAGCCCGGATTTTTTCGGCGCCGAACTGTATCAGGAGCTGCGTCGCATTAAGGCCGCATTTGATCCGGACAACCGGCTCAACCCGGGCAAAATCTGCGCGCCGCTGAGTAAAGACAGCCCGATGATGCGGATTGATGCGGTGAAGCGCGGCACCTACGACCGGCGTATTCCGTTGACGGTGCGGACTTCGTTCCGCGGCGCGCTGGAGTGTAACGGCAATGGCCTGTGCTTCAATTTCGATGCGTACAGCCCGATGTGTCCGTCGATGAAGATTACCGCCGACCGCATTCACTCGCCCAAAGGGCGTGCGACGCTGGTGCGCGAATGGCTGCGCCTGCTGGTGGAGCAGGGCGTGGATCCGCTGCAGCTGGAACAACAACTGACGCAGTCGCGCATCAGTCTGCGCGGGATGCTGGCGCGCCTGCGCAACAGCTGGCTGGCGCATAAGGGCGAGTATGACTTCTCGCACGAGGTTAAAGCGGCGATGTCGGGCTGCCTGGCCTGTAAGGCCTGTTCGACGCAGTGCCCGATAAAAATCGATGTGCCGGGCTTCCGCTCGCGTTTTTTGCAGCTATACCATACGCGCTACCTGCGCCCGGCGCGCGATTACCTGGTGGCGGGCGTGGAAAGTTACGCGCCGTTGATGGCGCGCAGCCCGAAAACCTTTAACTTTTTCCTGCGCCAGCCGCTCATGGCGTCGCTCAGCCGGCGCTATATCGGCATGGTCGATCTGCCGCTGCTGTCGTCGCCATCGCTGCGCCAGGAGTTTGCCGGCCATCGCACGATGACCACTACGCTGGAGCAACTTGAGCAGCAAACGGAAAACGAGCGTCGCCGGCATGTGCTGATCGTGCAGGATCCTTTCACCAGCTTTTACGATGCGCGAGTGGTGGCCGATTTTGTCCGGTTGGTGGAAAAACTGGGTCTTAAGCCCGTGCTGCTGCCGTTTTCACCCAACGGCAAGGCGCAGCATATTAAAGGTTTTCTGCAGCGCTTTGCGCGCACCGCCGCTAAAACGGCGGATTTTCTCAACCGGGTCGCGGCGCTCGGCGTGCCGATGGTGGGCGTCGATCCGGCGCTGGTGCTGTGCTACCGCGATGAGTATCGTGAGATCCTCGGCGACCGGCGCGGCGATTTTCAGGTGCTGTTGGTGCATGAGTGGCTGACGACGCTGCTGGCGGACAAAACGCCGCAGGAGACGCAGGGCGAGTCATGGTATCTGTTCGGCCACTGCACCGAAAGCACGGCCTTGCCCGCCAGCAGCGGTCAGTGGGCGGCGATTTTTGCCCGTTTTGGCGCGCGGCTGGAGAGCGTCAGCGTCGGCTGCTGCGGCATGGCCGGCACCTATGGTCACGAAACCCGCAACCTGACGCATTCGAAAGGCATCTATTCCCTGTCGTGGCAACAGGCGCTGCAGCGCCTGCCGCAGGCGCGCTGTCTGACCACCGGCTACTCATGCCGCAGTCAGGTAAAACGTATGGAAGGACAGGCGCTGCGCCACCCGCTGCAGGCGCTGCTGGAGATCGTATAATGCTGTGGAAAAGAGCGCTCACGCTTGACCAGCTAAACCGGATGATGCAGGGCTGCATGATCGAGCATCTGGGGATCCGCTTTGTTTCGCTGGACGACGATCGGCTGGAGGCCACCATGCCGGTGGATCAACGCACGCGTCAACCGCATGGACTACTGCACGGCGGCGCTTCGGTAACGCTGGCGGAGTCGCTCGGTTCTGTGGCCAGTTATCTGTGCTGCGAAGGCGACGCGCGCGTCGTCGGGACGGAGATCAATGCCAGCCATTTGCGCGCGGCGCGCGACGGACAGGTGCGCGGCCTGTGCCGGGCGCTGCACGTCGGCCGGCGCAGTCACGTGTGGCAGATCGATATCGTCGATCAGCAGGGCAAGCTGTGCTGCGCGGCCCGTCTGACGGTGGCGGTGATCGGCGGAGGCTGAGCCGGCGCCCGGAGTCAGGGTAAAAAGGGCACTCGCTTGACGAAATCGGTTTGAAAGGCGGTCGCTTTTTCCCATGATCCCTGCAGACTGAGCTGGTGACAGATCAGTTTCAGCGTATGGCGGGCAAAGTAGTAGCTTTGCACGCGAAACAGGTGGCAGCGTTCTTCTCTGTTGATTTCTTTTATCAACCGGTTGTGCAGTTTCACCAGCGCATGCAGATAGCTCTCGTCATCGCCATTCTGCAAACAGAGCTCGGCCATTTCCATACAGGCGTTGTTATAACGGCGCAGATGATCAATATGGCTGTCGGAATTATTTAGCCGCGCTTCCGCCATATAGAAATCAACGGTGGCGTCACGGATATTATGTTTATACTGGTCGATTTTTTGCTGCAGCCAGGCGTTGGCAGAAAACATGGTTCGTCGCCCCACATATTAATGATAATCATTATCATATTTATAAAAGGGGCTTTGATCAATGGGAATCATCACGCCGGACAGAGAAGAAAACAGACGAAGATGAAAATAAATCGTCATTATGTTTGCCTGTTTTATAAATAGGTATTCTCGATGGATGTTATACTTAACGCAAAGAAAGTTTTACTGTTGGCAGGGAAATTAACAGACGGCTAAATATTTTATTTAGCTATCAATAAGTTAATTAACAACGTTATCCGGCCGGATAACCGGCCGAAGGCCGGTAAAAGCGAAAAAAACAGCGGCGAAACGAAGTGTTAATAATATCCCTGCGAAACAAGAGGTTGAAGCAGCAAACATTATCACTAACATTATAGCAGGCCAGCGTAAAACTGGCGTGACGAGTTAACGAGGTAATTCCCTATGCAAACGGAAAATGTAGCGACTTTTTCACTGGACGAAAATGTCTGGCAGGGATTGACGATGACAGAAAGCGCCGCGCGGCAAATCGTCAGGCTGACACAGCAGGACAATACGCAGGCGGGGTTGCGCCTGGGGGTAAAACAGTCCGGCTGCGCCGGGTTCGGCTATGTGCTGGATCTGATTCAGCAGCCCGAGGCGGACGATCTGCTATTCGAGCGCGAGGGCGCGCGTTTATATGTACCGCTGAAAGCTATGCCTTTTATTGACGGCACCGAGCTCGATTTCGTTCGTGAAGGACTGAATCAGGTGTTTAAATTTCATAATCCTAAAGCTCAGCATGCCTGTGGATGTGGCGAGAGCTTTGGCATTTAAGCGATGACGAATTATGGCACGTAGCAATGTAGATGTACCCGAGGATGTACAGGTCTGGATGGACGACGGGCGTTATAAAGAAGGATTCTATACCGAGCTGGCGACGGATCAGCTGGCCCGCGGCATTAACGAAGACGTGGTGCGCGCAATCTCGGCTAAACGCAATGAGCCCGAGTGGATGCTGGAATTCCGGCTTAACGCTTATCGCGCCTGGCTGGAGATGGAAGAGCCGCACTGGCTGAAAGCGCACTACGACAAACTCGATTATCAGGACTACAGCTATTATTCCGCGCCCTCCTGCGGCAGCTGCGACGACAGCTGTGGTTCTCAGCCCGGCGCCACGCAGCAGTCCGGCATTGAAGAGGTCAACAACTATCTGACGCGCGAAGTGGAAAACGCGTTCGATCAGTTGGGCGTGCCGGTGCGCGAAGGAAAAAACGTTGCCGTGGATGCGATCTTCGACTCCGTGTCGGTATCCACTACCTATCGCCATGAGCTGGCGGAGCAGGGCATCATTTTCTGTTCGTTCAGCGAAGCGATTCAGGAACATCCGGATCTGGTGCGTAAGTATCTCGGCAGCGTCGTGCCGGCCAACGATAACTTCTTTGCCGCGCTCAATGCCGCGGTGGCTTCCGACGGCACCTTCGTCTACGTGCCGAAAGGGGTACGTTGCCCGATGGAGCTGTCGACCTATTTCCGCATCAACGCCGCCAAAACCGGCCAGTTTGAGCGCACCATCCTGATCGCCGACGACGATAGCTACGTCAGCTATATCGAAGGCTGCTCGGCGCCGGTGCGCGACAGCTATCAGCTGCACGCCGCGGTGGTGGAAGTGATCGTGAACAAAAACGCGGAAGTGAAATACTCCACCGTGCAGAACTGGTTCGCCGGCCAGGATGCCGCGGGCGGGATCCTGAACTTTGTCACCAAACGCGCGCTGTGCGCCGGCGATCATTCGAAGATGTCCTGGACCCAGTCGGAAACCGGCTCGGCCATCACCTGGAAATACCCCAGCGTGATCCTGCGCGGCGATTATTCGGTCGGCGAATTCTTCTCGGTGGCGTTAACCAGCGGACATCAGCAGGCCGATACCGGCACGAAGATGATTCATATCGGCAAGAACACCCGTTCGACCATTATCGCAAAGGGAATTTCCGCCGGCCACAGTGAAAATACCTATCGCGGTCTGGTGAAAATCATGCCGAGCGCCACCAACGCGCGCAATTTCACGCAGTGCGACTCAATGCTGATCGGCAGCGATTGCGGCGCCCATACGTTCCCGTACGTGGAAGTGCGCAACAACACGGCGCAGCTGGAGCACGAGGCCACCACCTCGAAAATCGGCGAGGATCAGCTGTTTTACTGCCTGCAGCGCGGCATCAGCGAAGATGACGCCATCTCGATGATCGTTAATGGCTTCTGTAAGGACGTCTTCTCCGAGCTGCCGCTGGAATTTGCGGTTGAAGCGCAAAAACTGCTGGCGATCAGCCTGGAACACAGCGTGGGTTAAACCGCGGTCACGCCACAAAGCGATGATCGGGTAAACAGAATAATGATGAGCGTCGGCAGCGGTAAGACGCCCGAAGGATACAGTATGTTAAGCATTGAAAATTTGAGAGTCAGTGTTGAAGGCAATGAGATCATTAAGGGACTGAACCTTGAGGTTAAACCGGGCGAGGTTCACGCCATTATGGGGCCGAACGGCTCCGGTAAAAGTACCCTGTCGGCGACGCTGGCCGGGCGCGAGGAGTATGACGTGACCGGCGGGTCGATTACCTTTAAAGGTAAAGACCTGCTCGAACTGGACCCCGAAGATCGCGCCGGCGAAGGGGTGTTCATGGCGTTTCAGTATCCGGTGGAAATCCCGGGCGTCAGCAATCAATTTTTCCTGCAGACGGCGGTGAACGCGGTGCGGAAGTATCGTCAGCAGGAGCCGCTGGATCGTTTCGACTTCGCTGATTTCATCGAAGACAAAATTAAACTGCTGAAAATGCCCGCCGACCTGTTGACCCGCTCGGTCAACGTCGGTTTTTCCGGCGGTGAGAAAAAACGCAACGATATTCTGCAGATGGCGGCGCTGGAGCCGGAATTGTGCATCCTGGATGAGACCGACTCCGGTCTGGACATCGATGCCCTGAAAATCGTCGCCAACGGCGTCAATTCACTGCGCAACGAGCAGCGCGGTTTTATCATCGTCACCCACTATCAGCGTATTCTCGACTATATTCGCCCCGATCACGTGCACGTGCTGTATCAGGGACGGATTGTGAAATCCGGCGATTTTTCTCTGGTGAAACAGTTGGAGGAGCAGGGCTATGGCTGGCTTACCGACCAACAGTAAAACGAGCGCGAAGGCGAGCAACGCGCTGCAGCAGTGGCACCATCTGTTCGAGAGCCTGGGGCAGCAGCGTTCCGCGCTGGCGCAGAGTCACTGGCAGCAGGTTCTGCGTCTGGGGCTGCCTGATCGTAAACAGGAGCACTGGAAATACACGCCGCTGGACGGCCTGCTGGCGCAGCAGTTCGTGCTGCCGCCGGCGCTCGGCATCGGCAAAGAGCAGTGCGCCGCGCTGGCGTTGCCGCTTGACTGCTGGCGGCTGGTGTTTATCGACGGCCGCTTCAGCGCCGAGCTGAGCGATGCGCAGTGGGGGCCGTATCTGGTTGAGGTAAAGGCGCAGGGCGCGCGCAGCGCTCTGCCGGAGCCAATCCAGCCGGAGATTTTTCTGCATCTGACCGAAAGCCTGGCGGAAGAGGCGACCATCGTTACCCTGCCGGTCGGCCAGCAGGCCGAAAAACCGCTCTATTTCCTGCATATCAGCAGCGGGCGCGAGTCCGGCGAACTCAACACGGCGCATCATCGTCACCATATCCACGTCGAGGCGGGCGCCCGGGCGACGCTGATCGAACATTATGTTTCCGTCAGCGATCTGGGGCATTTCACCGGCGCGCGGCTGAGTATCGACGCCGGTGAAAACAGCCAGGTCAGTCATTACAAACTGGCGTTTGAAGCCGCGGCCAGCTACCACTTCGCGCACAACGATCTGGTGCTGGCGCGCGACGCGCGTCTGCGCAGCGACAGTTTTCTGCTCGGCGCCGGGCTGACGCGCCACCATACCAGCGCGCAGATGAACGGCGAAGGCGTGAATCTGTCGATGAACAGCCTGGTGCTGCCGGTCGGCAGCGAAGTGTGCGATACCCGCACCTGGCTGGAGCACAACAAAGGCTATGGCGAGAGCCGTCAGTTGCATAAGACCATCGTGCGCGACAAGGCGAAAGCGGTGTTTAACGGTCTGATTAAAGTGGCTCAGCATGCGGTGAAGACCGACGGGCAGATGACCAACAACAATCTGCTGCTCGGCCGACTGGCCGAGGCGGACACCAAACCGCAGCTGGAAATCTATGCCGATGACGTGAAATGCAGCCACGGCGCCACTATCGGCCGTATTGATCAAGAGCAGCTGTTTTATCTGCGTTCGCGCGGCATTTCGGGCGAGGATGCGCATCAGATGATCATCTTCGCTTTCGCCGCGGAACTTACCGAAGCCATTGAGGACGAGCAGGTGCGCGAGGTGGTGCTGAATCGCATCGCGCAGCGCCTGTCCGGCGCAGGAGTGGCCGCATGAGTTATCCCATAGAACGTGTCCGCGCCGATTTCCCGCTGCTGGCGCGCGAGGTCAACGGCCATCCGCTCAGCTATCTGGACAGCGCGGCCAGTTCGCAGAAACCCGAGGCGGTGATTGAGCGCGAGCGGGCATTTTATCAGCATGAGTACGCCGCGGTGCATCGCGGCATCCATACCCTGAGCGCGGAAGCCACCACGGCGATGGAGGCCGTGCGCCAGCAGGCGGCAGACTTTATCAACGCGGCCTCCGCGGAGGAGATTGTCTTCGTTAAGGGCACCACCGAAGGGATTAACCTGATCGCCAACAGCTACGGTCGCGCCTTTCTGCAGCCGGGCGATAATCTGATTATCACCGAAATGGAGCACCACGCCAACATCGTGCCGTGGCAGATGCTGGCGGCCGAGCGTCAGCTTGAGCTGCGCGTGCTGCCGATCGACGATCAGGGTACGCTGATGCTGGAACAATTACCGGCGTTGATCGACGAGCGCACCCGTCTGCTGAGCGTGACCCAGATTTCTAACGTGCTGGGCACCGTCAACCCGCTGCCGCAGATTATCGCGCTGGCCAAAGCCGCCGGGGTTAAAGTGCTGGTGGACGGCGCGCAGGCGGTGATGCACCACAAAGTGGATGTGCAGCAACTGGACTGTGATTTCTACGTCTTCTCCGGCCATAAGATCTACGGCCCGTCGGGGATCGGCATTCTGTACGGCAAGAAGGCGTTGTTGCAGGCCATGCCGCCGTGGGAAGGCGGCGGATCGATGATTAAAACCGTCAGTCTGACCGCCGGCACCACCTACGCCGACTCGCCCTGGCGCTTCGAGGCCGGCTCGCCGAACACGGCGGGCATGATGGGGCTGGGCGCGGCGCTGAAATATGTGACCAATTTAGGGCGCGATGCGATCCATGACTGGGAAAGTTCGCTAATGCGCTATGCGCTGGACGCGCTGCAACAGGTGCCGGATTTGAGGCTGTATGGCCCGGATTCGCGCCAGGGCGTTATCGCGTTTAACCTGGGCAAACATCATGCCTATGATGTGGGCAGCTTCCTCGACCGGTATGGGATCGCCATCCGCACCGGGCACCACTGCGCCATGCCATTAATGGAACATTACGGCGTTTCCAGTATGTGCCGGGCATCTCTGGCGTTATATACTACGCGTGAAGAGATTGACCGGCTGGTGGCCGGTCTGCAACGTATCCATCGGCTGCTGGGCGGTTAATCGTCCGCCGGCAGTCTACGGGAGGAACTGATGGCGAGTTTGCCAGATCCACAAAAGCTATTGCGTAATTTTTCCCGCTGCCATGACTGGGAAGAGAAGTATCTGTACATTATTGAACTGGGCGCGATGTTGCCGCCGCTCACGGACGCGCAGCGTCAGCCGGAATATCTGATCGCCGGCTGCCAGAGCCAGGTGTGGATCGTGCTGCAGCCTGATGCACAGGGCCGGGTTTGCTTTAGCGGCGATAGCGACGCGGCGATTGTCAAAGGCCTGGTGGCGATTGTGTTCAGCCTGTATCAGGGCCACGGCGCGCAGGAGATCGCGGCTATGGATGTGCGTCCCTTCTTTCAGGACCTGGCGTTAGGGCAGCATCTGACGCCTTCGCGCACTCAGGGGCTGGAAGCGATGCTGCGCAGCATCCGGGCGCGCGCCGCGCAGTTATAGTCTGTCTTGCCGTCCGGCCGAGCCTGTGCTGGCGTTGCGGCCGCGTTTCCGCTCTCTCAGCTTCATCGATTGGCCAGGTATTAATCTGAAATTCACCTTCCCGCCGCGGATTAAGCGCCGCGGCATTCGCGCTACCTTGCCGGCTCTGATAGATTAATCTGGTGGTTTTTCAGCGGGTTAACGGTGCTTAAAAAAGCGTTGCCGGCGGAAGCCACATATCTAACATTTTGATTTTAAATAAAATAATGTCCTCTGACGGCGCGCGGCCGCGATCGGCGGCGCAATACTGGCGGAAATGGCGCCGTCAGAGATAATCAAAGGTAAGTGGCAACGTTAGCGGGAACCAGGCATGAAACGTATATTAATTTTAGTGGGCGTGATGGCCGCCGCCTGTCTGTTGGGCAACGCGCCGGCGCGGGCGACGGAGTACCCGTTGCCGCCGGCCGGCAGCCGTCTGATCGGCGAGAACCAGACCTATGTGGTGCCTCATGACGGCCATGCGCTGGAGGATATCGCGGCGCGCTTTAAAATCGGCATGCTGGCGATGCTGCAGGCCAACCCCGGTACCGATCCCTACCTGCCGACGCCGGGTTCGACGTTGACTATCCCGGCGCAGATGCTGCTGCCGGATGCGCCGCGCCAGGGAATCGTCATCAATCTGGCCGAACTGCGTCTGTACTATTATCCGAAAGGCAAGAACAGCGTGATTGTTTATCCGATCGGTATCGGTCAGCTGGGGCGTAATACGCCGGTGATGACGACGTCGATTAGTGAAAAGCGCGCTAACCCGACGTGGACGCCGACGGCGAATATCCGCCGCATCTATAAGGAAGAGCAGGGCATCACGCTGCCGGCGGTGGTGCCGGCCGGGCCGGATAATCCGATGGGGCTGTTTGCGCTGCGTCTGTCCGCCGGCCAGGGGCAGTATCTGATTCATGGCACCAATGCCAACTTCGGCATCGGCATGCGCGTCAGCTCGGGCTGTATTCGTTTACGGCCCGATGATATCGAAGCGTTGTTTAACAGCGTGCCGGTCGGCACCCGGGTGCAGATTGTCAATGAACCGGTCAAAATAGCGATAGAGCCGGACGGCAAGCGCTATATTGAGGTACACCAGCCGCTATCGCGCACCGGCGAGGACGACCCGCAGACCATGCCTTTGCACGTCGGCGCGAAGCTGCAAAAGCTGATTAACGACAGCGAGACGGACGCCAGCGAAGCGGCTCATGCGCTGAAACGGCGCGCCGGGATGCCGGTGTTGATTAACGTCGGCGAAGAGGGCGACGGGTTGCCGCTGCAGACGCCGGAGAGCCCCGTGTCGCTGCCGCAGCCGGCTGCCGCGCCGATCTCTACCGTGGGGAGCGCTCAGGCCGCAGAAACGGCGAATTTGCCGGGGCAGTAATGTTCAGGACGGGGCGTTGCTCCCGTCCGCCCGTTCTGACGGCGCCTGTTTGTCCGAGAGGAAAAAAATAACGCAAAAAAAAAATGGCGCACAGAGTGCGCCATTTTTTATTTAACCAGTTCGATTACTTTTTGTAAGTGCGAACCTGGTTGTCCAGACGCTGGTTAGCACGAGCTGCTTCATCTTTAGCAGCCTGTACGTCGGAGCGGATGGTGTTCACGTCGCTGCTCAGCTGGTCAACTTTAGCGTTCAGAGTCTGAACGTCAGAAGACAGCTGATCGATTTTAGCGTTGCTGGAACAACCGGCCAGCAGAGTAGAACCCAGGATTACCGCGCCCAGTACCAGTTTAGTACGATTCATTATTAATACCCTCTAGATTGAGTTAATCTCCATGTAGCGTTACAAGTATTACACAAAGTTTTTTCGAATGAGAATAAATTTTTGATGAGAACATGCTTAATTTTGATCGTTCGCTCAAAGAAGCAGCGAGTTTTTCCGGTAGGTTAAAAAACTAAATAAAAACAGTGTTTTTTATCAGACAACTCTGAAATAGTCTTAAACAGGAAATGACAATTTAGTGATATTAAGCGTTATTTTACGACAAAAAGTAATATAAGCTTTAGCCTTCTGCCTGGCCTTTGGTTTGCCCGCCGGTTTTGTTCTGATTTTCGCCTTCTGTTCGCGCAGGGATATTTGCTTTCCGCTTATCCCGAATCCGCTCTTCGCTAAGCAAAAAGCCGCTTTCATGGCAGGCGGCTTTGACCCGGTTCCCTAAAAGAGAGCTAAAAAAATGTATCCGCCATGCCTGAACATTGTTCCTGACTGCATGACCGATAAGGAAACGTCACTGCCGTTCTGAATCATCCTGGCGTAAGACGAAACCTTCCCTCACCGGCGTTCTTCGGGCTATAGCCCTACAGGAACGATCCCTTCTCCCAAAGGGGAGGTTAAGGCAGACAATAAAAAAGCGCCCGATTGGGCGCTTTTGGCGGAATGGACCCGAAGGATCAAACGCGATGTACGGATGCGGTATTGGTGGTGCCGCTCGGTACCAGCGCGCCGGAAACCATAACGACCACGTCGCCCGATTTGGCGAAGCCGCTTTCCAGCGCCGCTTCTTTACCGATGCGGTAGAAATCGTCGGTAGAGGCGATTTCTTTCACCAGACGAGTTACCACGCCTTTGCTCAGCAGCAGTTGGCGGGCGGTGACTTCGTTGGTGGTCAGGGCAAGGATACGGGCGTCAGGGAAGTATTTACGGATGGATTTGGCTGATTTACCGCCGCTGGTGGCGACGACAATCAGCGGCGCTTCCAGTTTTTCCGCCGTTTCTACCGCACCGCGGCAGACTGCTTCGGTGATGCGCAGTTTGTTGCTGTCCTGAGACGCATCCAGACGTGCGGTCATCACCCGGTCGGTGCGCTGGCAGATGGTCGCCATGATGCTGACGGCTTCCAGCGGGTATTTACCCTTGGCGCTTTCGCCAGACAGCATAACGGCGTCGGTGCCGTCGATGATGGCGTTGGCAACGTCACCGGCTTCCGCACGGGTCGGACGCGGGTTTTTGATCATCGAATCCAGCATCTGAGTCGCCGTGATTACCACTTTGCGCGCGCGGGTGCATTTTTCGATCATCATTTTCTGAGCGAAGATAACTTCTTCTACCGGGATTTCCACGCCGAGGTCGCCACGGGCAACCATGATGCCGTCGGAAGCATCCAGGATTTCGTCAAAATTGTTCAGGCCTTCCTGGTTTTCAATTTTGGAAATGATCTGGATGTGTTCGCCGCCGTGTTTTTTCAGGTGGGCGCGAATTTCTTCGACGTCGGAACGTTTACGGATAAAGGAGGCGGCAACGAAGTCCACGCCCTGTTCGCAACCGAAGATCAGGTCGCGTTTGTCTTTTTCGGCCAGCGCCGGCAGCTGGATGGAAACGCCCGGCAGGTTAACGCCTTTGTTTTCGCCCAGATCGCCGTTGTTCAGTACTTTACAAACGACTTCTTTACCGCTGATGCTGATAACTTCCATACCGATCAGACCATCGTCAACCAGCACGGTGTTGCCCGGTTTCAGGTCATCGGTGAAGCCGGTATAGGTTACCGCTGCGCGTTCCTGGTTGCCGATAACGCTCGGGTCGGTGGTGAAGGTGAAGGTCTGGCCGGCACGCAGGGAAACATCCGCGCCGTTTTCCAGTTTCATGGTACGGATTTCCGGACCTTTGGTATCAAGCAGGATGGCCGCTTGTTTCCCGGTACGAGCAACGACGGCGCGCAGATTTTTGATGCGGTTGCCGTGTTCTTCGTAGTCGCCGTGAGAGAAATTCAGACGCATAACGTTCATGCCCGCTTCGAGCATTTTCGTCAGCATTTCCTCAGTTTCGCTTTTGGGACCGATGGTGCAAACAATTTTAGTCTTTTTCATAATGATCAAGTTCTATAAGTTGTGATGGATAAAAAACATGTGAACCGAAGGCGGGAGCGCCGCCGGAAAATGAAGCTGCTGAAGAAGATGAGAATAGGTGGTAACAGTGACACAAAAAAGGCGAGGAGGATAGACTTAGCCTGTTGCTGCGCAGTGTGCACAAAATCCAGGCAAGCGCCGCCATGAGTATAATTTTTTCTAATAAAAGAGGATACGTCAATTAGCTGAAACCATTCAATTAAAACGACGTTTGGTATTATAGTTATCAGCCCACGAGAAACAAGTTAAAAACGTACCCGGAGCGAGTTTTTTTGCCCTGTTTGCGCAAAAAATAGTGCGATTTGTTACTTTTACAGGTATTTGTTGCGCAACTCTCCACCCGTTTCCGCATTGCGGCGGCGGCATGGGGAAGCGGCCGACAGAATGTAAAAAAATTGTTTTTTCTGGCGATCCCTGTCACGTTTTGCTACAGAATGGGTTGAGAAGCCAGTCGCGAATGGTATCCTGGCTGCGCAATTATTGGATTGTTACTGCGTAAGCAGGCAAAACCAGATGCCCGTTAAGGCGGGTATCTGGTTTTTTGTTTTTCAGGATGGGATCATGAAGATTTCCAGAATACTTAATAATAATGTCGTGATCGTTACTGATGAACATCATCATGAACAGGTGGTGATGGGGCGGGGACTGGGGTTTAAAAAACAGGCGGGGGATATGCTGGACCCGGCGCTGATCGAAAAAGTTTTTGCGCTGAAAAGCGGGGATTTGACGTCGCGCCTGACTGAACTGTTGTCGGAGATCCCGCTGGAGGTGATCACCACTGCGGATCGCATCATCACCCTGGCGAAGGAGCGTTTGCCGGGCAAGCTGCAGAACAGTATCTATATTTCGCTGACCGACCACTGTCATTTCGCTATTGAACGTCATCGCCAGGGCGTCGACATCAACAACGTGCTGCTATGGGAAATTAAACGCCTGTATCAGAAAGAGTTCCTGGTCGGACTGGATGCGCTGGATATTATCGAGCATCGACTGGGCGTGCGCCTGCCGGAGGATGAGGCGGGCTTTATCGCCCTGCATCTGGTGAACGCGCAACTGGACAGCGAAATGCCTCAGGTGATTCATATCACCAAGATTATGCAGGAAATTCTGAATATCGTTAAATATCACCTGAGCATTGATTATAACGAATCGGCGCTGAGCTATCACCGTTTCGTGACGCATCTTAAATTTTTCGCTCAGCGCTTATTAGGGAAAAATGTCGTTTCCAGCGATGATGAATCATTACACGATGTGGTTAAAGAAAAATATCAGCTGTCCTATCGCTGCGCGGAAAAAATACAGCTGCACATTATGCAAAAATATCATTATTCATTAACCAAAGAGGAACTGATGTTTTTGACGATTCATATTGAACGGGTGCGCACCGAGCAGCCGGAATCGTCGGATTGAAACTTTGCATTGCGTCACAAAAATAACTTTATAAACGCTGCGCCGGTTGCGTTGTCGTTAAAATAGCAAGATACTTGGCCCATGGCTCCGGGTAATAATAACGGAACCAACGGCAATACAGGATTGTTACTTTATGGTCGTCGTGTTTTATCCGTCGGCCATTGGGCAAAACCTAAACCTCTTACGAGTGGCGGATTTCGTCGCTTATTTAAGGGGTTTAGGTTTTTTTTTGCAAAAAATTTGCAGCGGGAAGATTTCACACGGTTTTTTTATCTGGCTGACCGTCCTGTTTGGTTGTCTGTATTTAAGGAAAGTCTATGAAATACGAAACATTAGCTACTGAGATACTCGAAGGTGTCGGTGGCCGCGGTAATGTGAACAGCGTAGTGCATTGCGCGACGCGGTTACGTTTCAAATTAAAGGACAGCCAGAAGGCCAATGCCGAAGCGCTTAAGGCTAACCCTGGCGTTATTATGGTCGTGGAAAGCGGCGGGCAATTTCAGGTAGTGGTTGGTAATCACGTCAGCGACGTTTTCCGCGATTTTCTTAGCGTGGCGGGAATGAGCGAAAATGATAATTCTACCGGCGGCGATGCGAAGAAAAAAGAAAATTTCTTCTCTCAGTTTATCGATATTATTGCCGGTATCTTTACGCCGCTGATGGGAATTATGGCGGCCGCGGGGATCCTGAAAGGTTTTCTTGCGCTCTGTCTGGCCTGCGGCTGGATAGTTGATACCAGCGGGACCTATAAAATATTATTTTCCGCCAGCGATTCATTGTTCTATTTTTTCCCGATTATTCTCGGCTACACGGCGGGCAAGAAATTTGGCGGTAATCCCTTTATTACCATGGCGATTGGCGGCGCACTCGTGCACCCTTCGATGATCGCCGCCTTTAATGAAATGCAGAGCGCCGATGCACAGCCGCTTTATTTTCTCGGTATTCCGATCACCTTTATTAATTATGCCTCGTCGGTTATTCCGATTATCTTCGCCTCCTGGGTTTCCTGCCGGCTGGAGAAACCGTTAAACAATCTGCTGCACGCCAATATCCGTAACTTTTTTACCCCGACGCTGTGCCTGCTGATCACCGTTCCGCTGACTTTCCTGCTAATCGGTCCGGTGGCAACCTGGTTGAGCCATCAGCTGGCGAACGGCTATCAGATGATCTACAGCTTTAACCCGACCATCGCCGGCGGATTCATCGGCGCGATGTGGCAGGTCTGCGTGATATTTGGTCTGCACTGGGGCTTTGTTCCCTTGATGATCAATAACTTCAGCGCGCTGGGCCACGACACCATGCTGCCGTTGCTGATCCCGGCGGTGCTGGCGCAAGGCGGCGCAGCGCTGGGCGTATTTTTACGCACCCGCAACGTCAAGCTGAAAGGCATCTCCGGATCGGCATTCCCGGCGGCGATCTTCGGTATCACCGAACCGGCGGTGTACGGCGTCACGCTGCCGCTGCGCAAACCCTTTATCTTCGGCTGCGCCGGCGGCGCGATGGGCGCGGCGCTGATGGGCTATTTCCATACGATTCAATACTCTTTCGGCCTGCCGAGCATTTTTTCCTTTACGCAGATCATTCCGCCCAGCGGCGTCGATAGCTCCGTGTGGGCCGCCATTATCGGCACGGTGTTCGCTTTCACCTTTGCCGCCGTCGCCTCCTGGCTGTTCGGCGTGAAAGAAGAGCAAATCGTGGCGCAGAGCGAGACCCCTGCGGCGGCGCCCGCCGGGGAAACGCGTGCGGCTACGCCGGTATCCGCCGCAAGTACGCAACAGGTCAGCAGCCCGATCGCCGGCGCGCTGTTGCCGTTAGAACAGGTCAGCGATCAGACCTTCGCCAGCGGTTTGATTGGTAAAGGGATTGCCATCGTGCCGCACAGCGGCCGCGTGGTCGCCCCGGTGGACGGCACCGTCTCGTCGCTGTTTAAGACCAATCATGCGATTGGACTGGAATCGGACGAGGGCGCGGAAATTTTGATTCACGTGGGGATCGATACGGTCAAGCTGGACGGCCAGTATTTTACCGCCCATGTTAAAACCGGCGCCAGGGTAAAGCAGGGCGATCTACTGCTGGAATTTGATTATCAGGCCATTAGTGCGGCGGGTTATGACATCACCACGCCGGTACTGATTACTAACAGCGAGAGTTATATCGACGTGGTGCCGGCGGCGGAAAGCGCCGTGACCGAACTGGCGCCGTTACTCACATTGCTACGCTGATTCACACACATTTAGCACCCGCATTGGGAAGGAGAAAAAGATGAGTTACCAGTTTCCTGACAACTTTTTATGGGGCGGCGCCATTGCGGCCAATCAGGTGGAAGGCGCCTACTTAACGGACGGTAAAGGATTATCCACCTCCGATCTGCAGCCGCACGGCGTACTGGCGGAAGCCGTGGAGCGGCATGACGGCGACAGCGGCATTAAGGACGTGGCGATCGATTTCTATCACCGCTACCCGGAAGATATCGCTCTGTTCGCGGAGATGGGTTTTAAATGTCTGCGCACCTCCATCGCCTGGACCCGCATCTTCCCGCAGGGCGATGAGGAGACGCCGAACGAAGCCGGTCTGGCATTCTACGATCGCCTGTTCGACGAGATGAGCAAGTACAACATTCAGCCGCTTGTTACGCTGTCGCACTACGAGATGCCCTATGGTCTGGTGAAAAAACACGGCGGATGGGGCAATCGCCGGACCATCGAGTTTTTTGAGCGCTACGCCCGCACGGTATTCCAGCGCTATCAGCATAAGGTGAAATACTGGCTGACCTTTAACGAAATCAATATGTCGCTGCACGCGCCGTTTACCGGCGTCGGTTTGCCGTCGGACAGCAGCAGGCAGGATATCTATCAGGCGATTCACCACCAGTTGGTGGCCAGCGCCAAAGCGGTCAGCGCCTGCCATGAAATCATCCCCGACGCTAAAATCGGCAACATGCTGCTGGGCGGGATCCTCTATCCGCTGAGCTGCAAGCCGGCCGATGTGATCGAAACGCAGCAGCAAAACCGCGACTGGCTGTTCTTTGGCGATGTACAGGTGCGCGGCTATTACCCGTCCTATATGAACCGCTTCTTTAAACAGCGCGGCATTACGCTGCATATCACCGACGACGATCGCCAGGCGCTGAAACATACCGTCGACTTCATCTCATTCAGCTACTACATGAGCGGCTGCGTGACGACGGATGAAGAACTGAACCAGAAGGCGCGCGCCAATATTTTAAATATGGTGCCCAATCCGCATCTCGAAAGCTCTGAATGGGGCTGGCAAATCGACCCGCAAGGACTGCGCTACCTGCTGAACGTACTGTATGACCGCTATCAGAAACCGCTGTTCATCGTCGAAAACGGACTGGGCGCGAAGGATAAGATCGACAGCGACGGCAGTATTAATGACGACTATCGCATTAAGTATCTCAACGACCATCTGGTGCAGGTGGGCGAAGCGATCGAGGATGGCGTTGAGGTGCTGGGCTACACCTGCTGGGGGCCGATCGATCTGGTCAGCGCCTCCAAAGCGGAAATGTCGAAACGCTATGGCTTTATCTATGTCGATCGCGATGATGCGGGCAACGGCACGCTGGAACGTAAGAAAAAGAAAAGTTTTTACTGGTATCAGTCGGTTATCGGCAGCAACGGCCAGACGCTGAAATAGCCGGACTGGCCGGGCTGGCGCCGGGCCAGTCCGGCCGCCCTTCGGCGGGAACGCGCGGGCGGCGCGGCGTCTGCATAGCGGGTCCAGCGGCAGGGCGGCGTCACGTCGGCTACGGTTAAACAAGAAGGCGCATAATGAACAGACGAGAGTTATTAATTAAAGCCGCGGTGGTGGCCGGCTGCATAAAAGCGCTGCCGCTGCAGGCGGCGAATAATCGCGTTCAACCGGGCGACAAACCGGCTCCGTTAACCCGGCAGCAGCATTGGGTCGAAATGGCTGAGGTGCTGAAACCGGTGTTGAAAGAAGCGCCTTACCCGGCGATCGCGGTGGTTGCGCCGCGCCAGGATCCGGCCGGCGTGGCGCTGGAAAAGGTGTACAGCATCGGCGCATTAGACGAGAAAAGTTTTAAAGACGGCGACAGTTTCATCGTCGATTTTGGCGAACACTATACGGGGTATCTGATCTTCGATCTGGGCTGGGCCGGCGTTTCCTGCGATGCGCCGGCGCGTCTGCGCCTGATATTCGGCGAGGTCAGCACCGACGTGACTCAGCCGCTTTACCCCTATAAGGGCTGGATCAGCGCCTCCTGGCTGCCGGATGAGATCCTCAACGTGGATTTTCTGCCGCAGCAGGTCAGAATCGCGCGCCGTCACGCTTTCCGCTATGTCAGGATTGAGGTGATCTCCACCTCATCGAATTTCAGCGCTACTTTTCGCAATATTCAGGTGCGTGCGGTTTCTTCCGCCGGCGTCGATCGCCATCAGCCGGCGAACTATGACAGCCCGTTACTGCGCGACATCGATCGGGTCAGCATCAGAACGCTGCACGAATGTATGCAGACCAGTTTTGAAGACGGACCCAAACGCGATCGCCGCCTGTGGGTCGGGGATTTACGCCTGCAGGCGCTGGTCAATTACGCCAGTTTCAATAACGCGGCGCTGGTTCGCCGTTGTCTGTACCTGTTCGCCGGGCTGCAGCGCGCGGATGGTTATATTACCGCCTGCGTGTACGAGCAACCGACGCCGCGCATCGGTGAAGTGGTGCTAATCGATTACGCCGCGCTATTTGGCTGCATTGTGCTCGATTACCTGCATGCGACGAACGATCGCGACACGGCGGCGGAGCTATGGCCGGTGGCCCGGCAGCAGCTTGAGCTGGCGCTGAACAATGTTGATGCACAAGGGCTGTTTGTCGCGCCGCAGCAGGACTATGTCTTTATTGACTGGAACCCCGGACAGGACCAGAGCGAGGCGCTGCAAGGGCTGGATAAACAGGCCGCGATGCAGGGGCTGCTGATATACAGCTGCCGGCAGGGGATGGCGCTGGCGCGGGCCGTGGGCCGGGAGGAAGACGCCGCGCGCCTTGCGGAGAACATCGCGCTTATGAGTCAGGCCGCCAGCCGCCGCTTATTCGACTCTGCGCTGGGTGTATTTGTCAGCGGCGAACATCGGCAGGTATCCTGGGCCTCTCAGGCATGGATGGCATTGGCCGGCGTATTGCCGCAGCAGCAGATGGCGCAGGCGCTTGAACACGTTATGACGATGCCGCAGGCCGTGCGTCCGCTGACGCCCTATTTATATCACCATATGGTGGACGCGCTGATTCGCTGCGGGCTCAGCCAAAAGGCGAAAAAACTGGTGGAAACGTACTGGGGGGCGATGGTTAAAACCGGCACCAATACTTTCTGGGAAGCCTTTGATCCTGAAAATCCGATGTCTTCTCCCTATGGCAGTAAACAAATTGACAGTTATTGTCATGCCTGGAGCTGTACGCCGAGCTATTTTATCCGTAACGGTTTTACATAAATAATAATTAACTTACTGTGGTTATTTATTGTGCCGGGAACGTTGTTTTATAAAACAGCACATACCTCAAATAATGGCGTTGCGGCAGGGCGGTAACGCAGCGACACATTGCATCGACAACGAATGTGTCCAGCCAACGGCTGGTCTTAGGTGAGAGACTGGGTGTCTCTCATTAATCCCCGGCAGCATACCGCAATTAGCGGCTGCGGGGAGCGGCAAATCTGTCGGCAGCAGATTTGAATGTCGCTGGCGGCGGCACGGTAAGTGTTAAAACCATGGTGTGGCGAGTAACAAAACCAACGTACCTGGAGCCTGAAGTTAAAGGGTATATCGACAATAAATAGATGCTTTAAATAAAACAGGAATAAACGGAGGGCGCGAATACCGCATATTCAACGAATAGAGACGATTGGTTATTACACAGGGGAATATACCCTGTCTGAATGAATAATACTCATGCTGGCCAACTAATAAGCCGGTGAGCTATTCTTTTGTTCTGAAAAATGTATTGTTTGTAGTTCACAAAAACAAAAAATCAACAAAAAAACAGATTGCGTGACTATAGCGGCGGCGATTATTTTATAGCAAGAGGGATGCATATTAATCTGAATGAAAAATACGTTTTCGTCGCATTAAGGGTTTGGCTGAGTATAAATTAATGTCCGGCTGGCCACTGTCCGTGTAAGGGGGATGTCGATTTTCTTTCATCAAAAGAATCAGGGAGATATTTTCCGGATAATCTTTTTTCTTTCAGCAGAGCAGAGGCAGACAATGAAATATGAAACATTGGCCTGTGAGATACTTGAACGTTTGGGCGGTGAGGAAAATATTATCAGTATATCTCACTGCGCCACCAGACTGCGTTTCAGACTGAAAGATTATAAGAAAGCGGATATTGACGGCCTGAAAAATAACACCGGTATTATTATGGTTATGGAATTCGCCGGACAGTTACAGATTGTTATCGGTAATCACGTTAATCACGTTTACCGTACGATCCTTATGTTGACCCACCTTGATGAGCGTTGCGAAGAGCGTGAGCAGGCGGTTGGTTATAAAAATATCGCCGGGAAATTTTTTGACATCATCGCCGGTATTTTTACTCCGCTAATCGGAGTATTGGCGGCGACCGGCATTCTGAAAGGGTGTCTGGCGCTGGCGTTGCATTTTAACTGGTTACAGGAAGAAAGCGGCACCTGGCGAATATTATTCGCCGCCAGCGATGCGCTGTTCTATTTCTTCCCGATTATTTTGGGTTATACGGCGGGGAAAAAATTTAATGGCAATCCCTTTGTCACCATGATTATCGGCGGCGCGCTGGTCCATCCCAGTATGGTAGAGGCATTTAACGCTATGCAGACGGAAGATTATCAGCCGCTGACTTTTTTAGGCATTCCGGTCATGTTGATTAATTACAGTTCGTCGGTCATTCCGGTGATTTTCGCCTCCTGGGTTTCCTGCCGGCTGGAGAAACCGCTCAATGCCATACTGCATGCGCATATTCGCAATTTCTTTACGCCGCTGCTGTGTCTGAGCATCACCGTATCATTGACTTTTCTGCTGATCGGCCCGATCGCGACCTGGCTCAGTCAACTGCTGGCCAACGGCTATCAGATGGTTTATGGCTTTAACGCCGTTCTTGCCGGCGCGCTGATGGGCTCGCTGTGGCAGGTGTTTGTGGTCTTTGGTCTGCACTGGGGGTTTGTTCCGCTGATCGTCAACAACTTCAGCGTACTGGGCTATGACACGCTGTTCCCGCTGTTGCTGCCGGCCGTGATGGGGCAGGCCGGCGCCACGCTGGGCATTATGCTGCGTACTCGCGATAGCAAACAGAAAGGGATTGCCGGCTCGGCGCTGTCCGCCTCGCTGTTTGGCATTACTGAGCCGGCGATTTACGGAATTACGCTGCCGCTGCGCCGGCCGTTTATTTTTGGCTGCATCGGCGGCGCGCTGGGCGCGGCGGTGACCGGCTATTTTAATACCGCGGTCTATTCTATCGGCGTCGCCAGCCTGTTTACCTTTACGCAAATGATCCCGCCGACCGGCATTGATATCACGGTCTGGGCGTCGGTGTGCGGCACCGGTCTGGCGTTTATCTTCGCCGCCGTCGTCAGTTGGGGGTTCGGTATTAAAAACGATCGGCTGCAGGGGATACACACTCTAATGACGCAGGCTAACGCATCGCGCGAATATATTATTTTCGCGCCCCTGGCTGGGAAACGTTGCCCGCTGGAAAATATCCGCGATAGAACATTTTCCAGCGGAGTGATCGGCAAGGGCGTGGCCATTATACCTGAGGACGGTCGGATCGTTTCGCCGATCGACGGCTGCGTGGCGGTCTTATTTAAAACCGGCCATGCCGTCTGTTTGAAAACGCAAGAGGGGACGGACGTGCTGATTCATATCGGCATTGATACGGCGCAGCTTAACGGCCGTTATTTTACGCCACGGGTAAAAAATGGCGCGCGGGTAAAAAAAGGCGATGTGTTGATTGAATTCGATCTGCCGGCGATTATCGCGGCGGGCTACGATACTACCACGCCGGTTATTATTACCAATAGCAGCGATTACCGTGACGTATTGTCGACGCAGAACGATGACATACAAATTCAGGCGCCATTATTAACCGTGCTGTGTAACCAGGAATGAATTTTTATTCGACGTCGGCAGCATAACCTAATCAAAAACCGCCATTGCCAATAATGGCAATGACCAGGCCATTTTTTCAATGACGATGGGGAAATAAGATGGAGGATCAGAGCTAAAAAATTGGGGTTGCAGCGTCAAGATAAATTGTCTGTATGGGGATGTAAAAGTCAGAGTGGGTGACGACATCGTCAGTCTGGTTAGAATATTATCAGGAAAATAACAATGACGAAGAAAAATCAATTAAAATTAATAGCAAAAATAGTTGCTCTATTCTTTGCTACCAGTTACGCCCAGGCCGCCACATTAACAGTAGAGCAACGCCTGGCGCTGCTGGAAAAAGAACTCCGTGAAAATAAACAGGAACTACAGGAGACCAAAAAAGAGCTGCGTGACTATAAAAGCAAAGCCGGTCAGCCGATTACTGCGCCTGTCGTCGCCAGCAGCGGCTCGCTGCAGGGCGACGATAGCGTGCTGATTGCCGCCGCGCCCGCCGCCTCCAGCGCCGATGCGCCGCAAAAATCGCTGACGCTGAACGAACTCAGCAAATTCATCAAGGACGATATCGGCTTTAGCTATAAGGGATACTTCCGATCCGGCTGGGCCACCGGATCGCGCGGCGCGCCGAAGTCCTATGCCATCGGCTCTGTGGGCCGTTTCGGCAATGAAAACGGCGCGTGGTTTGATCTGGAACTGGCGCAGAAAGTGTACGATCACGACGGCAAGGTGGCGAAAGCGGTGGTGATGCTGGACGGCAACGTCGGTCTGCAGTACAGCGGCGGTTGGTTCGATAAAGACTCGGAAAACCTGCTTGCATTTTCAGATATCTATCTGACGACGAAAGGTTTCCTGCCCTTTGCGCCGGAGGCTGATTTCTGGGTGGGTAAACATAATATGCCGGTCTATGAAATCCAGATGCTGGACTGGAAAAGTCACCGAACCAACGCCGGCGCCGGTGTCGGTATTGAGAACTGGAAGCTTGGTCCTGGTAAACTGAATGTGTCGCTGACCCGTCAGGATCTGGACGCTCACGCGGTGGATTATGATACCTCAGGCAATAAGCAACAGGTGAATACCAATTCTATCGACCTGCGCTATAAAGAGATCCCGTTGTGGGATAACGCCACGCTGGAAGTGTTCGGCAGGTATGCGATGGCGAATCGCAATGATACTAACCGCAGCAATGAAAATGATGGCAGTTATTACAGCGTGAAAGACGCCTGGCACAGCGGGATTATTTTACGTCAGAACTTTGCCAGCGGCGGATTTAATGAATTCACCCTACAGGGGGCGGATAACTCTATCGCCAGCGGTTATGCCCTTATTTCCGACGCCAATCCATCCTATGGCTATAACGACGATTATTATGGCGAGCATAGCTACGGTAAGGCATTCCGACTCATTTCCCAGGGGGAAATGTATTTACATCCGAAGGTGATCCTGGCTAACGCATTGGTCTACTCCCGCGGCAGCGATATATACAGCTACGATACGGGGGCGCATACCGATTTTGAAAGCGTCCGCGCCGTAATTCGCCCTGCATACATATGGGAAAATAACCATCAGACGGGGGTGGAGCTGGGCTGGTTTGATCAGAAAAACAAGTCTAACGGCGAGGAGTACCATGAATCAGGCTATAAAGCGACGCTATTCCATACCATTAAAGTGGATACCAGCATGCTGACGTCCCGGCCGGAAATTCGTTTTTACGGTACTTATCTGAAAGCGCTGGATAATGAAATAAGTCAATTCCAGTTCGCCGATACTAAGAGCGATCAATTTACCGTTGGCGTGCAGGCCGAAGTCTGGTGGTAATCGGGCGCGCCCTCCAGCAATAGATTTCTGGTTGTGGGCAGACGATAAGCAAAGATATCCCCGGTTGCGCTACGTCGCGGCCGGGGGAAACGGTGATGGACAGAGCAAAGTTATTATCAGGAGCGAATATGAAAAAAATACTGTTGTGCTGCGCTGCGGGTATGTCGACCAGTATGCTGGTAAAAAAAATGGCCGATTATGCTGAGAAAAATGCTATTGAAGTACAAATTGACGCGGTGAGCGCCAATGATTTTGAAGAATCAATCGCTGACTATGACTGCTGTCTGCTGGGGCCGCAAATAAAATATAAACTGGCCGAGTTCAGTAAAATCGCCGGTCAGCTTAATAAGCGCGTCGATCTTATTGATCAAATCGATTATGGCATGATGAACGGCGAGAAGGTGCTGAAGAAGGCGCTGAGCATGTTGTCATAACGCCCACGCCGGCGAATAGACGGCGATCGCCCCGATAATCAGAACGGAGATAGAACAGGATGGACAATAGCGAAATGGAAGGTCTGCTCATCGAGTTAATTACTAATGCCGGTGAAGCGCGATCCTGCGCCATGCAGGCGCTATATACGGCACGGGAAAATAAATGGCAGGAGGTCGATGAGTGCTTACGCCAGGCGAAACAAGCGGTGCGCGAGGCGCATAAAATTCAGACCCGCCTTATCGGCATGGATGAGGGAGAAGGCAAAGTTAAGGTTACGCTAATTACCGTGCACGCGCAGGACCATTTAATGAATGCGCTGCTCTGCCTGGATTTAGCTGAAGAGATTATAGTACTCAGAAAAGAAATAGCCGTTAGTCAGTAATATTTTTTATTAAAAATAGAATCTATATCCGCCATCTTTCAGGTTGCAGATGCGCTGGCGTTTTGCATCCGAACGTTTAGCGGATAATCCATGTTCCCTACAGGACATCATTAGTATGAAAAAATTAAAACTCGTAACCATCGGCGGCGGTTCAAGCTACACGCCGGAATTAATTGAAGGTCTGATTAAGCGGCAGCATGAATTACCGGTGGGCGAACTCTGGCTGGTGGATATTGAAGCCGGACGTGAAAAACAAAATATCGTCGGGGCGATGGCGAAGAGAATGGTGAAGGCGGCCGGACTGGACTGGGATATTCACCTGACGCTCGATCGTCGCGCCGCGCTGAAGGATGCCGATTTTGTGTCGACCCAGTTCCGCGTCGGGCTGCTGGACGCCAGGATCAAGGATGAGTGTATCCCTCTGGCGCACGGCGTGCTTGGTCAGGAGACCAACGGCGCCGGCGGTATGTTTAAGGCGCTGCGCACCATTCCGGTGATTCTCGACATCATCAACGATATGCGGGAACTGTGCCCCGACGCCTGGCTGGTGAATTTTACCAACCCGGCCGGCATGGTGACGGAGGCGGCGATTAAGTACGGCCGCTGGCCGCGCACGGTGGGTCTGTGCAATGTCCCGTTCAGCCATATCGAACAGGCTAAAAAAACGCTGGATCTGGCGGACGGAGAGCTGTCATTCAAGTTTGCCGGTCTGAATCATTTCCACTGGCATCGGGTATGGGATCGCGCCGGACAAGAGCGCACGCAAGAGCTGATCGACAAGATCTATTCGCCGGATCGTCAGCAGGATAATGATGAAGGGCTGCAGAATATTCACCAGATCCCATTCTTCTATGAACAGGTTAAACATCTGGCGCTGCTGCCGTGCGGTTATCACCGCTACTACTACCAGCAGGATGCGATGCTGCAGCACTCTGTTGAGGAATATAAGGAAAATAAAACGCGCGGCCAGGTGGTTAAAGAAACCGAGCAGCGGCTGTTTGAATTATATAAAGACCCCGCGCTGGATTATAAACCCGAAGAGCTGTCCCTGCGCGGCGGCGCTCATTACAGCGATGCGGCCTGTGAATTAATCGCCTCTATTTATAACAACAAAAATACCACCATGGTGGTGAGCACGCAGAATAACGGGGTGATTAGCGATCTGCCCTACGACGCGATTGTCGAAGTCTCTTCCGCCGTTACCTCGCATGGCCCGGAGCCTTTTTACTGGGGTAAATTGCCGCCGGCCGCGCGCGGCATGATCCAATTAATGAAGGCGATGGAAGAGACGGTTATCGAAGCGGCCATCAGCGGAGATTACGGCGCCGCGCTGCATGCCTTCATCATTAATCCACTGGTGCCGGGCGGCGATATCGCCAGACAGATTCTGGATGAACTGCTGCTGGCGCATAAAGACTATCTGCCGCAGTTCGCCGGCAAAATCGCGGAAATTGAAAAATACCAGCCTGAAACGGTGGCGCGGGTGAAAAGCGTGCTGGCCGGTCGGTTATCGCTGAACTGAATACGCCCGGCGGAAACGCCGACTGCGGGAAAGCGGGAAGCGAACACCGCCTCCGGCGGCGGTCGAACCGTTCGTCATCGCACCGGCGAACCGGCGCGGAGGCGATCGAAACAGTAGCGTTCGGGCGGCCCGGCGGAGGTCGAGCCGCCCGAACGCCGCGCCCGGCAGGGCGCCGGTTCATGCCGGCCATGGCCGCCGCGGCCCGCAGGACGATGGGTGCCAATACAACGCTGTTGTAGCAGATAAGGTGGAAGATATGGCTCATAAATTTTTTGTGTATCTGGAAAATGTGCTGACGCCGGTCGCGGTGAAAGTCGGCGGTCAGCGCCATCTCACCGCGGTCAGAGACGGTTTTATCTGCGCGATGCCATTTATTATTGTTGGCTCGTTTATGCTTATATTCGCCTTTCCTCCTTTCCCGGAGGACACGACCTTCATTATCGGCCGTTGGTGGATAGAGGCGGCGAATAAATACGCCTATGAAATCATGACGCCGTTTAATATGACCATGGGCATCATGGCGGTGTTTATCAGCGTCGGGGTGGCCTATAACCTGGCGAAAAGTTATAAGATGGAAGGGTTGCCCTGTGCGCTGCTGTCGCTGATGAGTTTTTTCCTGATTGCGGCGCCGGCGCGCGACGGCGTGCTGCCCGGCGATTATCTGGGCGGCACCGGCGTCTTTACCGCGGTGGTGCTGGCGATCTACGTCACCGAACTGATGCGCTTTCTGAAAGTTAAGAATATCGGCATCCCGCTGCCGGATTCCGTACCGCAAAATATCCGCCAGTCCTTTAATCTGCTGATCCCGGCGGTTGTGGTTATCATGACCATCTATTTATTCAACCTGTTTCTGGTGTCATCGTTTGAAATGGTGCTGCCGCAGGCCATCATGAATATCTTCAAACCGCTGATTTCCGCGTCGGACACGTTACCGGCTCTGCTGTTCGCGGCGTTGCTGGCCCAGTTGCTGTGGTTCTGCGGCATTCACGGCGCCACCATCGTCAGCGGCATCATGTCGCCGTTTTACCTGATCAACCTGAGCGCCAATCAGGCGGCGCTGGAGGCCGGTCTGCCGCTGCCGCATATCATCGCCGGCGATCTGTGGACCTACATTATCAGTTGCGGCGGTTCCGGCGCGACCTTTGGTCTGGTCCTGCTCTATCTGCGCAGTAAATCCTCTCACCTGAAAGCCATCGGCAAGCTGAGCGTCGTGCCGGGGCTATTCAACATCAACGAACCGGTTATTTTTGGTTCGCCGGTGGTGATGAATCCACTGCTGTTTATTCCCTTTATCCTGGTGCCGATGGTTAACGCCACCATCGGCTACCTGCTGCTGAGCGCTAACTGGCTGGATCGCATTATCACCATGGTGCCCTGGACGGTGCCCGCGCCGATCGGTTTCGCCTGGGCCGCAGGCTGGAAGATGAACAATGCGCTGTTGGTGCTGGCGCTGGTGGTGGTCGATCTGATCATCTATTACCCGTTCTTTAAGATGCACGAGCGCCATTTGCTGCAGCAGGAAGCGGAGGCCGGGCAGGAATAGGCTCCGCCGGCGCGAGCGCATAACCTGAGGGCTGGCCGTTTAGCCGGCCCTGTTGTTTCATCAGAGAAGATAAGAGGCTGTTTATGTCATTGTTTCATAAAATAGTTAACGCGGCCCGGCTTATGTTGGCCCTCCTCGCGCTGGGGGGGCCGCTGAGCGGCGCGCAGGCTCAGTCGCAGACGACGCTGCCGTTTACCGTGCCCGAGCATAAGCAAGTTCGGGTCATCATCAGCAGCGATGCGAAGAACGAGGCGGACGATGATTTTGCCGTGGCTCATGCCTTGCTGACGCCGACTTTCGAGGTTAAGGGGCTGATCGGGGCGCACTATGCGCGCACTGCGCCGATGATGAAACGCGACGGGCGCGGCAGCATGGAAGCCAGCTACCAGGAGCTGAAGCACCTGGTGAAGCTGATGGGGAAAAACGACGTGCCGGTGCTGCGCGGCGCCAGCGACGCGCTGGAGCAGGAAGCGCCGCCGGCTAAACTGAGCGAAGGGGCGAAGGCGCTGATCGCCGAGGCGTTGAGGGAGGACAGCAAGCCGCTGTTTGTGTTGGTGCTGGGCTCGTTGACCGACGTGGCGCAGGCGCTGCTGGCCGAGCCGCGCATCGCACCAAAGATGACGGTGGTGTGGATCGGCGGTATGCCCTATCCGAAAGGCGGCTGGGAATACAATATGTTCAACGATCCGATCGCCGCGCGGGCGGTATTCAAGTCGTCGGTGGCATTGTGGCAGGTTCCGCACAACGTCTATATGTCGGTACGCGTATCGCTGGCGGAGCTGGCGCTGCGCGTCAAGCCGCAGGGCGCGGTGGGCAACTACCTGTGGCAGCAGATGGTGGAGTTTAACCAGACCATCTCGCAGACGCTGAAAGACGTCCCCTGGCCGAAGAGCGAAGTCTGGGTGCTGGGCGACAATCCGTCGATTTCGCTGTTGTTGGATGATCATGAATATCATTATACCCTGCGCGCCGCGCCGTATCTGAACGACGACCTGACCTATGGCGAACTGCCGGCCGCCCGCCAGATCCGCGTGTACAACGCTGTGGACACCCGTTTTACTCTGGAGGATTTTTACGCCAAGCTGGCGCTTACCTATGGGACGAGCGGTCATGACTAAACTCCTGCTTGCCTGCCAGTGCGGTCTGTTAGCCTGCGCCATCCATGCGCCGCAGGCTTCGGCGGCGGCGAAACCCGTCACCGATCGCCTGCTGTACGGCGTGGCTTATTATGATGAATACATGCCTTACGATCGGCTGGACAGCGATGTCAAAATGATGAAGGAGGCGGGCATCAATGTCGTGCGAATCGCCGAATCCACCTGGGCGACGCTGGAGCCGCAAGAGGGGACGTTCGATTTCAGCCATATCGACCGCGTGCTGGCGGCCATGGACAAGGCCGGCATCCGGGTGATTATCGGTACGCCGACCTACGCGGTGCCGGCGTGGATGGTGAAAAAACATCCCGATATCCTGGCCACCACGCCGCAGGGGCAGTATAAGTTCGGGCCGCGCCAGAATATGGATATTACACATCCCTGGTTTCGCCAGCGGGCGGAGATCGTGATCCGCAAACTGATGGAGCATGTGAAGGATCACCCGGCGGTGATCGGCTTCCAGGTGGATAATGAAACCAAGCATTACGACACCAGCGGGCCGGCGGTACAGGCGCAGTTTGTCGCATATCTGCAAAAAACCTATCCCGACCTGCAGGCGTTTAACAAAGAATTCGGTATGGATTACTGGAGCCACCGGATTCATAGCTGGGATGATTTCCTGTCCGTCGACGGCACGGTCAACGCCAGCCTGGCGGCGGAATTCGCCCGCTTTCAGCGCCAGCTGGTGACGGATTATCTTAACTGGCAGGTTGAACTGGTCAAAAGCTATTCGCGCGCCGATCAGTTCGTGACGCAAAACTTCGATTTGGACTGGCGCGGCTACTCTTACGGCATTCAGCCGCGCGTCGACCAGTTCGCCGCGGCGCAAAAGATGGATGTGGCCGGAGTGGATATCTACCATCCTACGCAGGATCAACTGACCGGGACGGAGATCGCCTTCGGCGGCGATCTGACGCGCTCGATGAAAGGCGGGCAAAACTATCTGGTGATTGAAACCCAGGCGCAGGGTTTTCCCGAGTGGACGCCGTATCCCGGCCAGCTGCGCCAGCAGGCGTTCAGCCATGTTGCGTCGGGCGCCAATATGGTGTCCTACTGGCACTGGAGCACCACCGCCAATTCAATCGAAACCTACTGGCGCGGCCTGCTGAGCCAGGATTTTCAGCCCAACGAAACGTATCTGGAGGCCAAAACCATCGGCGCCGATTTCGCCCGGTTAAGTCCGCAACTGGTGAACCTGAAGAAAGAGAACAAGGTCGCGCTATATTTCAGCAATCAGGCGCTGACCGCGTTCAACGCCTTTAAGTTCGGCTGGACCTCGCAGGAGGAGTACAACGACGTACTGCGCCCCTTCTATAACGCGCTGTATCGCATGAACGTGGAAACCGATCTGGTCGACTCGTCGAGTCGCGATCTGAACCGTTACGCGCTGATCGTGGTGCCGGCGCTGTATTCGGCTTCGGATGCGGAATTACAGCGGCTTAATGATTACGTCAGACAGGGCGGCCACATCGTTTACACGTTCAAAAGCGGTTTTTCCAATGAGCACGTTAAGGTGCGCGCCACGCCGCAGCCCGGCATTATCGAGCAGGCGGCCGGCATTCGCTACAGCCAGGTGACGATTCCGCACAACGTCGCGCTGCGCGACAATCCGTACGGCGTCACGCCGGAGGAAAATCAGGCGCGCTGGTGGATGGAGCTGATTAAACCGACGACCGCCCGGGTGCTGGCGCGCTATGACCATCCGGTCTGGGGGCAGTATGCCGCGCTGACCCGCAATCAGTACGGCAGCGGCACCGTGACTTATCTTGGCTTTATGCCGTCGGACACGCTGATTGGCGCGATCCTTGCCGATGAGGTGAAGCAGGCCGGGCTGTGGGACAAAGCCCAGGCGCTGCATTTTCCGCATATCGTCAGGCAGGGCGTCAATCAGCAGGGGAAGACGGTGCGCTTTCTGTTTAACTACTCGTCCACGCCAACCAGCCTGAGCTGGCCGTGGCCGGACGGCAAAGAACTGTTGAGCAATCAGAACGTGAAAAGCAATCAGATGCTGTCGCTGCCCGCCTGGGGCGTGCTGATTATTGAAGC
Organism: Affinibrenneria salicis; assembly: GCF_008710095.1. Next base: position 287,110 of record NZ_VYKJ01000003.1, read on the forward strand.
GTTGTAACGGACCAGCGGAGGTCGATGATCATGGTTAAACGCAATATCCTGCCGTTCGCCAGCCGGAAAGGTTGTCTGTCGGTGTTGTTGATCGCCATGCTGGCGGGCGGCTCCGTCGGGCTGCAGGCCGCCGAGCCGGCGTTGCCGGCTATGCCGGACGGCTCGGTCGCGCCGCGCGAGTACCTGACCGGCGTTAATGCCGACGGCAGCATCAGCTGGCGCTTGTTCGCGCCAGCGGCGAAGTCGGTCGCGGTGGTGACCGGCGCCACTCCGGAGAGCATGGTCTCTCATCCTATGCTCAGGAACGCCGCCGGCGTCTGGTCGTTCACTTCGCCGCCGCTCAGGCCGAACCTGTATGAATACTTTTTCAATGTGGATGGCCTGCGGGCGATTGATACCGGCGGCGCGCTGCCGAAGCCGCAGCGTCAGGTGAACACCAGCCTGATCCTGGTGCCGGGCAGTATTCTTGACGTGCGGCCGGTGGCGCATGGCGATGTCTATACCCTGACGTATTCGTCCACCGCGCTCAGAGCGGAACGCCAGCTGTATGTCTGGGCGCCTCCGGGGCATGAACGCATGACGGACGCGTTGCCGGTACTCTACTTTTACCACGGTTTTGGCGATACCGGCGCCTCGGCGCTGGTGCAGGGGCGCATACCGCAGATTATGGATAACTTGCTGGCGCAGGGTAAGATCACGCCGATGCTGGTGGTGATCCCGGATACCGAAACCGACATCCCGCAGGCCATCCCGGAAAATTTCGCGCCGCAGACGCGTCGCCAGGTGTTTTACCCGCGTAACGCCCAGGCGGCCGACAGCGAGCTGATACACGACATTATTCCGCTGATCGGCAGACGCTTTAACGTGCGTAAAGATGCGGACGGCCGCGCGCTGGCCGGCCTGTCGCAGGGCGGTTATCAGGCGCTGGTTTCCGGCATGAGTCATCCCGAGCACTTTGCCTGGCTGGCCACCTTCAGCGGGGTAACCACCGAAACCGTGCCGAATGCGCGCGTCGCCGCCCGGCTGGCGCAGCCGCAACAGGTTAACCAGCAACTGAAGAATTTCACGCTGGTGATTGGTGAAACCGACAGCGTGACCGGCAAGGACATCGCCGGGCTGAAAAAACAGCTGGAGCAACAGGGGATACGTTTCGACTATAGCCTGTATCCCGGTCTGGGGCATGAGATGGACGTCTGGCGTCCGGCTTACATCCGCTTCGTGCAGAAATTGTTCAAATGACCGCCGGGGCGGGGCGCACGCCGACGCCTCGCCCGGCGGTGGATCAAATTATCGTCATATTTCAGTGCAATATTCGTGTTTCACGCCCCGCAGCCCGGACTTTTCCCCGCTAAAATGTTAATAACGTCCTTGTGATTGTCCGCCGCATAGCGAAAGGCGCGCCCTGACGGCCGGCCACGACGCTATGCGCAGAGGATGGGTAGGTTTATCTCTGAGGGAGCCGTTGACTATGATTGCCCGAGTTATCTTCGCTGGTCTGATGCTGTGTCTGCCGCTTACGCTGCCGGCGGCGCCGGCCGATATTCCGGCGGAGCCGGACAGCGCGCAGGCCCTGAAGCATTATGTGACGGCGTTAAATGCGGACAACAGTATTACGTTTCGTCTGTTCGCTCCGCAGGCGAGCGCGGTTTCGGTAGTGACCGGCGCCACGCCGGTCGACCGGGTGGTCTCTGCGCTGGAGAAAAATGATCGCGGGATATGGGAATACCGAACGCCGGTGCTGGCGGCCGGTCTGTATGAATATTTTTTCAACGTGGACGGCCTGCGCAGTATCGATACCGGCGGCGGACTGCCGCTGCCGCGGCGTCAGGTAAACAGCAGCCTGATTTTGGTGCCGGGCAGTCTCCTGGATGTTCGTGCGGTGCCGCACGGCGTGGTCAGCGAGCTGACTTATCACTCCTCCGTGCTGAATGCCTCCCGGCAGGTCGCCGTCTGGTCGCCGCCCGGCTATAACAGCAACAGTAAACCGCTGCCGGTGCTCTATTTCTACCCGGGCACGTCCGATACCCGGCAAACCTGGCTGGTGTACGGGCGCATCGCGCAAATTATGGATAACCTGCTGGCCGAACGGAAAATCGTGCCGATGCTGGTGGTGCTGGCGGACAGCGTCGGCGCGCCGGCCGGCGCCGTGCCGGAGGATTTTCCAGTCGGGGAGCAGGGCGCGGCGTTTTATCCGCGCAACGCCGCACTTATCGATCGCGAACTGATTCAGGATATTATTCCGCTGATTGGCCGAACTTACCGGGTCAGCCGCGATGCCGGCGGCCGCGCGCTGGCCGGCGCGGCGCAGGGGGGATATCAGGCGCTGCGTTCGGGGCTGGCGCACCCGGATATGTTTCGCTGGCTGGCCACTATCGGCGGTCTCGCTACGCATTCGGCGCCGGACGCGCAAATTGATGCGCTGCTGGCCGACGCCGCGCGCCTGAACCTACGGTTGATTAATTTTACTGTCGCCGCAGGCGAGCAGGATACGGTTGGCGGCGCAGATGTGGCGGCGCTCAAAGCGCAACTGGAGAGCAACAACGTTAACTTTGATTACGCGATCTACCCAGGCGGCCACGAGATGGCGGTCTGGCGCGCCGCCTGGATCGACTGGGTGCAGGCGCTGTTTAAATAGCGTGACGTTAACCTCGCCAGAGTGTGTCCCGTAACTTTTTTTGTACAGATCAGCATGGTTATTTCTGTGCAAAAACGCGTTTAAGCGATAAAAATCGCGCCGAAAACGCTCAATAGTCAACCGGAAATCACATTTCGGAAATGATTCCTGCAGCACTTTTGGGTATGCGGGGAGGTTAAGGGACACACACTAAGGCGGGCGCCCGCCGGGCGTGGGGCAGGGCGCTATTATACCCTGCAGACTGATCGTAACATCGGCCTGCCGCTGCCGCTGCCGCTGCCGCTGCCGCTGCCGCTGCCGCTGCCGCTGCCGCTGCCGCTGCCGCTGCCGCTGCCGCTGCCGTAGCTTATCGACTGTTTTCATGCGGCAATATCACCAGCCGCCTGTTGCGCCAGATCGTCATACGGCGGCTGTCGGTGCGAAACTCTCGGTCGCGGACTGGCCAAAAATCGGACTCGCCGGTCAAATAACCCTTGCCGGACAGTCTTCGCCTACGTTGCCGCAAGTTTGATAACGGTTTCTTTCTCTATAAGGTGATGCGGCACGACGATTTTTAAGCCGTGAGATTTTTTGCCTTCCATCTGTTCAATCAGTTTATGTAAACTGTATTTACCCAGTAATTCAATGCTGATATCAATATTGGTTATATAAGGGCGGGTTAAAGAGGAAAATATAGTATTGTTAAAACTAATTACTGAAATTTTTTCAGGAACGGCGTAACCAATGCTGTTGAAATATTGTATGGCTCTGAATGCTAATAAATCTTCAATAATGACGGCGGCCGTAGCGTTGGTGTTTTTGAAAACCGCTTCTATTTGAGAAAAATCTTCGGGATTTTCTATATTTATTGCATCCTGATGGGGGAGTTTAGCCATCGCCATTGCTTTTTGATAACCAAAGAATCGTTCAAAGTGAACGTTTTCGTTAATCCTGTTGGTAATAAAAATGATATTGCGGTGGCCATTATTGATGAGATGCTCTGTAGCCTGTTTACCCAATAATTGATTATCATTATCTACGTATGCAATATTATCTTCGTTTTTACAGGGTAGCCCTACCAATGTGAAATTTAAGCTGTTTTTATACAGGTAGTCGACCACCGGGTCCCCAATGTTAGAGTAAAGAAGAATAAATCCATCTACTTGTTTTTGTTTATGCATTCTTTTTATATTATGCAGCAGATCATCAAAGTTTGTTGAAATCGCCAGGGCGATGGAAATGCCAAAGTTCTGAGCTTCACTGTTGATTGATTCAATAATCTCTAAAAAAAATGGAATGCTCATCTCTTCTTTGCATTTTAGCGGCGGTAATACTAAAGCGATGGTGTTCGTTTTGCCTTTACCTAAGTTTCTTGCCGCGACATTAGGGACGTAGCCCAGTTCCAGCATAACCTGATTAACTTTCTTTTTAGTCGCTTCGGATATACTGCTGCTGTTATTAATGACCCTGGATACAGTGGATGTGGCAACGCCGGCTTTTTTTGCAACATCTTTAACTGTCACGCTCATTTTTCCCATCCCCTGGTTAGTAAAATTACTGCTGCTGGCCAGATTATATGATTTATTTTAATTTTATTAAAGGTTGGTGGGATTAATCGTGTATTACCCCGTGTTGTGCCGCATAAGCCGCCATATCATGGGAATCGGGCAGCAAATGGCGGGGCGGGCGGCGGATGACCGTTTTCATCTGCGCAGCGGTCGGCGAGAATGGTCTGCGGCCGACGCGAACGCAACCATTGCGTCATAGTATGTTTGAATTTTAATCATTTTATTTAAAATCAATTGGTTATACATCGATAAACAAATTGCGCTCGTTAGGTGAATTGACCGTCTTCCATGATGTACTGCTATAGATTCAGCGCATAATCACACACTTATTCAGCGTTTTTTGCGCTAAAAGCGTGATGTTCATCACATTACCTGCGGTTAGAACTTTACTGTGCAAACGGTCGTCTCATAATGCAATCGGTTGCACAAATTATTTTTTGTTGCATTGAATTTGATTATAACATGCTGATTTTTAAGAGGTGTTTATGAGCGTTGTGTTGGCAAGAATAGACCAGAGGTTAATTCACGGCATCGTAGTTACCCAATGGGCTGGATTTACAAAAGCGAAAAGATTAATGGTGGTTGATGACCATGTCAGTCGCGATGACACGCAAAAATCAGTGATGAAAATGAGTAAACCGGCCGGTACCAATATGTCGATCATTGATACCGACACCGCGATTACTAATTTTAATGCCGGGAAATACGATGATCATAGCGTATTTTTAATCGTTTCCGAGCCAGAAACGTTACTAAAACTGGTCGAAGGCGGCGTGAAAATACCCAAAGTCAATGTCGGGATAATTTTCGATGGTGAAGGTAAAACCACGTTGAAGAAAATGGTTTCAGTAAATAAAAAAGAGAGCGACGACTTAAAGCATCTGGCAGAAAAAGGCATTCCGGTGACTTTCCATTTTGTTCCCGGTGATGCTGAAGAACCCCTGGGAACCTATATAAAATAAGGCATATAAAAATGGAAATAATTCAGGCAGTGCTAATCATTGCTTTAGCCTTTTGGATCGTCATCGATCAACAAGGTTTATGTTTAACCACCTGGTTTCCGATAATGGTTGCACTTTTTGTCGGCATCATCATGGGGGATATGAAAACCGCCATGATTATTGGCGGAACATTTCAATTAATGGCTTTGGGGGTGGCTAATATTGGTGGCTCTTCCGTGCCTAACTGGGGATTGGCTACTCTGGTGGGAATATATGTAGCGATAAAAACCACCAGCAGCGTTGAAGAGGCTAAAGCTATCGCCCTGGCTGTCGGTGTGCCGGTGGGTATGCTGGGAATACAGCTGGACGTGTTTGCTAAAATTTTAAATACTTATGTAGCAAATGCGGCGCAGAAAGCAGCTAATGAAAATAAATTCAAAAAAATGAATAAAATATTGTGGGGCGGACCGATGATTTTTGGATTGTCTGCCGCCATTCCAACAACACTGTGCGTTATTTTCGGTGATAAAATTGTTAAATTAATTCTGTCTGTCGTGCCGCAATGGTTTACTGATGGATTGTCAATCGCCGGGAATATATTGCCAGTGGTGGGTATTGCGCTATTGTTACAGGTAATGCCAGTGAAAAAATATTTAACAATGCTATTGATTGGCTTTGTTATTTCCGCCTACTTAAAAATGCCGATATTGGGTGTGTCTATTATAGGGTTTGCGTTAGCCTATTATTATTTTTTCCAAAAAATGGCCGAGCCGGACATGAAGTTATCAAACGCTGATAATTCCGCGGCTAATGCAGGAGATGATTTCGATGAGTGAATTAAACACAACCACTGAATACGGTAAAGTCACTTTAACTAAAGGCGATATCAACAAGGCCGCGTTCAGATATATGTTTATGGCCTGTAATACGTTTAATTATCAGACGCAACAGGGGCCTGCTGTTGTTTACGGATTAGAAAAATCATTAAGAAAAATCTATAAAAATGATGATGATTATATCGCGTCATTAAATAATCATTTTAAATATTTCAATACTACCACCTGGATGGGGAATTTATTATTAGGTTCAAGTTTAGCCATGGAGGTAAAAGACGGTCGTTCGTCGTTAGAGGCCGTGCAGGCGTTTAAAACCGGGATGATGGGGCCATTGGCCGGCGTTGGCGATACGCTAATTTGGGTTTTATATCCAACGATAATGGGATCGATTGCCGCCTATATGGGACTGGAAGGAAGCCCTGTCGGCGCCATAATCTGGCTTTGTTTAAACATTTTTTTTTTATTCTTTCGCTTTAAGCTATTTCACATTGGATATCACTCCGGTCTTAAGCTGGTTACCGCATTAGGCAGTAAATTATCTGTTTTTACAGAAGCCGCTTCAATTATGGGACTGACCGTGGTTGGGGCATTGATACCAGCCGTCGTCAATGTTCATGTAGGGCTGACATTTAGTTCGGGCGAGGTGGAATTGCCAATTCAGAGCGAAATTCTGGATAAAATAATGCCCTCGCTTATCCCTGCCGCCTTAACGATAGTTTTGTATAAAATGATATCTTCTAAAAAAATCAGCATCATTAGCATAATATTTTTAGTTATTGCTTTTTCCCTGGTTTTATCATTTTTCGGTATTTTAAAAGTATAATCAGGACATCTATCATGAGAAAGATTATTATTGCATCACACCATCGCTTAGCTCAGGGATTGAAAGATACGCTAAATTATGTCGTGCCGAATGCGGCGGACATCATTGCTATTGCGGCATATGTAACCAATACGCCGATAGATGAAGAAATACAGGCCTCGCTTCACGACGTCACCGATCAGGATGAAGTGATAGTGTTTACCGATATTCTGGGCGGTTCGGTTAATCAGGCCTTCGCTAAATTTGTCAACCACCCGCACTTTCATGTTATTACAGGAACTAATTTACCGGTAATCATGTCCATTATGCTGGAGATTGATGATGGCTACACCAGCGCTGATGTGATTAAAGATGCCGTGAATAATGCAAAGGAAGAACTGATTTACGTTAATGATTTTATCGTTGCGCAATCTAATTCTGACGAAGAGGATGAGTAATGAGTACCAACTGGTGGAAAAGTAGCGTTATATATCAGGTTTATCCGCAAAGTTTTAAAGACTCAAATGGCGACGGTATCGGGGATTTAGCGGGATTAACAGAGAAACTGCCCTATATTAAAAAATTGGGCGCTGATGTGATATGGTTAAACCCCATCTATGAGTCGCCCCTGGTTGATAATGGTTATGATATTTCAGATTACTATAAAATAAATCCCGTTTATGGGTCATTAGACGATTTTCAATCGCTGCTGACAACGGCGCATGATTTAAATATCAAGATTATTATGGACCTGGTCGTTAACCATACCAGCGATCGGCATTTCTGGTTCCAACAATCATGCCAAAGTAAAACCAATCAATATGCGGATTTTTATATCTGGAAAGATCCGCTGCCGGATGGCTCGGCGCCAACGAACTGGGGGTCAACGTTTGGCGGCTCCGCCTGGGAATATGTCGCCAGCAGAAATCAGTATTATTTACATCTGTTTGCTAAAGAACAGCCTGACTTAAACTGGGAAAATCCAGTCGTCAGACACGAAATTTATAAAATGATGCGCCATTGGCTGGCGTCCGGTATTGACGGTTTCAGAATGGATGTCATTAGCCTAATCAGTAAATATCAGGATTTTCCAAATGCGGATAAAAACGCCGTGTACAGTAAATCCTATTATGTCGGCGCCTCCAATGGCCCGCGCGTGCATGAATTTTTACAGGAAATGAATCAGGAGGTTTTAAGCCAGTATGATTGCATGACCGTTGGGGAAACGCCAAATACCAATAGCGCGCAGGCGCTATTGTATACAGATCCCGGCCGCCATGAGCTTAATATGGTCTTTCAATTCGACCATATGCATCTGGATTATGGTAAGTATGGCAAGTTTTCCGATATCAGATTCAAGATGAGCGATCTTCGTGACACGATGACCGAATGGCAACAAAGTTTAGATAAGGGTTGGAATTCATTATACTGGAGTAATCATGACCAGCCGAGGGCCGTTACAAGATTTGGCCACGATCGCGAATACAGAATCGAATCGGCAAAAATGCTGGCGACGCTATTGCACATGATGAAAGGGACTCCGTATATTTATCAAGGGGAAGAGTTGGCGATGCGAAATGTTGCGTTTAATTCTATGGCGCAATATAAAGATATCGAAACGCTATCCGTTTATGAAAATTTTAAACGTATTGGTCTTGATGATGAATATATCAATAAATCCATATATTTAAAATCAAGAGATAACGCCCGTACGCCAATGCCGTGGGACGCGACGGAAAAATCCGGCTTCACCACGGGAGAACCCTGGATAGATTTCTCTCCCGACAATGGCATCATCAACGCTGAAGCCTGTCTGGCAGACAGTAATTCTGTATTTTATCATTATCAGAAATTAATAGAGATCAGAAAAAAATATCCGGTCGTTATTGATGGAGAATATCAATTAATTAATGAGAATGACTCGGACGTCTATGGCTATGTCAGGGTTCTTAATGATGAGGTAATGATTGTTATCTGTTCTTTTACTGAAAATAAAATAAACTATATACTGCCGGCGTGGTTAGCAAACAGTCAGGCGGCGCTTTTGTTGTCAAATTATCCTGATTCGCCGAAAACGCTTGAGCCTAAAGTAGAAATGCGCCCGTATGAAGCATTGATTTATTATAAGTCTTGATACTTCAGACGCGCCGCTGCGTTAGTTTTGTTCCCCGGTCCGTCGTCTCCGCCCGGCCCCGGCAAGCGCGTTTAAATCCGTTCCCGGCGGATTTGTCAGTCATCCGCGTCACATGCCGGAGCCGGTCTCTGTCGGGAACCACCTTTGTGAACCTGCCGCGCCAGCGGACAGCTCTTCCTCAGCAAGAAACGCGCCGTGCTGAATATAAACCAAAATGTAGCGGAGGATATTGGCGACAGTGAACCTGACAGAAATACACAGGGGGAGGGAGATTACTTATTTTTCAATCGAAAGCAGAGCTTGATTAACGCCCGCTGAATTTGAATTGGTACGACCGAGTGGACTCGAACCACCGACCCCCACCATGTCAAGGTGGTGCTCTAACCAACTGAGCTACGGTCGTACAGGAGATAGCGCACAGTAATCAACAAGCTAACCATTTGATTAAAATGCTGTTTCTTCATCCCAATGTCTGGAATGGCGGCTATTATGGACTTGTCCGGTATGGATAGCAAGCCCTTTGTTTCCTTTCCCTTTTCAAGTGCTGAATGTTTGGCCGGTCAGGTGCCGATTACGCCGGCTGACCGTCAAAAAGACTGAACAGCAGCGCGCGCAGCCAGCGATGGCCTGAGTCGCGGTGCGTGCGTTCATGCCAGGCGGCGGTTTTGGTGAAGCCCTCGAGGGCAAGCGGCGGTTCAAGTACGGTCAGCCCCTGGCAGTGCGCCACCAGCCTGCGCGGCACCACCGCCATCAGATCGCTGGCGCGCAGTATTTCCGGCAGTACAAGGAAGCTGTTTACGGCCAGGGTAACCCGTCGTTCGCGCCCCAACCGGGCCAGCGCGTCGTCGGCGGCGCCGCGGAATTTACCGCCGCTATAAGACACCAGAACATGATCGAGGCTGCAGAAGCGATCGAGCGATAGTCGCCCCGTCGCCGCCGGATGATCCGCTCGCAGGGCGCAAACGTACTGTTCGTCGAACAGATCGCGCGCATGCAAATCCGGCGGCGTGGTGGCGGGGGTAACGAGCGCCATGTCTATATCCCCGCGTTCCAGCTGAGTCAGCAACTGCTGACCATCCACCGGCAGCACCGCCACGCGAATGCCTGGCGCCAGCGGGCGCAGCGCGTGCATAAAGGGCACCACCACCGCGCGCAGCGCGTAATCTGTGGCTGCGATGGTCAGGATCATATCGGCGCTGGCTGGTTCGAAGCCTTTCGGCTGCAGCAGCAGTCCGACTTCGTTCAGCAATTGTTTAACCGGACCCGCCAACTCAAGCGCTCGTATTGTGGGGACAATGCCGCGTTGCGCGCGGGTGAATAACGGATCGCCAAAGCATTCGCGCAGCCGCGTCAGCATACCGCTGACCGCCGGCTGAGTCAGGGAAAGACGCTGAGCCGCCCGGGTCACGCTGCGCTCGTCCAGCAGTGCATCCAGCGCCTTTAGCAAATTGAGATCCATACTTCTGATATCATTATTCATGACAGGCAACGTATAAAATTCACATTTCATCTATCTCATCATGCCGTTTTTAATTAAACAACCCCGCCCGCAAGGGGCTGAGCGGCAAGCGCCCGCGCTGGCCGGATAATTATGTTGCGGCCTGATATTAGATTTATTGATGTTGAAAATAAAAAAACGCGATTGGATTTATTACTTAACAACCGCCATGATGCGTGCCGTCAGCAAGAAGACGCCGTCGTGGGCCGTTTTCATTCTTAGATCGAACAGCACATCACCTACATGATGAATGAGATTATCTGGCCGGCAGGCTATATTCCAGGCTGTCAGCGGCAGTTTCGCTTCCAGTTAAATGATTGTCGCCGGTTTGAGCGTGGCCGACGTATGGCCGTTTCTTAATAATGCGACGCTGTGGTCAAGGTACTACAAAAATTCGGCCGACGTCCGGTTCTATGATCAGAAAATACCGGAGCTGGTGCAGGATCTCCGTTTTTATTTCAGCACTTTTGGCTTTCCGGTTGAGGCGCGGGTGACTGGCTAGCCGCCGCCGGCGCAGGTGGCCTGGCACGGCTGGGCGAGGGGATACGCGTCTTGACGTGCATCATGCATGGCGGCTGGAAGATCTGTCCGACGGACGTGTGCGTATCCTGACGCAGGAAACTCAGAACGGGAATCCGGCGCAGTAGCTGGCAAAGATCCGCCCTAACCCGATGCTTACCGGTCACCAGGGGCGGCTCGACGGGCTGATTGACGCGGCGCGTTCGTGGTTAAGCTATTTCCACGCTGCTTAGACGATGAGTGACGGTGTAACTATTCATCCGAAACGTTGGGGCTGTCTGGGATAAACGGCAAACAGGGTTTGCCACCCATATAGTTTTTCCTGTCTGAGCGGCATCAGGAGAACAGTACGGCCGGTATTGCCGTTCCGGGGTCGGGCGCGCGCATGGTCAATCCGCTTGTACGCGCTGCCGTGACGTTACGGCACGGCGGCTTAGTCAGCGCAGCCGTCGATTAATAGTGCTCGCAGCCAGCGCCGGGCGGGATCCCGCTCGGTTCTTTCATGCCAGACCACTGACTGGGTAAATCCCCGAATGGCGAACGGCGGCGCCAGTATCTTCAGGCCGTCGCCATACGCACGCGCCAGCCGCTGCGGTACGACGGCGATCAGATCGCTGGCGCTCAATATTTCCGGCAGCGCGGCGAAGCTGGTGACCGACATCGCCACGCGCCTTTCCCGCCCTTGCCTGGCCAGCATCTCATCGGTTACACCGTTAAACTTACCGCCGGAATAGGACACCAGAACATGATCGAGCGCGCAGAAACGCGCCATCGACAGGCGATCGCCGGCGGCGTCGGGATGATCGGCGCGCAGCAGGCAAACATAATCTTCGTAGAACAGGTGCCGGGCGTGCAGACCGGGCGGCGTGCTGTCCGGCGAGATCAGGGCGATATCGATCTCGCCGCGTTCGAACCGGGCCTGCAATTGCGCATCCTTCGCCGATTGTAACGAAACCCGGATCGCGGGCGCCTGGCGCCGAAGGGCGGCGATAAACGGGATAACCACCGCCTGCAGCGCATAGTCGCTGGAGGCGATGGTCAGCGTCAGCGCGGCGCTGGCCGGGTCGAAGGCCTGCGGGCGCAGCAGCGCGTCGGCGTCGCTCAGGATCTGTTTGATTGGACAGGCCAACTCCAGCGCGCGCAGCGTCGGGACGATGCCCTGTTTGGTGCGTACGAACAGCGGATCGTTAAAATCGTTGCGCAGGCGCGTCAGCATGCCGCTGACCGCCGGCTGGGTCAGCGCGAGACGCTGGGCGGCGCGCGTGACGCTGCGTTCATCCAGCAGGGCGTCCAGCGTTTTTAGCAGGTTGAGATCGAGTGTTCTGACGTCAGTAAGCATTCGGTCCAGAATAAAAAATAGTATGATCTTGTTTCCAGCATACTGTCCGGGCGTGTGGAAGTCGAGGCGTCCGGATCGGCGGCTGCCGATCGGGTCTTTCTGTCTGCCGGCAGCGCGTGTTGCCGCATATACGCCCGCTGCCGCCGCGAACTCTCGAGGGATGCTGTCTGGCGGCAGGGCGCTCGGCGATGCGCCACCGACGGCGACTGCGTCGTGCAATGGACTTTATCGGCAGATTGTGCCGCACTGGAGCGAGCTGACTTTGACGGCGGCGGCTTATCCCGGCATCTTTCCCTCGTTATTGCTTATCTGCTGTATGGTCGCTGCGTAGCGATGATCGGCGCTGCGCGCGCCGGACGGAGTATTCATTTGATCCCGATGTCTGGCGTAGGGCTGTCGGCGCGGCTGCCGGGCGAAGATATTTATCTTTATCAGGTGGCCGGCGTAAATTCCCGCCGCTGATAAATAGCTTCGCGCATTGATGCTTCGCTGTTGACCATGCTACAGCGTGTAACTGATGACAATGGCATTAAAATAATATTTAAAAACAGATAATTATAATTTAATCATAATATCATTGTCACTGCAATTTGCAGGGCAAGTGTAGCGCTATTATGCGAAGCTAATATCAGGCAGTGTGATGTATTGAATAAAGGATCGTGATTAGACTTATTTCACTCCGACGGTCATGATGAAAGCGTACTGTCGAACGGAGAAGCCGGCCGGCAGGTTTGCCGACCGCTAAGAAGAGGCTGCCGTATTGACGGCTGCGCCGGTTCCGCTGGAAAGGCGTATTCGCCAACCGGCGCGCGATGAGCGTGGTTCCGGCTCCCGAATTTCGCGGTGCGATACGGCAAACGGGTCACCGGTCAGAACCCGGCATGCTTCCGCGCATGCCGTACGGCTGACCCGTGACGCAGCGCGCGAGGCGGCGCAATAAGCCGCTGGCCGCTAACGATATCTGACGTGAATAAACAACAGAAGAGAACATTATGGCCGCATTATTTACCCCTTTTAAGCTGAAAGACGTCACCCTGCGTAACCGTATTGCGGTGCCGCCCATGTGCCAGTACAGCGCCGAGGATGGCCTGACCAACGACTGGCATCAGGTCCATTACGCCGGTATCGCCCGCGGCGGCGCAGGACTGGTGATCGTCGAAGCCACGGCCGTCTCTCCCGAAGGGCGCATTAGCCCGGCGTGTCTCGGGCTATGGAACGATCAGCAGGCCGAGGGGCTGGCGCGCATCGCCGCACGAATTAAGGCCGCCGGCGCCGTGCCCGGTATTCAGATTGCTCACGCCGGCCGTAAAGCCAGCGCCAATCGCCCGTGGGAAGGCGACGACCATATCGCCGAAGGCGATGCGCGTGGCTGGCAACCGCTGGCGCCGTCAGCCATCGCCTTCGGCGAGAATCTGCCGCGCGTGCCGACAGCCATGACGCTGGACGATATCGCCCGGGTGCAGGCTGATTTCGTCGCCGCGGCGCGGCGCGCCCGCGACGCCGGCTTCGAATGGCTCGAGCTGCACTTCGCTCATGGTTATCTGGCGCAGACTTTCTTCTCGGCGCACGCCAACCAGCGCGACGACCGCTACGGCGGCGATGTTGACGGCCGCAGCCGTTTTCTGCTGGAAACCCTGGACGCGGTGCGCGCGGTGTGGCCGGAGAATCTGCCGCTCACCGCGCGTTTCGGCGTGATCGAATACGACGGGCGCGATGAGGAGACGCTGAACGAATCCATCGAACTGACGAAGTCCTTCCGCCAGCACGGTTTGGATTTGCTTAACGTCAGCATCGGTTTTTCCATTCCGCAGACTCAGATTCCGTGGGGGCCGGGTTTTCTGGCGCCGATAGCGCAGCGCGTCCGGCGCGAGGCCGGCATCCCCGTCGCCTCCGCCTGGGGCATCGAAGCGCCGCAGGTGGCCGAACGGGTGGTGGCCGACGGTCAGATGGATCTGGTGATGATCGGCCGCGCCCACCTCGCCAATCCGCACTATCCTTACCTGCTGGCGCAGGCGTTGCAGGTTGAGCATCCGTCCAGGGTGCTGCCGGCGCCCTATGCCCACTGGCTGGAACGTTACCGGTTACAGTAATCAATATCTGATCGCCGGCCGCTGACCGCCCGGCGGTTAGTCGCGCATGCGGCTGACGTCGTCGCCGGTCCTGCGCGTATTCGGGCCGCCGCCGCGTTCGTCCGAAGGCGACTCCAGGCGCGCCCGCGGCGGCGTCCGGCTTTACCGTTCGTCGCCCTGATTCCTCCCCGCCTGATAACGGCAGCGGACGCCTGCCGGTCGACGGCGTTCCGCGCCACTGAATTGAAGGAAGGGCAGTATGAACCAGGTGTATTTGTTGATGGCGCTGGCGGGCGGCGCCGGTTTATCCGTGCAGGCCGCGGTCAACAGCCGTTTGAGCGCCGGGGTAGGGGGGCAGCCGCTGATCGCCGCGTTGATCTCGTTTCTCATCGGCGGCCTGTGTCTGCTGGCGGTGGCGCTGATTCAGGCCGACTGGCAGAGCGTCGGCAGCAATATCGCGCAGCAGTCGTGGTGGCGCTGGCTCGGCGGCATTATCGGCGCCGTCTTCGTGTTCACCTCCATTTTTCTCGCCCCGAAACTGGGCGTCTCCAACACCATGTTCCTGTTTATCATCGGCCAACTGGCGGCCGGTATGGCTATCGATAACTTTGGTTGGCTGCAGATGCCGCTGCGGCCGGTGCACTGGTGGAAGCTGGCCGGCATGGGCGTTATGCTGATTGGTCTGGCGCTGTTTATGTTCGGCGATCGCTGGTTGCAACACGCCTGATGCCGCGCCGGCCGCGGGCGTCTGCGGCGAGCGGTTAGCGCCGCAGCACCGTTTTTCCTCTGCGCACCGCGTTGCGCGCGCCAATCTCATCGGCCCAGCGCAGGACATGGGGATAGGACCGGGCGTCAAGAAATTCCGCCGCCTGATACAGTTCTCCCTGCACCAGCGCGCCGTACCAGGGGCAGATAGCCATATCCGCGATAGTATAGTCTTCGCCGCAGATAAAAGCGTTTTGGCTCAAGTGCTTATTCAACAGGTCGAGCTGCCGTTTGGTTTCCATGGTGAAACGGTTAATCGGGTAGGCCATTTTTTCCGGCGCATAGGCGAAGAAATGGCCGAAGCCGCCGCCGACATAGGGCGCGCTGCCCACCTGCCAGAACAGCCACGACAGACAGACGGCCCTTTGCCGTCCCGTCGGAATGAACGCACTGAATTTTTCCGCCAGATATAAAAGGATCGCGCCGGATTCAAACAGATGAAGCGGGGGATCTTCGCTGCGGTCCACCAGCGCCGGGATCTTTGAATTAGGATTCACGGCGACAAAGCCGGAGCCAAACTGATCGCCGTGCATAATATCAATCAGATGCGCGTCGTAACGCGCCTGCTCAATGCCCATCTCAAGCAGTTCCTCCAGCAGAATGCTGATTTTTATCCCGTTGGGCGTCCCCAGCGAATACAGCTGAAGAGGGTGGTTGCCGACCGGCAGCGTTTGTTCAAATAACGCGCCGGATTCGGGCCGGTTAATATTGGCGAATTTACCGGTCGCCGGTTGGTCCATTTGCCAGACTTTGGGGGGAATCCATGCGGTATGTTTCATAACGCGGCTCTCCTGACGGTGAACGGAGCGGGGCGCGCCTCGTCGCATCAACGGTTCTGACGGCGACGGACCGCGCGGTATCCTTTATGCATAGCGTTTTTTCTTCGTTCCGCAAAGCGAAATTTATCGGCCGGCGCCGTCGCGGAAAAAAACACGGCGCGCGCGGCGGTTATGTAGCGGGCCGCCCGCTGGCCCGCTTCGCTTTATGTGGTAAGGTGAGGGTTTGATAGTTACATTCGGGTACTTATATCAGCCTACAGGAACCAGAATGTCTAAAGATCTTGTAACCCCCGCAGAGGATTATGGCCCTGATTTTTGGCGTTCGCAGGAGATGCTGTTACTGCAGCAGGTGATATCGCTGTCCGGTAAGAGTTTCGCCTGTGAGGTAGTGTTAAAAGAGATGCTGCACCTGCTGTCTGAATTACTGGGCCTGAACCGCGGGCGTATTGTGATGCGCGACGGACAGGGCGATCGGATACGGATTCGCTACTCTTACGGTCTGACGCGGGACGAGGCCGCGCGCGGCGTCTATGCCGTCGGCGAAGGGATCACCGGTTGGGTTCTGCAAAGCGGTCAGTTGACCGTAGTGCAGGATATTGATAAGGAAGAGCGTTTTCTGTGCCGGGCGGTCAGCCGGGCGCGTTTGCCCCAGGAGCAGGTGGTGTTTATCGCGCTGCCGGTTATCGTTGGCGGCGAGGTGCGGGGCGTTCTTGCCTGCCACCGGCTGAGAAATCGCGCCAGACCGATCTCCGATGATTTAACTCTGTTGCGTATTTTGGCGACCTGGATCGGCCAACTGCTGCATCTGGAATCCTACATCGAAGAGAAAGAGCGCGAGCTGACCTATTACAACCGGCTGCTGACGCATACCCACCAGCACGATGCTTTGCACTACGGTATTATCGGCAACTCTCCGGCGCTGCTGCGCGCCATCTCCGAGCTGGAAAAAGTGTCGGATTCGACCGCCAGCGTCCTGCTGCTGGGCGAGTCCGGCACCGGCAAAGAGTTATTCGCCCGGGCGCTGCATCTGGCCAGTCCGCGTCAGGATAAACCCTTTATTAAGGTGAATTGCGCGGCGATACCGGATTCGCTGTTTGAAAGCGAACTGTTCGGCTATGAAAAGGGCGCATTCACCGGTGCGGAGACGCGGCGCATCGGGTTATTTGAACAGGCGGACGAGGGTACGCTTTTTCTTGATGAGGTAGGCGAATTGCCGCTGTCGATGCAGGGCAAACTGCTGCGCGCCCTGCAGGAGGGCACCATTACCCGGCTGGGGGGCAAAAAAGAGATCGCCATCAATGCGCGGCTGGTCGCCGCCACCAACCGCGATCTCTCCCTTGACGTCGATCGCGGGCTGTTCCGGCGCGATCTGTATTATCGCCTAAACGTTATTCCGATCCATCTGCCTTCGCTGGCGGAAAGAAAAAGCGATATTCCCGCGCTGGTGCTGCACTTCCTCAATCGTTTTAACCAGGCTAATCAGCGCAATCTCAGCCTGCGGGCCGATGCCATCGCCGTACTGCAGAATCACGTCTGGCCCGGTAATATCCGCGAGCTGTCGAATGTGATCGAGCGTATGGTGCTGCTGGCCGACAAACCCGCGCTGGGCGCCGTCGATCTGCGCGCCTTTATTACGCCCAGGGCGCGGACGCGCGCCGCCTGGGATTATGTCTCCAGGGATGAACGGACGGAGGGGCCGAGCGCCGACTATCTGGTCTTACGCCCCTATAGCCGTTCCGATTCGCACAGCGAACGGGAGCTGAGAGAGGCGATCGTCAGGTCGGGCGGCAATAAATCGCGCGCCGCCCAGCTTCTCGGGCTAACGGCCAGACAGCTGAATTACCGCTTAAAGAAACTCGGCATTTGAGCGCCGGCCGGCCCTTATTCGCTTGTTAAGCCCTTTACCGAATATTGCGCACTCATGCCGTCGATTATCGTGAATGGGTGTCGCCGCCTCGCCACGTGGTGATTTCAAATTGCAAAGGCAGAATGCCTTCTCCTGTTTCCTGTGGCCGGTCGCCGCTCCGGCCAGAATTGCTTTAGCCCCGATGGCTGATGCGGCGCATGCTTAACAGCGGTATTCCAGACTGGTCGTTAGCGTGCGGCCCGGATAACCGTTATCGCCGGGCGTGGTCGTAATGGCCGCCATCGGGTCGGTCAGGTTGGCCAGATAGAGCCCGACCTTAAGCGGGTCGTTAAAACGGGAGTTAGCAAACAGATCCAGCTTGATCACCCTGGGCCAGAGAGAGGCCTCTATCCAGCCATTGTCATTCGGCAGCGCGGTTGAAGAACTATTGACGGGAGTGGCGCTGCCAGGGTTTTGAACACGATCGACGTCATAGCAGGCGGCGCGCTGTTTGCCGCGGAAAGGTGTGGCGGCGCCCAGTTCCAGTCTTCTCTCATCGCGCGTCAGCGCGGCGGTCAGGCTGCCGCGGACCGGTGCGATCTCAATCTTTATGACAAACCGTCAGGCCCGCTAACCGTTTTGCGGAAAAATTTAACGTTTCGAGGATTTTTGTTTTCGCGCCGCAAAGCGGAAGAGGCGACGTATGGCGCGACCACACTGTGGGCTGGCTTCAGGCGCAGGGTTAGCACTGGTGCGGTTGGCCGGCGGAGGCGGCGAGTGGTTACGGCAGTCTGGTGCTGATGCCCAGGGCGCATTGTTTGGGCGAGATACCGGTGTGGCGGCGGAAAATGCGGCTGAAGTGACTGAGGTGGGCAAAGCCAACCGAGGCGGCCGTTTCCGTCACGGAGACGCCGCGCCGCAACAGGGCGATAGCCGCGTCGATGCGTATGCGGGTCAGGCACACATGGACGGAGCAGCCGTACAGGGCGTGGAAGCCCGATTGCAGCCGTTTTTCGTTGAGGCCGACGGTCCGTGCGAGGGCTTGTACGCTCCAGTCCTGATCGTAGTTTTTCTCCAGCAGGGCTCGCGCTTTGACCAGGCGCTGGCGGTCGGCGGGCACGGGCAGATTGAGCTGTCGCTGCGAGAGGTTTTCGCGCAGGAAGCAGGCGATGGCCTCGAAGGCTTTAGCACGCAGGTACAGGTCGTGGGAGATGCAGGGACCGGGATAGGTGCAGTCGAAGCCGAGTAGATCGCAGGCCAGGCGCTGCAGGCAACGGGAGGCCGGCATAACGCCCAAAAAAGCGTCAATGTGCGGCTGGTCGCCTGCGACGGTGCAGATGCGCCTGCGCAGGTCGTCCATCTGTAATCCGGTCAGGCCGGCCATGGCGGTTTGCGGCATGTGGATGCTGAGCATGCGGAAGGCGCCATCGGATTTGCCGTCGAGCACATTCCAGCCAGTGGTGTGCTGGCCGGTGGCCATCAGTATGGCGGAACCGGCCCGGGCATCGAGCACGGCGCCATCATCGAAAGCGGCCTGCATGCGCCCTTCGAGAAGAATGTTCACGCTGAGGGCGGAAGGCCCTTCGGCCTGGAACGCCCATTTGTTGCCAGGGTGTCCGTTGATGCAACTAATGCAGAGTCCTTCGCAAGGCTGGTATATGCGCACGGCATGCCGCCAGTCTTCATGAACGCCTGCCAGCCCCTTTTGCTTAAGTTTGCTCGGATCAAGGGCTGGCTGGTCGGATGTTGTGTCCAAACTCCCATCCATAAATTTTTTCCCTAAACATCAAGTTTTTTCCGTAAACCGTTAGCGCCGATTTTTAGCTGGCGTAATGATAATCAATATCATCATATACCCGGATTATCGCCAATTGAACAGAATAAGCATCGGCAATGGCGATTTACCCGCAAATAGCACATGACAAAGGCCCGTATCAGGCCATGGACTCTGATTACTATGTCGATATCTTCCCTGGCTTCGCCGCGCCTGAGTGCGCGGCAGGTGCTGCCCGCAATTGCAGGCATTTATATCAGCCAGACCATCATCACGGCATTGACCACCCAGGCGCTGCCGTCGTTGCTGCGCGACGCGGGTGCTTCGTTGCAGGTGGCGGGGTTGACCGCGTTGCTGTGGGTGCCCTGGGGGCTTCGCTTTCTGTGGGCGCCGGCCGTGGAGAGATGGCGCCTGCCAGCAGGGCGGCCGGAGCGGCGCTCGCGCGCCCTGGTGCTGACGGGGCAGTGGCTGATCGCGGCGATCCTGCTGGGTCTCGGTCTGGCGGCGTTGCCAGGGCATCTTTCCCTGACCGGTCATGCCGGCTGGATCCTGGGCGGGTTGCTGCTCGCGGCGCTGGTGGCGGCGACGACCGACGTGGCCAGCGATGGCTTTGCGGTGGATCAGCTGTCGAGCCTACAGCGCGGCTGGGGCAATGTGGCGCAGGTGGGCGGCAGCTATGTCGGCGCGATGTTGGGCGCGGGCGGTTTCCTGTTGGTGGCCGGAGTTGCCGGCTGGCCGTGGGCGCTGCTGTCGGCCAGCCTGGCGATGTCGCTGTTGAGCGTGCCGATGCTGCTGCTGCGCGAACCACCGCGCGACCGGGCGCAGGCGGCCGTCAGCCACCGGCCCGGGCTACTGCACGCGCTGCGCCGCCCTGAGGTGCGCAGCGGCTTGCTGCTGATGTTGCTATCGAGTATCGGCGTGCGCCTGACGCTGGGCATGTTCGGGCCGTTTCTGCTCGATCGCGGTATGAGTCTTGAGCAACTGGGCTGGTTGTTCGGCTCGCTGCATATTGGGGCGGGGCTGACGGGGGCCGTGCTGGGGGGCGTGCTGGCGCGTTGCGCGCCGGGTTGGCGCGCGGTCTGGATTGCCGTGAGCCTTGAGGCGTGCGTGCTGGTTGCGTTGACGCTGGCCGCGCCGTCGGCGCCGCTGCCGGCGTTGATGATGCTGATTGGGCTGATGTTCGCAACGCTGGGCCTGGTCTGGGTCGCGTTGTATTCGGCATTGATGGGGCTTGCTTCGCCGCTGCAGGCCGGGCTGGACTTCACGCTGTTCCAGAGCGCCGATGCCTTGCTGGCCATCGCTGGCGGCATTGCCGGAGGCTGGCTGGCGCAGCATTTGGGCTATGGCGTCTGTTTCGGGCTTGCGGCGGCTTCGGCCATCGCGGCGGCGCTGGTGGTCAAACGCAAAGCGCCTTCTCTGGATGGCAACGTACAGAAGGCGGCACAGCATGCGTGAGCATGATTCGCAGGTCACGAGCGGCGTCTGGTCCATTATGCGGCCCGTGCGGGGACAGATTACGTTCGCCATGCTGTTGGCCGGGCTGGCGGCGGCGGCCGCGTCGGGAGCCTTATGCGCGCTGGCCTGGGCGGCGCATGCATTGATGGCGTCGCCAGGGCGATGGCCATGGCCGGCCCTGCTGTCGGCCACGGCGCTGACGGTGTTGGCCTATGTGCTGCGGCTGGCCGGATTCAACCAGTCGCACTATGCCGCCTTCCGGCTGGAGACGCGGTTGCGCGCCGATCTGGCCGAGCATCTGGCCCGGGTGCCGCCGGGCTATGTGCAG
The DNA here is from genome assembly GCF_008710095.1 of Affinibrenneria salicis. The sequence continues at coordinate 308,377 of NZ_VYKJ01000003.1, forward strand.
CAGACCGGTTCCGGCGCGCTGAGCAAAGTGATGATGGAGGACGTGAAGGCGCTGCATGTGTTCGTGGCCGACAGCACGCCGCTGTACGCCCGCGCCTATGTCTCGCCGGTGCTGACCTTTGCGCTGCTGTGGCTGCTGGACTGGCGGCTGGCCCTGGCCGCCACGGCGGTGCTGGCGGTGGGCATGGCCGTGGCGTCGCTGGCGATGCGCGGCAGCGGCGCAATGATGCGGCGCTACCATGCCGCCGGCGAAAACGTCAGCAAGGCGGTGGTGGAGTATGTGCAGGCGATGCCGGTGGTGCGCACCTTCGACACCGGCGCGACCACGTTCCAGCGTTATCAGCGCGCACTCGATGCATTCCTGGACGTGGTGCTGCAGTGGTATCGGATGGCGGGGGTATCGTCCCGCCTGTCGATGGCCATCCTCAATCCGCTGCCCACGCTGGCGGCGCTGGTGTGGCTGGGCGGTTGGCTGATCGGCCGCGACGCGCTGGCCGCTTCCACCTGGCTGGCGGTGCTGCTGGTCGGCACCGGCATGGCCGAATCGCTGCTGCCGCTGATGTCGCTCAGGCACCTGGTGGCGAAAACGCAGATGAGCATTCACCGGATTCATGAGGTGATGGCCGAACCGGAACTGCCGGTGGTGGATGCCGCCGGCGCAAAGGCGCCGCAGGACGCGAGTGTGCGCTTCGAGCACGTCGATTTCCGTTACTCCCCTGATGGCGCGCTGGTGTTGCGGGACGTGAGTTTCAATGCGCCCCAGGGCAGCGTGACGGCGCTGGTCGGCCCCTCGGGCGCGGGCAAGACCACGGTGGCGCGTTTGATTCCGCGCTTCTGGGATGTCTGCGCGGGCTGTATCCGGGTGGGCGGCGTGGACGTGCGCGAGATGCTGCCTGAGACGTTGATGCGGCAGGTGGCCTTCGTGTTCCAGGATACCTTTCTGTTTGCCGACTCCCTTGCCAACAACATCCGGCTGGGAATGCCCGAGGCGCCGATGGATGAGGTGATCGATGCCGCCCGGGCGGCGCAGGCGCACGACTTCATCATGGCGCTGCCGCAGGGTTACGACACGCCCGCGGGCGAGCGGGGCGTTTTCCTGTCCGGCGGGCAACGCCAGCGCATCACCATCGCCCGCGCCATCCTGCAGAACCGGCCGATCCTGGTGCTGGACGAGGCCACCGCCTTCGCCGATCCCGAGAACGAGGCGGCGCTGGTGGCGGCGCTCTCCCGCCTGATGCGCGGCAAGACGGTGCTGATGGTGGCGCACCGGCTTTCGACCATCCGCGATGCCGACCAGATCCTGGTGTTCGACCAGGGAGGCCTGGCCGAGAGCGGCCGCCATGACGCGTTGATGGCGCAAAGCGGTGTCTATGCCCGACTGCGGCGCAGCTACGAGCGCGCGCAGCGCTGGACGCTGGCGGGAGAACAGGCATGAGTACATCGCAATCGACTCCACCGATCACCCCGCTTCGGGAGACCTGGCGTCAACTGATGATCAGCGCGCGCAGCCGTGCGCCGCGATTGCGGGCCAGTCTTGTCGGCCTGGCGGTCGCCGCCATCGTGCAGGGCTTGGCGCTGGCATGCCTGATGCCGCTGTTCCAGGCGTTGATCCTGGCGGCGAATTGGCCGGCCGCATTGCCCTGGCTGCTGGCGATGACGGCGCTGATGCTGGCGAGCGCGGCCATCCGCTGGTGGGCGCAGGGTTTCGACTACCGTGGCGACATGGTGCGGAACACGCACGAGCTGCGCACCGAACTGGGCGAGCAGTTGCGGCGGATCCCGCTGGCGGTGCTGCAAGACAAGCGGGCCGGTGGCGTGAACGCCACGCTGCTGGGCAATGTGGATGAGACGCTGAGCTACATCCTGACCGTCGCCAACCTGATGGCCGTCGCCCTGATAACGCCGGTGGCGGTGGCCCTGGCGGCACTGTGGTTCGACTGGCGCATGGGGCTGATTCTGCTGCTGGTGTTCCCGCTGCTGATTCCGTTGTATCGCTGGCGCCGTCCGGCCTATGGACGCGGCATGCGTATGCTGGTCGATGCCAACGAACGCGCCAGCAGCGACATTCTGGAATATACCCAGGGGTTGCCGGTGCTGCGCGCCGCCTGCTGCGCAGGCGAACGGGCGGCGACGTTGCAGGCGAGCTTCACGCACCTGGAAGCCATCCAGACCATCGGCCAGAAGAAAGGCGCCAGGCCGAACCTGATCCTGGCCACGGTGATGGAACTGGCGATCCTGCTGGTGGTATTCGCGGGCGCGCTGTTCGTGGTGCAAGGCACGCTGGATATCGCCATTCTGGCGGCGCTGATGGCGATCGTGGCGCGCTTTGGCGAGCCGCTGGCGACCTTCGTGCTGTACGCCAAACTCCTTGACCTGGTTGAAGCGGCGCTGGGCAAGATCGACGCGCTGCTGGCGATCAAGCCGCTGCCGCAGCAAACGTCGGCAATGGAGCCGGTGGATTTCAACGTGAACTTCATCGGGGTGAACTTCACCTATTCGGGCGGCGGGCAACCCGCATTGCGTGATTTTTCGGCGCGGCTGCCGGCCCGCAGTCTGACCGCGCTGGTGGGGCCGTCGGGATCGGGCAAAACGACGGTGACGCGCTTGCTGATGCGTCAAGCCGACCCCCAGGCGGGGCGGATCACGATTGGCGGCGTGGATGTGCGCGCCATCGCGCCGGAGCAACTAAACGCGCTGGTCTCGGTGGTGTTCCAGGACGTGTACCTGTTCGACGACAGCATCCTGGCCAATATCCGCATGGCGCGGCCGGAGGCCAGCGACGAGGCGGTCGAGGCCGCCGCCCGCGCCGCGCACTGCCACGAGTTCATCACCCGCCTGCCCGAAGGATATGCCACCCGCGTGGGCGACATCGGCGGGCGGCTATCGGGCGGCGAACGCCAGCGCATCAGCATCGCCCGCGCCATGTTGAAGAATGCGCCGATCGTGATTCTGGATGAACCCACCGCCGCGCTGGACGCCGAAAGCGAGGTGGCGGTGCAGGCGGCCATCGACGCGTTGGTGCGCGAACGTACGGTGATCGTCATCGCGCATCGGCTTTCCACCATCGCTGCGGCCGACCAAATCCTGGTCATCGATGACGGACGGCTGCTCGAAGAAGGCCGGCATGCCGGGCTATTGGCCCGTGCGGGGCGCTATGCCCGCATGTGGCAAGCTCAGCAAGCCGCCAACAACTGGCACGTGGGCCACTGACAAAAAACAATGGGAGAAAATTTGACAATGCGTGTATTCAGACCACATTTGACGACTTCCGCGTTGGCGGTTATCGCCGCCACCGCAGGGGGAACGGCCGCGCAGGGCCAGGAGCGGCAGCCGGACGGTCAGGAGACGCTCCAGACCATCGTGGTGACGGGCAGCAAGCGCAATGAAACGCTGGAGCGGTTCAATGGCGCCGCCAGCGTGGCGGACCGGTTGGATCTGGACGATGCCCAGGTGGCATCCACCCTGGAGCTGGACCGCGTGTTCCCCGAACTGTACATGTCGCACAGCGCGACCTTCCTGTTCCCGATCATCACGCTGCGCGGGGTGACCTCCGCGCAGGACTTCTATAACCCGGCCCTGACGATCTATGTGGACGGCGTGCCCCAGTTGCCGACTTTCGCCGCCCAGACGCTGCTGAGCGTGGAGCAGGTGGAATTGCTCAAGGGGCCGCAGGGCACGCTGTACGGCAAGAGCGCACAGGGCGGCGTGCTCAACATCGTCACGCAGAAGCCGGACGATATTCCCCGATTCACTGCGCGCGGCGGCGTCTCCAGTCGGGACGGCTACCTGTTGCAGGCCGAGGCGGCTGGCCCGCTGGTGCCGGATCTGTTGTACGGCTCGGTGTCGCTGCTGGGCAATGACGTCAATGGCGATGTGCGCAGCGACGTCATCGGCAGCGATCGGCTGGGCGGCGTGCGCTCACGCGCCGGCAACGCCAGGCTGAGACTGGCGCCGGCCGATAGCCCCTGGGAACTGGGGCTGTCGGCCGGGCGCGACTGCGCGACGGGAGATCAAGAAGTCTACACCCTGTTCGACGACTACCCGTCCCGCAAGGCCTATGTCCTGCCGAACCTGCCGCAAGCCTATCGCGATTACTACCAACGGCGCTGCGCCAACAGCGTTGCCGCCAATGGGCAGTACGATTTCGACATCTGGCGCCTGAATGTCATTGCCAGCAGCCAGCGCGTCCACACGACGCGCCGTTGGCCGCTGGATGCTTATTTCCCGCAGTTCGCGGAGCACTGGAAGCAGAATACCCAGGAGGTGCGCCTGTCGACGCACGGAACCGAAGAGGGCGGGCAACCGTCCCGCGTCTGGGATGCCGTGTTTGGCCTGTACCGGCAACAAGTGGACATGTCCAGGGGCTACCAGTTCGATAGGGTGCTGCCCAGCCTCTACCGGGTCGTCGATTCCCGTTCGGACAACCGCAGCGAATCCCTGGCGGCCTACGGCGATTCGACCTGGCACCTGACGCCCAGGATTGATATCACCACCGGCCTGCGTTTTTCGCGGGATGAGGCTCGCACCCGTTTCCAGGGCGAACAGATGGGCGCGGCCTTCCAGGGCAAGGCTTCGGCCAGCCAGAACACCTGGCTGGGCCACGCGGCGATCGGCTACCAGTTCGCGCCGCAATGGCGCGGCTATGTCAACATAGCCCAGGGCTACAAACCGCTGGGCTATAACCTCGCGCCGTCGAGCGTGGACGACGCAAACGGCTATGACCGCGAGCGTTCGATCAGCTATGAGACCGGCGTGCGCTATACCGGCGGCGATGTGCGCGCCAGCCTGGCCGTCTATCAGGTGGACAGCAAAGACGTCCAGCTCTACGGCGACGGCGACATGGGCAACCAGACGCTGCGCAATATCGGCGACACGCGTTCCGTGGGCGTGGAGTTCAACACCGAGTGGGATATGACGCGGCAATGGATGCTGAGCGCCGGCGGCTTCGTCAATGACGCCACGTTCCGCCGCTTCGAGGATTCCAGTGCCTGCACCGGCTGTAAAGACAATGACGTACCCATGGCGCCTGGGTATGGCTTGACCCTGGCTGCCAAAGGCAGCGTCCGCGTGGGCGATACGCTGCTGAGACCGCAACTGAGCGTGCGCCGCACGGGAGCCCACTACTTCGACAGCGCCAATACGTTGCGCCAGAACGCCTATACCCTGGTCGATGCCGCACTGGCCTGGAACCCGACGCACAGCCTGGAATTGACGCTCTATGCCCAGAACCTGACCGACAGGGACTACCGGACTTATGGGTTTTCTTACGGTGCGACGGGCAACTTCGCGCAGGTCGCGCCGGGGCGAACCGTCGGACTGATGGCGACCTATACGTACTGATGCCGTCAGCGGGAATTATTCTCTCCGATGACGCCGGGCGACGCATCGCCATTAATGCCGGTTATGACTATTTGCGGCGATTTTCCCTATATTGGGAACGTCGTTAACGGCAACCACGCGCGGCATCGTGTGCGCCTTGATAGAGGTTGCCGCACAGGGATAGTCTGTATCGGATGGCCGGGCTATGCATGAGCGCGCTTGCTATAAAATAACGCGGTTTCGGACGGCGGTAATCGCGAGGTGGCGTTGATGGGGGATCTTAACCGTTTGTTCCAAAAACATGCCTGCGACATCAATCGCTTGCTCGACAAGCGGGGACACCGGCCGGATGCGTCGGCGGATTTGACGCAGGATGTTTTCCTGCGGATGCTGACGTCCGCGCCGCCTGAGCGGGACGATAATCCTCAGGCCTGCCTCCGCCGGGGCGCGCATAATTTGTCGGTTGGCCTGTGCGGTCCGCGCCCGTCGGCTGGCGCTTCATCTCGGCGGCATTGTGTGGATGCGGCATAAGCCGCTGATGACGGCGGCCGACAGCATGCCGCCCGCCGCCATTATGATCGAACCGGCCGATATGCCGCAGGCCGTTGCCACCGAACATAACGAGATTTCGCCCGAGTCGCAGAACGCTCAGGCGAGTCGGGCGGCAGAGAACGCGGAATCGCCGCAGGCAATTCCGCGCGAACCAGGGGAAGAGAGGCCGCCACACCCGGTGACGTCACTCCCCGGGGCATGGCCGACTGGCGGCGGCAATGATGCCGGATATCGCCGAATAGCGCTTTAATGATAAAGGGAATGAATAAAGTAACGAGGCGGGGGTGTTGCCCGCCCCCGGCGGCCAGGCGTCAATATTTTTTGTACGGCAGGAACTTACCGGACAGCACCACGTGGACGCGGTCGCCTTTCGGGTCTTCCTCCCGCTGAATATCCATCGAGAAATCAATCGCGCTCATAATGCCGTCGCCGAACTCTTCATGAATCAGCTCTTTGATCGTGGTGCCGTAAATATTGACGATTTCGTACCAGCGGTAAATCAGCGGGTCGGTCGGCACCGCCGTCGGCAGCGATCCTTTGTAAGGAACGATCTGCAGCCAGGCGATGGCCTCATCGCTCAGATCAAACAATTCGCCGATAAGCTGCGCCTGGGCCTTGTCAAACGTCATCTGCCCCAGACAGCCCGCCGTCGTCCACTCCTTCGACAGGCCGATCCGGCTGGCGACATCGGCCCAGCGTAGTCCTTTACGCACTTTGGCGGACAGAATCATGGTGGTAACTTCATCGCGGCCAGTGATCATTTTACTCTCCTGTTTATCTCAGTTGGTCAGTGTGCATGTCTCAATGCGCTTGCCGGCGGAGCGTCTTATTGCCCCACAATATGGATTTTAGGCGCGGCGGGGTGTGCGTCCGGCTGCGGCGCGGCGTCGTCCGGCAGGCCGGGATAGACCACGACCGGCGTATCGGGCGCGTCGTCGGCATGACTCGCCTGAATGGTTTTTGAACGATTAATCAGAAAATCGACCAGATGGTTGCGCATCGGATAAAAACGCGGATGGTGGTGCAGCGACTCGCGCGTCCGATCGGCGGGCAGGGTATTGACCACGATTTCCGCGATGCGCGCGCCGGGACCGTTGCTCATCAGCATGATCTTGTCGGCGAGCAGGATCGCCTCGTCAACGTCATGGGTGATCATAAACACCGTCTGCTGCGTCGCCTTACAGATTTTCAGCAGTTCCTCCTGAATGATGCCGCGCGTCAGCGCGTCCAGCGCGCCGAACGGCTCATCCATCAACAACATTTTCGGCTCGACCGCAAATGCCCGCGCGATGCCGACGCGCTGTTTCATGCCGCCGGAAAGTTCGCTCGGCTTCTTGTGGGCGGCGGACTGCAGCCCGACCATCTCCAGATAGCGGGCGCCGTGCCGACGAACTTTTTCCCCCGGCCAGTCCGGGTAGCGCGAACGCACGGCGAAGGCGATATTTTTCTCCACCGTCAGCCAGGGCAGCAGGGCGTGGCTCTGGAACACCACGCCGCGGTCCAGCCCCGGCCCGCAGATCTCGCGGCCGGACATGATCACGCCGCCGCCGCTGGCCTCTTCAAGACCGGCGATCACGTTAAGGATGGTGCTCTTGCCGCAGCCGGAATGGCCGATGACGCAGATAAACTCTCCGCGCTGGATGTCGAAGTTGATATTGTCGAAAACCGGCGGCAGGTCATCGCGATAGCGTTTCGACAGCTTTTCCACTTTGATAAAGGGCTGAACATATTTACGCGCGTCACTCTGCATAGGTCACCTTTTTTTGAAGCGTGGCGAACGCCAGATCAAGCAGCATGCCGATCAGGCCGATCATTAGCACCGCAAAGATCACATTGCCTAACGACAGGTTATTCCATTCGTTCCAGACGAAATAACCGATGCCGGTGCCGCCGATCAGCATTTCGGCGGCGACGATCACCAGCCAGGCGATGCCCATTGAGATGCGCATGCCGGTAATGATCGTCGGCGCGGCGGCGGGCAGCACTACCAGCAGGGCCTTTCTCAACGGCTTAACCTCCAGCGTTCGGGCGACGTTGAGCCAGTCTTTGCGTACGCCGGCCACGCCAAAGGCGGTATTAATCAACATCGGCCATACCGAACAGATGAAAATGACAAAAATCGCCGAGGCGCCGGCATCCTTAATGGTATAGAGCGCGATCGGCATCCAGGCCAGCGGCGAGATCGGCTTTAAAATTTGAATAAAGGGATCGAGCGCGCGGTAGAGCACCGGCGACATGCCGATGGCGAACCCCAGCGGGATTGCCGCCAGCGCCGCCAGCAGGTAGCCCAGCCCGACGCGCTCCAGCGAGTGGGCGAGCTGAATGCCGATGCCCTTATCGTTGGGGCCGTTGTCGTAGAACGGATCCGCCAGCTGTTGCCATACCAGGCGGCCGAACTGAGCCGGCGTCGGCATGCCGGTAATCTTGTCCGCGCCGGCCGCCGGCGCGGCGGACTGGCCCATCAGCGCCGCGTATTCATCGTCGGCGGCCGACGGTGGCGGAACGGCCGGCTGGTCGGTGGCCGTCTGCCAGACCAGTAAAAAAATCAGCAGCAGCACCAGCGACAGCAGCGCGGACTTCATCCGTAGCGATTTCATTATTTTGTCCTCTTAGCCGCGCTTGATGGCGAAGCCGTCGATATAGGCCTGCGGCTGCGTGGGATCGAAGCTGCGCCCCATAATTTCGAACGGCTTATAGCCGGACAGCGGCTCGGCATGAGCCTCAGCCATCTTCAGTTCCGCCATGTGGCGTCGGGCGTCGGTCAGCATGAACACCTGCTCGGCCAGCGCGTTGAAGTTCACTTCCTGCTTGATGTAGCCCCAGCGTTTCATCTGGGTCAGCATCCAGGTCGCCATGGAATACCAGGGCATCGGATCGAAACTGGCGCGATCCGGCTGGTTTTGTATCTGGCCCAGCCCGTCGGCGTAGCGGCCGTCCAGCGCCTGGCGAATAACAATTTCCGGCTGGTTGAGGTAGTTGCGCGTGGCGATGGCTTTGGCGATATCCGGCAAATTCGCGCGATCATTGGCGGCGACGGAAGCGTTGAGGATCGCGCGATACAGCGCGGCGAAAGTATTGGGATTCTGTTCGATAAACGCCTTGCCGGCGCCGAAGGAGCAGCAGGGATGTCCATTCCAGATATCTTTGGACAAAATATGGATAAAACCGACCTCGTCATACACGGCGCGCTGGTTGAACGGATCGGGGCCCAGAAAGCCATCGATATTGCCCGCGCGCAGGTTGGCGATCATCTCCGCCGGCGGCGTGATGCGCAACTGCACGTCGCGATCGGGATCGAGGCCGTGCTCCGCCAGATAATAGCGCAGCAGGAAATTATGCATTGAATACTCGAAGGGGATGGCGAAGCGGAAGCCTTTCCAGTTGCGCGGGTCGCGATTTTCCTTGTGCTTTATCGCAAGCGTGATGGCCTGACCGTTGGTGTTTTGGATCTCGGCCACCTGCATCGGGCTGGCGGACGAGCCGAGCCCCATGGTGATGGCCAGCGGCATCGGCGCCAGAAACTGCGAGGCGTCCAGTTCGCCGTTCAGCATGTTGTCGCGAATCAACGCCCAGCCCGCCGTTTTCTGCAGGCTGACCTCCAGACCCTGCTGCCGGTAGTAGCCCATCGGGTCCGCCATGATCAGCGGCGTGGCGCAGTTGATCGGAATAAAGCCGATCCTGAGGTTTTTCTTTTCCAGCGGCCCGCGCTCCGCCGCCATCGCCTGCATGGCGGACAGCGGCAACACGCTGGCGATCGCCGCCATCGCGGTGCCGGCGCCCACCGCTTTGAGGAAGCGCCGTCGGGTCGGCTCATGAGGGAACAGCGCGCGCACCGCTGACGCTTCGACAAAGTCCTGCGAGAGCGTTTCCTCATCGCGCCCGCGCGCGAGACGCCTCCGTTCGCGTTCGCTATCGTGCTGTTGTTGATCGCGATGTTGTCCGCAACTGCACCCGCTAAGGCTCGACATGTCTGAATACGGGCGAAAAAAGTTTTTATCATTCATCGTATTTTTCTCTTCGGTGGCGGTCATTAGGCGGCCGGGCATGGTCCGACGCGCAGCGTGGAGGCGGTGGCGCCGTTGAGCGATTGCTCCATGAGTAAAAAATCGTTTCTTTGCTCTACGATGCGCCATTCCCCCTGGCGGCACGGAACGCCGTGCAGTTCAATCGGCAGGGAGCGCGTCTTCAGCCTGATCACCGGCCAGCTATGCTGATAGCCGCTAAACGTCATGCCGGACAGATGGCGGGCGATCACTTCCGCCTGGTGCGCGATAGGTTCGATGAAACGACAGGCGGCGCCGTTAATACTGACGCAGTCGCCCAGCGCGTAAATATCCGGGTTGCTGCTCTGCAGGGTGTCGGGCGACACGACGATGCCGTCTTTGAACAGCAGCCCGGCGCGCTGCGCAAGGCGTTTATCCGCCGTCAGACCGGTCGCCGCCACCACCAGATCGACCGTCCGCGTTCTGCCCGCGGCGCTGCTGACGAGCTTGCGGCCGCCGGGCTGCGGGGTAATCCGGCTGACCTGATCGTCGCCCCAGTAGTCAATTCCCAACCGCGCCTGACTGGCGCGCAACATCAGCGCGGCCTCGCACGGCAGCAGCGCGCCCAGCGGCCACGGCTGGCGATCGATCAGGGTCACCCGGTGACCGGCGCGGCTGAGATCCTCCGCCAGTTCGCAGCCGATCATACCGGCGCCGACAATGGCGACCTCGCGCGCGTCGCCGGCCAGCGCCGCCCGCAGACCGACCCAGCCGTCGAGATCGTTGATGCGCCAGCATAACGCGGGCGGTAATGACGGCGGCAGAAAGGGCCGCGCGCCGATCGCCAGAATGAGTTTGCTGTAATTCACGGTGCCGCGGGTGGTTCTTAGCTGATGAAGCGCGGGGCTCAGGCCGGTAATAAAGGTTTTCGTCATCAGCGTCACGCCCAGACGCCGGGCCGCATCCGATGCGCTTTCCCGCACCAGCGAGGCGGGCGTGCAGTTGCGGCTAATGGCCACCGACAGCTCCGGCTTGTGATAGCGGCTGGCGTCGCATGCGGCGATCAGCGTAATGGGAAGGGCGGCGTCCTGCTCGCGAAGGGCGCTGACGGTCGCCCAGCCGGCGATGCCGCCGCCCACCACCACCACGCCGTCGGCGCGGGGGGGGGCGCCGACGCGCCTGGCCGTTACCGGCGCGGCGCGCCTGACGTAAGGCTCAAAATCCGTTTTGGTCACGCCGCACAGCGGGCATTGCCAGTCGTCGGGAATAGCCTCAAAGCGAGTGCCGGGCGGCAAACCGCCGTCGGGATCGCCGAATTCCTCGTCATAAATCAAACCGCAGGCGCGGCAGATAAATTGCCGCCACGGGCGCGCCGCCTCGCTCATACCGGCATCTCCTCTTGCAGCAGTCTGGCCATTTCCCAGCGCAGGTGTTTTATCGCCGGGGTGACGATGGCGATAAAGTGCGCTTCGCGAATGCGGCGCTGCGGCGCGGCCGATTTGAGATAGCCGCGCGCGCCCTGATGGAGAAGCGCCGACTGGGTCGCCCGCAGCGCCAGCTCGGCGCCTTGCGCTCTGGCGTCGAGCACATCCAGCAGATAGTCCCGGCCGCCGTCAAACGGGGTCTGCGCCAGCGCGGCGATGCGGGCGCCGAGCTCGTCAAGCTCAGCCTGAATCTGTGGCGGACCGTCGTGTAAAAAGGCGTTTACGTGGCCGAGCGTGGCCGCCACCTCATGCATCGCGTCGATGCTGGCCTGCACCAGACCGGTGGCCATCCCGGTCTGCAACAGAATAAAAGCGGCGCGGATGCGCGACACCAGCGGCTTCGCCGGGTCGGCGACGATGCTGTCGCGGCCGACGAAATAGTCGACCAGCTTGATGCGCCAGGTGCTGGTGCCCTCCATGCCGGAAAAGGCGGGGCAGGGATGCAGTTCGGCCCGCTGGTCCAAATCCAGCATGAACAGTATTTCGTGCGTGATCTCTCCGCTGCGATTTTCAACGCCGGCAATCGCTCCGCAGTACTGTCCTCTGGCGATATGGCTGACCCAGGGCAGGGAGCCGTTGATCAGATAACCGTCGCGCACCGGGCTGGCGCGCAGCAGCATGGGTTCAATACCGCTGAGCGCTTTCATCGGGTTGGACAGCGCGGTGCCGCCGAAGGTGTCGCCCGCCGCGTGCCGGGTCAGCCGGGCGCGCAGCGCGGTATTCTCCGACTGATCCATATACAGACCGCAAACGGCGTGGCACCACATCAGGAAGGCGGTCGAACCGCACACCTGACCGACTTCGTGCATCGCCGCCAGCGCCAGGTCGTAGCGCGAGCCGGCGGCGCTCAGGTGCGCGCTCAGCGCGCCGGTCTGGCCGAGCGCCGCCATGATATCAAGCGGATAATAGCCTTCGCGGTCTATGCGCTGCGTCAACTGCGCCAGCGGCCCCTGCGCAATGCGTTTCACGCCGGCCAGCAGCCCGGATGAGGAAAAGGTATCCACTGAAGAAGTCATGGTCCGCTCCGACAATCAATCGTTAATCGGCAAGGCCGATGGTGAACGGAATGGGGTTGCGCAGGCTGTTGGCCACCGGCGAGTAGTGGTTGGCGCGCTGCACGATCTCGGCCAGCGCCTCGCGCGACGCGTCGCCCTCCACCCGCACGCTGACGCGGATCTGCTGGAAGCCCATCTGTTCCGGCGCCATCTCCGCGCCGCCGGCGCCCCAGGCCGCCGGGTTGCCGATATCCGCCTCAAGGAAAATCTCCAGCCGGGTCAGCTTTACCTGTTTCCAGGTCGCCACGGCGGTGATGCCGACGGCCAGACAGCCGCCCAGCCCCGACAGGACGATTTCACCCGGCGCCGGCGCGCTGTCTTCGCCAAACAGATGTAAAGGTTCATCGACCACGACCGCTTCATGTTGGCCGACATAGCTGAGGGAACGATACATACCCTGCATGACGGTATGCACTTTATTCGTACCGCGCGCGCCGGGGTTATTGCGTCCTTTGTCGGCAAAGGCGAGCAGACCTTCGCGATCGATCGGCTTCAGATAAGCGGTTACGGTTTTTGCAGTTTGATGCGGCTCTGACATGGGAATCTCCAGCGATTGACAGGTGTCCGTCACGGGACGGTACTGTCTGTTAAGCAGGGATCGTGCCAGTATGTTTAACCTATAATAAGTCGTTTTTAATCAGATGGTTAATTTCACTGCGGCGCCGTCAGGCGGCGAGGTTGTGATTTTTATTGCTTCTTTTTATTTCCTGATTGTTAACATTGTGAACAATGTTGACAATGTGTTTCGTTTTGGTTGCATTAAAAGACGGCGCGCCGGACATGGCCGGATGCCGCTCGCGGATTGTTATCGTCGGTTGAATACTGTTATCCGCCCGGGCGCATTGATTGGCCGGCGCTCGCCCACTACGCTTTATAGCTGATGAATCAAACGACCTGAGAGGTTAGCAGCATGAGTCAACATAACGCGCCCTCCGCCCTTGTGACCGGCGCTTCGCGCGGCATCGGGCGGGCTATCGCCGAACGACTGGCGGCCGACGGATTTGGCGTCGCCGTCGGTTATTCCGGCAGCCGGAACAGGGCGGATGAAACGGTCAGCGCCATCGAAGCGGCCGGCGGGCAGGCCATCGCGCTGCAGGGCGACATCAGCCGGCCGCAGGACGTGGAGCGGCTGTTTGCCGCCGCGCAGGCCCGCTTCGGTCGTCTCGACGCGGTGGTCAACAGCGCCGGCGTGATGTCGATGGCGACGATTGGCGCAGAGAATCTGCCCGCCTTCGACCAAACCATCGCCACCAACCTGCGCGGCGCGTTTTTGCTGATGTCGTACGCCGCGGAGCGGCTGCGGGAAGGCGGCCGCATCATCATGCTGTCCACCAGCGTGATCGCCAAATCCTTCCCGGGCTACGGCCCCTATATCGCCAGTAAGGCGGCGGTAGAAGGGCTGGTGCCGGTACTGGCCAACGAGCTGCGCGGGCGTCAGATCACGGTTAACGCCATTGCGCCGGGGCCGGTCGGCACGGCGCTGTTCTTTAACGGCAAGAGCGAGCAGCAGATCGCCCATATCGCCAGCCTGGCGCCGCTGGAGCGCATCGGCACGCCGCAAGAAATCGCCGCCGCCGTCTCCTTTCTGGCCGGCGCGGACGGCGGCTGGGTGAACGGCCAGGTGATTCGCGTCAATGGCGGCTTCGCCTGATCCTTCGCGGCCGCGCAGTTCGGGTTCTGCGCGCGCCGACGAATCTCCGTGACGGATCACGTTTGTCGCACGTCCTTTGGCCTGAACAATTGTAAATAAGAATCGCCATCTATATGCTCGCGTTTAGCGTCGGTCGGCGACGCGGCGGGACGATTGCGGCGGGGGACGAGTCATGATGTCATTTTATGCCAGGGCGCTGCGCGAGCTGGGCGCCGTGTTTACGCAGCTTGATGACGGCGACGTTCAGCAGGCGCTGGCGCTGATCCAGCGGGCGCAGCGCATCGCGCTGTATGGCGTCGGGCGCGAGGGGCTGCAAGTCAAAGGATTCGCCATGCGCCTCTGCCACCTCGGGCTGCGAGCCGCGGTGGTGGGCGAGATGAGCGCGCCGCCGATCGGGCCGGGCGATGTGCTGATTGTTTCCGCCGGTCCGGGCTGGTTCTCCACCGTCGAGGCGTTGCTGACAACCGCGCGGCGGGCGGGGGCCGCAACGCTGTGCGTCACCGCGCGGCCCGACGGCGTCTGCGCGCGGCTCGCCGATCGGGTGATTATTCTGCCGGCGCAGACTATGGCTGAGCCGGCCACGGACGACGGTTCGGTGTTGCCGTTGGGCTCGCTGTATGAAGGCGCGCAGTATCTGCTGTTCGAGGCGATGATCGTGCGTCTGCGCACGATGCTGGCCATTTCTCCGGCGACGCTGGCCGCCAATCACACCAACCTTGAGTGAGCGGCAGAAACCGGCGCGGTGATGGACTGGTCATGCTTCAGGTCGCCGATGCCGTTGGCTTTCCTCATTCATCCCCCGCCGCTTAGCCAGCCGGGCCGCGAGGGGGAATGAGCGGCATGCTGTCGCTCAGCGCAGGCCAGCCGCTGGCTGGACAAATTCGGCTGCCGCGTTACGGGACGCATTGATGCGCCTCGCCGATAAAGGGCCAACGCACCGCGTTGTTCAAAACGATAACGAGTATCGAGCGCCATCGTCGGCGATGGCCTGTTGAGGAGGATGTGTGCAGGGAGAGTTCAGAGGGGAAATGGAAAACGACCATCTGCGGGCGCGTATCGCCTGGTTTTACTTTGTCGGCGGGTTGACGCAGCAGCAAATCGCCGATCGGCTCAATATCACGCGCCTGCGGGTAAATAAAACCATCGGTCAGATACGCTCGGAGGGCAACGTGCTGGTCGATCTGCGCCTGCCTCTGGTGGAGTGCGTCGATCTCGAAGAGAAACTGAAACAAAAATTCGCGCTGGCCGATGCGAGCGTGACGCCTTCTCTGCCGGACTATATCGAGCAACAGCGCGCCATCGGCGAGGCGGCGGGCGTGATGCTCGACAGCCTGCTGCACCAGTATAAAGGCATCGGCGTCGGCTGGGGCCGCACCCTGAGCTTCAGCGTGCGACGCATTACCGCCAAACGGCCGAAGGACTCGTGGGTAGTCGGCCTGATGGGCGGGGTGACGCGCGGTTCCGGCACCAATACCTTCGAGGTCTCGACCGCGTTGGCCCAGGCGCTGGATGTGGAGTGCCACTATCTCACCGCGCCCATTTACTGCCCCTCGCTGGAAAGTCGCGCGGCGCTGCTGATGCACGAAGAACTGGCCGCGGTGATGCGGCGCGCCGCGGACGCGCAGCTGGCGCTGGTGTCGTGCGGCGATCTGTCGGCTCGCTCGCCGATCACGCCGATCACCATCGTGCGCGATCACCTTGACGAATTGATTGCGCGCGGCAGCATCGGCGAAGTTCTTGGCTGCTTCCTGGACAAGGACGGCGAGGTGATCGCCCACCCGGTGAATGATTCGATTATGGCGTTGCCGCTGGTGAAGCTGAAGGAAAAGCCGGCGTCGATTCTCGCCTCAGGCGGCGGTAATAAGGTCAACATCATTCGCGCCATTCTGCGCGGGCGCTATGTCAACCGGCTGGTGACGGATGAAGAGGTCGCCCGTCAGTTGCTAAACGATAGCGGCGCGTAACGCCGCGCCGCCGCATCGCGGCGTTTCTGTTGTCTCTGTCGTCGCTAAGTCGCGATAACGCGCATTGTTTCCCATCCGCCGCTTTTGTCGCCGGGCGTAAATCCCCGGCGCCGACTCTCATGCAGACTCATCCACGCTTGCCGGGCGCATCGCCGCGCCTCTTTGTGATGCGCGTGGCGTTTATGTAGCAAAATCGTTCAATTCTGTTAATTCGCACGCCATAGCGATGTGGTTTATGTGAGCGTGGGCGCAGATAAAGGAAAAATAACGTGGAAAGATGCGCTCGTGAGATAAGTGTATTTTAAATTTTACAAATGTACGATGTTTATCTCCAGGCCATTGGTCACCGGGCTTTGCCGGTTGCGTCAGCGTGCTGTCGCAACCGGACGAACGCCGTCGTCCGGTGCGGATAACGGTTTCTATAGGGAGTGGACAATGAACAAGATCCCGCTGAGCGCGTTGCTCGCCGCCGCATTGATATTACCCCTCACGGCTTTCGCCCAGGACGAGCAGGCCGGACTGAGCAAAAAAGACAGTTACCGTTTCGTGATTATCCCCAAAGTCGTGCACCCGTGGTTCGACAAGGTGAATAACGGCGCGAAACAGGCCGCCGCGGTGCTGAAGGCGCAAACCGGTGCCGATGTGCAAATTATCTACAGCGCGCCGCAGCAGGCCGACGTGGTGTTGCAGAATCAAATTCTGGAAAGTTCCATCGCCACCCGGCCGGACGGCATCGCCATCGATTTACTCGACGAAAAGGGCAACCGCGCATCGCTGGAAGAGGCGGTGGACCAGGGCATTCCCGTTACTATCTTCGACTCCGTGGCGCCGGCGGATATGCCGCTGACCAGCATCGGCAATGATTTTTGCGAGCAGGCGCAGATCGCGGCGCGCCGGCTGGTGGAACTGCTCAACGGGCAGGGCGAGGTGGCGATCATGATGGGCGTGCCCAGCGCACCGAACCACGCCATTCGCGCCGACTGTCACCGGAAAACCTTCGCGCAGCATCCCGGTATTAAGGTCGTCGCCACCGGTATCGACAACGACGATATAGAAACGGCGCAAAAGCAGGCGGCGGCCATTATGCAGGCGCACCCGAATCTGAAGGGCTGGGTGGCGTCGGACGCGGCCGGACCGATCGGCATCGGCCAGGCGATCAAAGAGGCTAATAAGGCCAATCAGGTTCTGCTGGTCGGTCTGGACGATCTGGCGGAAATGCTGCAGTTGATCCGCGACGGCGTGGCCGACAGCACCTCTTCCACCAAACCGGAAATGCAGGGGTACTGGGCGGTGATGACCATGTGGCAGAAGGCGATTGGCATCGAAACGCCGAAATATATCGATACCGGCATTGCGGTCATCAACAAGGATAACGTCGGCGAATAGGGACAGCGGCGCCTTCGGGGCCGGCGCGCCCCGCGACGGCGCGGCAACAGAACCGGCGCGCGCAGGCCTCCACATGAGGAAACGTACAGCATGGCTATTCTGCAGGTTGAACGCCTGGGCCGCGACTTTCCAGGCGTCAGGGCGTTAAATGATGTGACGCTGGCGCTGGAGGCCGGCCGGGTGCATGTTCTGGCCGGCGAAAACGGCGCGGGCAAATCCACGCTGGTTAAAATACTCACCGGCGCCCTGCGTCCCAGCCGGGGCGCGATAACCATTGACGGTCTGAACCCGCTGGAAGCGCCGCAGCTGTTTAATTCGGTGGCTTATGTGCCGCAGGAACTGCATCTCTTCGCGCATATGAGCGTGGCGGAAAACCTGTTTATTCCCTATGCGCGGTCGGGATTCTCCGGGCGCTATATCGACTACCGGGCGATAAACCGCGCGGCGCGTCGTTACCTCGAGCCGTTCTGTATCGAAGCCCGGCCGGACGATCTGGTGCGCGATATTTCAATTTCCGATCGGCAGTTGCTGCAAATCGCCCGCGCCGCCACTAACCAGCAGATGAAGGTGCTGATCCTTGACGAACCGACGTCGTCGCTGACCCGCACTGAGGTCGAGCGGGTATTCAACGTAATCGCGGATTTTAAGGCGCGTCGGCACGCCATCGTGTTTATTTCGCATAAGCTCGACGAGGTGTTCGCCATCGGCGACGACTACAGCGTGTTGCGCAACGGCGAGAAAATAGAAAGCGGAAAAATAGCCGACACCACGGAAAGCGGGCTGATTCGGGCGATGTCCGGCGTCGCGCCGCAGCAGCGGCGACACTTTCGCCCGCAGGGCGCGCAGACCGGCGACGGCCAGCCGTTGATTGAGGTCAGCCGGCTGAGCGGCCGGCGCTTTCACGATATCTCTTTCACCCTGCGGCGCGGGGAGATTCTGGGATTTGCCGGGCTGGTGGGCGCCGGCCGCAGCGAACTGATGCAAACGCTGTTCGGCTATCTGCCGGCCAGCGGCGGCAGGGTAACGGTGAAGGGACGGGCGTGGCGCCTGGGCAACCCGCCGTTTTCCGTGCGCAACGGCATGCTGTACTTGTCGGAAGAGCGCAAACTGCACGGTATTCTGCCGATGCTCAGCGTGCGGGAAAATATCGGGATCGCCATCCTGAAACGCACGCTCGGCTGGCTGGGCATCTCCGCGGCGAAGGAAAAGCGCGAGGTGCGGGACGTGATTAACTCTTACGACGTCAAAACGCACAACATGGAAACCCGCATCGATTTCCTCTCCGGCGGCAATCAGCAAAAAATCATTATCGGGCGCGCGATGGCCACGCAGCCCGACGTACTGATCTTTGATGAACCGACCCGGGGAATTGACGTGATGACTAAGGGCGAGATTTATAAAATCATGCGCTCGCTGTGCGAGAGCGGCGTCGGCATTATTCTCGTTTCGTCGGAAATGGAGGAACTGCATCAATGCGCCAGCCGCATTATTACTTTGCATCACGGCGCCGTCACCGGGGATTTCGCCACGGCGACCACCGATAACGAAACGCTGATCAGGGCGATTTTTGGCGCGGAGAATCATCATGCAGCATAGCCGTTTTTCCATCCTGAGCGCCAACCCGCTGGTGGGGGTCTTCGTCGCGCTGCTGATCATCTTTACGCTGTCGTCGCTGATTTCGCCCTGGTTTCTGTCGCCCTACAATATGTCGGTGGTGGCCAGAACGCTGGCGTTTATCGGCTTAATCACCGTTGGTCAGTCAATGCTGATGATCCTCGGCGAGCTGGATCTTTCGCTGGGCGTGACCGGCGGGCTGTGCGGAGTGACCGCCGGCATTCTGATGGTGAATATGGGCCTGCATCCCGCCGCCGCCTGCGCGCTGGCCCTGCTGCTGGGCGCCGCGCTCGGTTGCCTGAACGGGGTGCTGGTCACCAAACTGCGCCTGCATTCGCTGGTGCTGACCATCGGCACCGCCGGGATTTTCGGCGGCGCCAACCTGGTGCTGACCCGCGGCGTGGCGATCACCGGCATCCCGGCCGAGCTGCAATTTTTGGGGCGGGGCAGTCTTTTCGCCCTGCCGGTGCCGTTCGTCATTATGCTGCTGGTGCTGGCGGTCGCCACCTTCATTACGCTTAAAACGCCGTTCGGCCGCTATATGTACGCCATCGGCAATAACGGCGCGGCGGCCCGCATGCTGGGCATCCGGGTCGATCGGGTGCGGATTTTGGTGTTCACCTGCGCCGGTTTTCTGGCCGCGCTTGCCGGTATTTTGATGGTCGCCCGGCTCGGCACCGCTCAACCTTCAATCGGCGAAAGCTGGGTGCTGGCGCCGATCGCCGCCGCGGTGATCGGCGGGGTGGCCACCACCGGCGGCGTCGGCACGCCGTTCGGCGCCATTCTCGGCGCCAGCATTATCGGCATTATCGAAAACATCATTGTATTGTTCGGCGTGTCGCCGTACTGGCAGGGCATCGTCAGCGGCGTGATGGTGGTGGTCGCGATATCGTTCGACGCCATCTCGCGGCGCTATATCCGTAAAGAAGAAACGTAGCCGGTCTGGAGGACGTTACGATGAAACTCGGATTAAATCTTTCTTTCGCCGTCAAACGCTGGCTGGGCGGCGAGTCGCTGGCCCGGGTGGTGAAACAGGATCTGGGCATGGATATCGTCCAGTTCAGTTGGGATCTGGTCGACCCCTGGTGGCCGGCGGCGGCGCGCAACGCGGCGGCGCGCGACTATGCCGATGCCTTTCGCGCCGCCGGCATTACCGTCGAAAGCACCTTCGGCGGCCTGGCTTCATACTGCTATAACCATTTTCTCGCGCCGGACGCGAATCTGCGCGCGCTGGGCAAAGCGCACCTGAAGCGCGCCATCGACATGACGGCCGAAATGGGCGTGCGCGCCACCGGCATGCCGCTGGGCTCTTATTCGGCGCAGGATGCGCTCGACCCGGCGCGGCGCGAGGCGATTTATCAGCAGGCGCTGCTGGCGCTGGTCGAGCTATCGCGCTATGCCAAAACGCGCGGTTTATCCACCCTGTTGATTGAGCCGGTGCCGCTGGCGACGGAGTTCCCGGCCTCCGCGCAGGACGCGCGGCGTCTGATGACCGATCTGGACGGGGCGACGGACATTCCGGTGCGGCTGTTGGTCGACTGGGGGCACGCGCTGTTCGCGCCGCTGTTTGGCGAACAGGCCAATATGGAACACTGGATCGAACAGTGCGGCGAGTATATCGACGCCTGGCATATTCAACAGACGGACGGCCAGCGCGATCGCCACTGGAATTTCACCCGACAGGGCATCGTCACCCCCGAACGGCTGAGCGCATTCTGGCGCGATCAGCGGTTGACTGAACAAACCTATCTAATCGAAATCCTCTATCCCTTCGAACAGAGCGACGAGTCGGTATTGCGCGATATGCAGGCGGGGATCGCGCTGCTGAAACAGGCGGTCTGAGCCGGTATCCGGCGGCGCTGTCCGAAGCGGAAAATTATTTTTATCGACGGCGGTTCCCTTTTCCCCTTGCTCAATTGGCATAACGAGTGAAAACGATAATTATTTCGCTAAAGGGGAGAAGAATGGCAAGATTTCGTATCAACCTCCGGGGAAACCTGCTGCGCCGCGCGGCGTTGGCCGGCGCGTGCGGTCTGGCGTTGCCGTCGATGACGCCGTACGCCGCGCCCGCGGCCGAGGTTCAGCACTATGCCGTTGCGGCGGGACCGCTTAATCAAGCGTTGAATCAGTTCGCGCAGCAGTCCGGCGTGCTGCTGGCTTACGATCCGGCGCTCACCGTCGGTAAGCGCAGCGCCGGTCTGCAGGGCAATTATCATCCCGAGCAAGGTTTTGCGCAGCTTCTCAGCGGCAGCGGTCTGGCGGCACGCACCAGCGCCGACGGCAGCGTCACGCTGGTGCGACAACCGCCCGGCGGCGCGGCGGCGAAAAACGACAGCATCGTGGTCAATGCGCCGCCCAATACCGCGTTAAAACTGGATGCGCCGCTGTCGGAGACGCCGCGCTCGGTGTCGGTGGTCACCGATACGCAAATTCAGCAGCGCGGCGCGCAGAAGATCGATCAGGCGCTGCGCTACAGCGCCGGCATTCTGGCCACGCCCTATGGGCCGGACAATAAGGCGGAATGGGTGACCATACGCGGCTTTAGCGATCAGTCCCGCTTCCAGAACGGGCTGGCCACGCTGAACGAAGATGGCTTTTACGGTCAGCAGATCGAGCCGTTCGGTATTGAGCGCATCGAGGTATTAAAGGGGCCGGCATCGGTGTTGTACGGGCAGAACCCGCCCGGCGGCCTGATTAACGTGATCAGCAAACGGCCGACGCGCCTGCCGCAGGGACAGATCGAGCTGAAATACGGCTCGGACGATTACCGCCATCTGGCGATTGACAGCGCCGGCCCGCTGAATGATGACGGCACGGTGCTGTACCGGGTGGTGGGGCTGGCGCGTGAAACCTCGGGCGAGGTCGACTTCGCCAAAAGCAAGCGTTTCTATCTGGCGCCGAGCGCGACCTTTCTGCTGGGGGAGAATACCGAGTTAACGCTGCTGGCCAGCTATATGGATACCCGATCCGGCATGACCAACGGATTTAAACTGCCCTACGGCACGCTGCACGACACGCCGTTCGGCAAGGTGGGCTATGAGACGTCGCTGGGCGAGCCGGGCATCAATAACCATAATACGCGCCAGTTTACCCTGGGTTATGAGTTCACCCATCATTTGAATGACGTCTGGACGTTTCATCAGAACCTGAATTACACCTACCTGAACATGGATCTGCGCGGCGCCTACGCGCTGGGCATGGTGTCCGGCAGCGACCGTCTGGCGTCTCGCGGGTTAACCTATCGCGACGGCTTCGCGCAAAACTGGGCGCTGGATAACCGTATGGTGGGCGAGTGGCAGTTCGCCGATTTCGACAACACCCTGCTGCTCGGCGTCGATTACCGGCGCGCCAACACACAGAGCCGCGACGCGAATCTGTATGCTTTCGGCGATCCGATCGATATCTTTAACCCGGTGTACGGCAACTATACGCCGCCGGGAGACGACGAGCTGTTCGATCACCGTTCAGGACGTCATCAGACCGGCTACTATATTCAGAATCAGATAAAATATAACCAGCGCTTGATTCTGCTGCTGGGCGGTCGTTACGACGTGGCGAAATCGCGCGATCGTAATCTGCAGTCGGGCGATGACACACGCATGGACGACGATAAATTCAGCAAGACGGCCGGTGTGATGTATCTGTTCGACAATGGTCTGTCGCCCTACGTCAGCTACGCGGAATCCTTCCTGCCGGTCGCGGGGCGCGATAGCTACAACCGACCCTATGAGCCGGAAGTCGGCAAACAGACGGAAATCGGGGTGAAGTATACGCCGGATGGTTTCAACGGTTATGCCTCCGCCGCATTGTATAACCTGGTGCAGCAGAATGTGCAGACTACAGATCCCGCTAATCCGGCGGTAACGGTGCAGACCGGCGAGGCGCGCGCGCGCGGACTCGAACTGGAGCTGGGCGGCGAAATTTATCCGCAGCTGACGCTGACCGCCAACTACACCTATAGCCAGGTTGAAATAACTAAATCGCTTAATCGGGCCGAAGAGGGCAAACGTCTGCCGGGGCTGCCGGAGCACATGGCGTCCGCCTGGCTGAACTATGCCTTCAGCGGCCCGCTGGACGGGCTGACCGTGGGCAGCGGCGTCCGCTATGTCGGCGGTTCGTTCGGCGATAATACCGAAGACCCCGACCTGAAAGTGCCGCCCTACGCGCTGTGGGACGCGATGATCGCTTATGATTTCAGCAAAAACTGGCGGCTGCAGGTCAACGCCACCAACCTGGCTAATCACCAGTATGTCAGCGCCTGTAATTTCTGGTGCTACTACGGAGAAGGGCGCAACCTCAGCGCCAGCGTCAGCTACCGCTGGTAGGGCGCGGCGCCGGAGATCGACGCGGGTGAATATTCATTGACTTTAATGGTGGTGATAATGAAAATCATTTCATTGCCATCAGACTGAGTTACGCCCGTGAATTCTCCTGCGTTTGTGTATGCCGATCAGACAGAGTCCTCCGTGGTTGAGCAGATTTATCTTGATCACCACAGCTGGCTGCAGGCGTGGCTATGCCGCCGTCTGGGCTGCTCCCAGCAGGCCGCCGATCTGGCGCAGGACACGTTTTTGCGCCTGATCGCCCAGCATCAGGCGCTGTCCATCCGCGAGCCGCGCGCCTGGCTGACCACGGTGGCGCACGGACTGGTGGTGAATCACTGGCGGCGCCAGGACATTGAACGCGCCTGGCGGGAGCTGGCGGCGGAACAGGCGCCAGGCGTGATGCCGTCGGCGGAGCAGCAGGCGATGGTGATTGACGCCTTGTGCGAAATCGACGCGATGTTGGCCTCGCTGCCGGTACGGGCGCGTCAGGCGTTTCTTTGGGTTCATCTGCAGGGGCTGACCTACCGCCAGGTCGCCGAACGGTTAGCCGTCTCCGAGCGGATGGTGAAAAAATATATGGCGCAGGCGATGATGAACTGTCTGCTCTGTCAGGCGCGATGACCGCCGCGTTACGGCCCGTTCTTGCCAAAGAGGTGCTACATGCCGCCGCCGAGTGGTATGCCGTGCTGTATGACGAAAACTGCAGCGACGACGATCGCAGGCGCTGGCGGCGCTGGCTGAATCAGCATGAGGATCATCAGCGCGCCTGGCGGCAGGTTGAGCAGATTCACGCGCGTCTGCACGCGGTGGACGGCCGTCTGGCGAGTTCGGTGCTGAACCGGCGCGGGCGCGAACGGCGACGCATGCTTAAACTGCTGGCGCTGGTCGCGGTGAGCGGCGGCGTGGGGGTCAGCCTGCCGTGGGAAAGCTATGCCGCCGATTACCGCACCGCCACCGGGGAAACCCGCGAGCTGAGAATCGCCGACGGCCTGACGGTGTGGATGAATACGGATTCGGCGCTGAATCTGAACACGCAGGTTCAGCGGCGGGTGTTTCATCTGATCAAAGGCGAACTGATGCTGGAGAGTCGCGGCGCGCCGCCCGTTGAACTGATCACCGGGCACGGACGCATCGATGCCTCCACGCCTTGCCGCCTCGCGCTGCGCTACGGCGCGGCCGAAAGCGTGCTGGCGGTCTTCGACGGTCTGGTCAGCCTGCGGAGCGCCGATCAGACGCGTACGATCGGCGCCGGCCAGCAGGTGGCTTTTGACCAGACGGGCTGTCGGGCGCCCGGCGCGGTCGAACCGTTCCGCCAGAGCTGGCGCGCCGGCGTGCTGGTGGCGGACAATATGCGGTTGGATCAGCTGCTCGCCGAATTCGCCCGCTATCATACCGGCTATTTCCGCGTCGAGAGCCAGGTCGCCGGCCTGCGTATTTCCGGCGTATTTCCGCTGTACGAAACCGAACGCTTTCTGGCCGCGCTGGCGCGAACATTGCCGGTCAGGGTAAACAGACGTTTTGCCTGGTGGGTGGATATTGGTCCGCGTTAGTTTCGCTCAGCCCCGCATTTCCGTGGCGTATCGCGTGGCGGCGTGGGACATCAGAAATATTTAATAAATAAGCACGCCTTATTTTCCATTATCGTCTGTCCTGACATATTCTATATCCGCAGGTGATTGAATTTATTTTTAGTTATGTCGAATGCAAATAATAATATCCATATTTTATATTTTACTTCGCGCCAGAGATGCCGGATAAATAGGGTTTTTAGCCGTCATACGGCAAGCCGTATGCGTGTTGGTTACGTTTATTTAACCGAATGAAATAATTGTGTACCTCATCCTGATTTGTTCGCCTGCGGCTTTCCCGTCATTCAGGTTATTTAGGGAATAGCGCCAATTTTATAATTTAAATAATTTGGGCGCAGGATGAAAATGGGGCGTTTTAAATAACGCCGCGCGTTGGCTGTTTACGGGCGATGCTTATATGAGCCGCGTAATGCGAAAAAAGAAGCGGTCCGACAAGGTTTGCCTATTTCACCTGCCGTTTTGCATCCGGGCCGCGCCGGCGATCCTTGCGTACAGCGCATCCGCACGGGTTTGCTCGCTCCGTGGCGCGGACGGACATCTGTTCAACATGCGCCGTATTTTGTCTGCGTGCCGGCCGTGTTCTGACGGGGCGCGCCAATACGGGACTGCCGGACCAGATTTTTATTCAGGTAAATGTAAACGCGATATATCGCCGAAAATAGTTCGGGTTGCAGTAAGGCGGCGAGGCGGCGAGGCGGCGACGAATTTGTCCAGCCAGCGCCTGACCTGCAGGGGGAGACCGGATGTCTCTTATTCATCCCCGGCAGTTTAGCGCGGCAGTCAGTCTCCGGGTGAGCGACGAATCCGCCGGCAGCTAAACAGTTGCGCATTATAGCGCGACACGGGCAGGACATGACATCCCACCAGTACTGCCCTCGCACGAGGAGAGGTGGAGTCTCAATGTGCGAAGTTACGTAAAGTTGAACGCCGCTGGCGGCGGCCCTGCAAGGGCGGCCCCATGGACGGGCAGGTAATAAAGCCAACGCGCCAGTAACCTGAAATATGCAGGGTACGCCGCCACCTGAAGCCGGGTGAGTATATTTTTAGTGGGTATAAGTTGCCGGCATGTTAATTGATATCTTGCGATATGTTGATTTTTTTCTGAGGCCATTGTCTGTTTCTGTCTTAATTGCTTTTTTTTCTGAAGTTAGCGCAACCGGATTTATTGATAAGAGATAATATGAACCCTTCTAATGTGAGTTCTGATGTAAAAAAATATCAATCTGGCCCGTTTATTCATAAATGGCTGCCGCGACGTCCTCATTTTTTTTTCATTCTTTCCTGGCTTTTTCCCTTGCTGTTGTTTTTCGTCTGGGAATACGCCAGCCGGGCGGGGTGGATCGCGGCAGAGCTGCTGCCGGCGCCGAGTAAAGTACTGAGCACCGCCATTGATTTAATACAAAGCGGCGCGCTGCAGCGCGACCTGCTGGTCAGCCTGTCGCGCGCGGTGGCGGGCTGGAGCATTGGGGCCAGCATCGGTTTTTTACTGGGGCTGACGGTCGGCTTTTCCGCGCTGGCCGGCGCCCTGCTGGACAGAACAATCCAGATGATGCGCGCCATTCCTTTTCTGGCCATGCTGCCGCTGGTGATTGTCTGGGTCGGCGTGGGCGAAGAACAAAAAATATTCATGGTGGCGTTGGGCGTCACCTTTCCTGTCTACATTAATACCACGCTGGGCATTCGCCAGCTCGATCCCCGGCTGCTCGAACTGGCCAGAGTGCAGAAGCTCGGCCATTTCGAGACCATCCGACGCATTGTTTTTCCTGCCGCGCTGCCGTCAATCCTGACCGGCGTACGATATTCTCTGGCCACGGCGTGGCTGGCGCTGGTCATTGCGGAAACCGTCGGCGCCAGCAGCGGGATCGGCTTTCTGGCGGTTGACGCGCGCGAATTTTTGCAGACGGATATCATCGTGCTGACGATAGTGATTTACGCGGTTATTGGCATGAGCGCCGACGCCATCGCTCGGGCGCTGGAGCGGCATTTGCTGGCCTGGCATCCCAATTACGCGCCGGGAGCCCGCCGATGAGCAGTATCGATCAGACCAGCGCTGAAGCGCCGGTGGTGACGATTCGCGGCCTTGTCAAAGCCTACGGCTCGCGGGTCGTGCTGAACAAGCTAAACCTCACCATCGCGCGCGGGGAGTTCGTCGCGTTGCTGGGCGAGAGCGGCTGCGGCAAAACGACCCTGCTGCGCACCATCGCCGGGCTGGACCCGGTGCAGGAGGGGCGGATTAATGCGCCGGATTCGCCGGCTGTGGTGTTCCAGGAACATCGTTTGCTGCCGTGGGAGTCGATCTGGCGCAACGTTACCCTCGGCATGCGTAATGTCAGCCGCGAGGAGGCGAAAAAACGCGCGGGTTTGGCGCTGGAGGCGGTCGGGCTGGGCGGCCGTCTGACCGACTGGCCGCGCAATTTATCCGGCGGTCAGGCGCAGCGCGTCGCCATCGCCCGCGCTTTCGTGCAGCAGCCGCGAATTTTATTGCTGGACGAACCCTTTGCCTCGCTGGATGCGCTGACCCGAATAAAAATGCATAACTTGCTAAAAAAGCTGATTGCCGGCCATCGGCCCGGCGTTCTGCTGGTTACTCATGATGTACAAGAAGCGATGACGCTGGCCACGCGCATTTTAATTATGAAGAACGGCCAGATCAGCGATGAATATCGGGTGGACGAGTATCGCGACGGCGCGCTGTTGCATAAAGAACTGTTGGCGCAGCTGGGCGTCGCGGCCAGCGAGTAAGTCTTAAATCATAATATTAATTAAGGGGATGAACCAGGATGACGTATTTCAGAATACCGGCGCGCATCGCCGGCGCGCTGGTGACGATGGCGGCGCTGTTATTTAGCGCGCCGCCGGCATTGGCCGAGGGCCAGACGGATAAACAGACCACGGTCAAATTAACTTATGCGCGCGGAGGCGGAAATATTACTTTGCTGGCCAGAGAGCGCGGCGAATTTGCCAAACGGCTGGCCGCGCAGGGAATTAACGTGGAGTGGGTAGGACCCTTTTCCAGCCATGCCCAGTCGATTCAGGCGGTAGTGGGGAAATCCGCAGACTTCAGCTTCGGCGGCTCGACCACGCCCGGCATCGCCGCCATTCTGGCCGGCTCGCCGGTGGTGTTTACCCAATTTTATGTTTATCAGCCCAGAACGTCGGCCATTATCGCCAGAGACGGGTCTGGCATTAATAGGGTTGAGGATCTGATCGGCAAAACGGTGGCGGTTAACCGCTCCGGCCTGGGCGAAGTGCTGCTGGTCGCCGCGCTGGAAAAACACAATATTGAGCGGAGCAAAGTGAAGGCTATCTACCTGAATGCCGCGGATGCCGCGTCCGCGCTCGGCTCCGGCAAAGTCGACGCCTGGGCGTGGTGGAGTCCGGCCATTGATATCGCGCGTCAAAATTACAAGGCGCATAACGTCTTCATCGAGAGCGAACAGGATCAAATATACGATTTCAGCTCGTTCCTGACCCGTCGGGATTTTGCCCGCGACCATCCCGATTTGGTCAAAGCGGTCGGCGCGGCCTACGCGGCGGAGGGCGAGTGGGCGACCGCGCACCCGCAAGAGGTTGAGGCCATTAGTCAGGCTACGGGTAAATACAGTGACGAGGTGAAAGATTACTTCATTTCTCTGAAGCGGCAATATCAATTTTACCCGGCCGACGATGCGCAATTTCTGCAAACTTTGCAGAATGCGGCGGACTGGCTGACGCGTCACAAAATCCTGCCCCAGGCGGTGAAGGTGACAGACCTGATTGCAAAACATTGATGCCCGCTTGCTTGCCGGGCGCGCGTCGATCGAGCGCAACATCGCAGGCCGGGCTATGTCCGGCGGCAAACAGGAGGGGACGCACGTTATGTCATTGAAAGGCATCGTCGCCGCAAAAAAAAACCATAAACTGATCTCCATTAGCCAGTTGGCCGCCCTGATCCCTGATGGCGCCTCGCTGGCGCTGGGCGGCACCTGTCTGCACCGCGCGCCGTTCGCCCTGGTGCGCGAGTTGATCAGACAGGGACGGCGGGATATCGAAATCATCAAGCAGTCGCCGGGTTACGATATCGATATTCTGTGCCGCGCTGGCGTGGTCAGCCGGGCACGCTGCGGCATCGTCGCGCTGGAGGGCAATCTGGGGCTGGCGCCCTGGTACCGCAGAGCGGTGGAGTCGGGGCGCCTGACGCTGGAAGAGCACGCCTGCGCTACCCTGACGGCGGGGTTGCGCGCGGCGGCCTTCGGCGTGCCTTTCCAGCCGGTGGCCGGGGTGCACGGCTCCGATTTGGCCGGCATCAATCGCTGGGTTTGCCTGCCCGATCCCTATGGATCCGGCGAGATGACGTGGGTGATCCCGCGCATTAAACCCGATGTCGCGGTGCTGCATGTCGCAGAAGTCACGCCCGCGGGCGATGCGCGCGTCTACGGCACGCCGAACTGGGATCATATCATCAGCAGGGCGGCGGGCCGGGTGCTGTTGACGGCGGAAAAACTGGTGGACGACTCGGCGTTCGCCGCCAGTCCGGAACGAACGCTGATCCCCCATTTTATGGTGGAGGCGGTGGCGGTGGTGCCGGACGGCGGTTGGCCCGGGTCATGCTGGCCCTGGTACGACGTTGATTATGCTGAGCTGGAGTGCTACCTGGCGCAGCAAGATCCGGCGTTTTTACAGCGACATCTGGATGGCGCGCCGGAGGTGAATAGCTAATGGTGCAACGGGGCGCGGAGCCGGTTTTTTCTCCTTTCTCATTCCTGATCATCAATTTGGCCAGATTTATCCGGCCGAACGAGATTACCTTCTCCGGCGTGAATTCTTCGCCGGCCATGCTCGCCTGTTTACTGGCTAAACGGAGCTATGCGTTCGATTTCACCTATATCAACGTGGCGGGCGGCGTCGACCCCGCGCCGTCGTCGATTCCGCTGTCCAGCTCCGGCCCGCAACTGGCGCAAGGGTCACGCGCCATTTTTGCCAATGAGGATTTTTATGACCTGTGCGCCCGCGGCCGGCTGGATCTCTGTTTTCTCGGCGCGGCGCAGATCGACGGCGCGGGCAATACCAATGTGTCCTGTATTGGCGACTGGCACCGGCCGAAAGTCCGGCTGCCGGGCGGCGGCGGCGGGGCGGTTATGCTGCCGACGGCCCGGCGCGCGGTGACCTGGCGCACGGAGCATTCGGCGCGCACGCTGGTGCAGCGACTGGATTTCGTCACGGCGAGCGGCGGAGTGGCCGGACTGGTGACGCCCGCCGCCGTCTTTGAGCGGCGCGCCGGGCGGCTGGCGCTGAAATACTGGAACCCGTCGACCACGGCCGGGCGAATCGCGCAGCTAACCGGATTCGCTTTCGACGCCGCCGCCGCCATACCGGCCCCTCCGCCGACGCCTGATGAGCTGCGGGCATTGGCGGCGCTTGATCCTGACGGTCGGCTGGCGGCCGGCCTGTCGCTGTAAACCAGATCCGAGAAGAACATGACAGTCGAACAGAATAGATCGCTAAATTTAACCGGCGCGCTGCGGCGCCATGCGCGCGGCGCAAACGTCGCGTTTATCGTGCCTGGCGGGCCTGATGGCGTTGATCGGCAGATAAGCTATCGGACTCTGTACGCCTGGGTGCAGGCGTACGCGACGGGCGGTTCTGCGTTGCTCAACGACGAATTTTCGCCGGGAGAGTATCGGTTTGTCGCTATTCGCGCCGGCCGCAGCGTAGAGACCATCGCGCTGTTTTTAGGACTGATGGCGGCAGGGTTCTGTCCCTGCTTGCTCGAACCGAAAGCCACATGGCCGGCGCTGGCTGAAAGAATGCGCGCGGTGGGCATCAGGCTGTTGATCACCGACGACGAGGCGGCGAGCGTCGCCCTTGCGCATCAGCCGATGCGCATTTATGCGCCCGCCGCGTTGCGGATGCCGGTCGGCGAAGCGTCCGACGCGCCGGCAGCTTGACGCCCACGTGCAAAGTTTTTTGCCGCCGGGCCATACGCCGGCGGCGTATTACTTCATTGCCGGCCTGCCGGAAAATGCGCTCGGCAAGGTCGACAGAAAAAAACTCGGCGCATTGCTGGCCTGATGTCCGTTGTAGCGCCGCCGCCGCCGACGCGCAACGGCAGCTGCTTTAACGCCAGATAATCCCGCGATGGTCTTCAGGGCGCCTTCTTCTTGTTAATGATAATAGGTGTTATTATCATTGGCGGCGTTTATCTTTTCTGCGCGGGCACTTGACTGTTGAGGGGCGGAGGGTCCGGGAGAATGACGCGCGCCCCGCGCGCCGCCGGCGCGTTGGCACCCCGAGAAAGGTGGCAATGATGGCAGAAACGGAGCGTAACGCGGACTGGCTCCCCCTGACGCTGGCTCAGCTGGATTTCTGGGAGGAATTCACCCTCTATCCCGAGCGGCCAATCTCAACGGTTGCCCACTATATTGATATTCAGGGGGCGGTGGATGCGGCCGCGCTGGCCGAAGCCATCACGATGACCATCCGCGAGAGCGACGTGTTTGCGCTGCGTTTTCAGTTTGCGCGGCACGGGCCGGCGCCGCTACAGCGTTGCGATCCGGCGTGGGCGCCGCCGCTGCGGCGGGTTGACCTGCGTGATAGCGATCATCCGCTGGCGGCGGCGCGACGGCATATGCAGCACGACGTCGAACAGCGGCTCGATCTGCTGAGTCAGCCGCTGGCGGCGCACTGGCTGATCCGCGTCGGCGAGACGCGGTATCTGTGGTATATCCGCGCGCACCATATCATTATCGACGGCTACGGCATGGCGCTGATTGAACACCGCTGCGCCGGCCTCTATGCCCACTTCTTAGGTCAGCGCGCCGCCGGCGTCGCCTTCCATCCGTTCGCCCGCTATCTGGCCGGGGAGCAGGCCTATAGCGCGAGTCCGCGTTGCGCGGCCGACCGGCGCTATTGGCGGCATTATCTTGCGTCTCCCGTATCGTTGCCGGTGCTGCATAAGGGCGGCGGCGACTACGGCGCGCCCAGCCTGCATTTCTCTTGTCAGCCGTCGGAGCGTTTCGGCGCTGATTTACAGCGGCTGGCCGGGCGTTGTGATATCGGTTGGCCCGATCTGCTGCTCGCGCTCTCCGGCGCGTATCTGTTTCACCATCTGGCGCATAAGGTTTGCGGCGAGCGGCAAACGCTGCCGCTGTGGGTGCCGTTTATGAATCGCCGTTGCCCGGTTGCGGCCTGGGTGCCGGCCCTGGCGGTCAATATTCTGCCGTTGTGGATCAATATTGGCGCGCAGGAACGGCTGGGCGAATTTTTGCAGCGCGTGATGGGTGAACTGCACAGCCAGCGTGCACATGGCCGCTATCGTATCGAGCAAATCGCGGCCGACCAGCGGCTGCCGTCCTCGGGCTCGCGCTATTTCTTCTCGCCGCTGGTCAATGTGCTGCCGTTCGATGCGCCCGGGTTCGTCGGCTGCCGCACCAGCCGCCATGTGATCGCCAGCGGTCCCGGCGACGGGTTTAATCTGACCTGGCGCGGCCAAATGGACGGCGGCGGGCTTATCGCGGATGTCGATGCCGATCCGGCGTTGTACCGCGAGGAGGCATTTTTCCGCCACCGGCAAACGCTGCCGGCTTTTATGCTGCGGGCGGTGCGGGAAACGGCGCTAAATCAGCGACTGCAGGATTTGCTGAATGCGCCGGATCAGCGCTGAGGCGGCGCGGTTCAGCGTTGCTGCAATAACTGCGAGACGTGGCGCGCATTGCCGCATTTCACCAGGGCGTACGGATCCGGCCGTACGCCGAAAGTTTCATGGAGCCGCAGGGCGATGGGCCTGAGATGCGAAGGTTTTAGCCCCATGTCGAGGAACGGCGAATTTTCATCGAACCGCCCGTCCTGTTCAGCGCCAATCGCGCGTAAATAGATATCGAGAATGCGCTGACAGCGGCGGCGTTGCTCGTCCGGGGAAATCTCTTCGGCCAGCGTCGCGCCGTCAACCGGCTGGCCGGCGATCAGGCGTTGCTTTATCCGCAGCCGATCCGTTTTCCCATTCGCCGTCAGCGGCAGCGCCGGACTGTGCAGCAGCCGGCTCGGCACATGCGTCGCGGGCAAATAGCGACCGATAAACGCGCGCAGTTCCGCCGCCGGCAACGCGCCGCCCTGGCGCGTACTGTACATCGCGCCCAGTGTGACATCTCCCGTTGCGTCGGCCGGATAATCGACCACCGTCGCGTCCCTGATCGACGGATGTTTGCTCAACGCGCTCTCAATTTCCGCCAGCGAAATCCGGATCCCGCGCACCTTGACGTAACCGTCGACCCGGCTGGCGAAAATAATGCGGCCGTCCCGGCGATAATAGCCCTGGTCGCCGCTGCGAAAGGCCCGCAATCGGTGGCCGGCCGGATCGAGCAGAGTGACGAAATCATGCTGTTCGAGCCGGCCGTCCCGCAGGTAACCGAGCGCCAGGTTGACGCCCGCCGTGTAAATCCGACCGACGACATTGGCCGGGCAGTGTTCGCCGCCGTCATGACAGATAAAATACTGATTCGCCGCCAGCGGCCGGCCGTAAGGGATGATTTCGACATCCCCGGCGCCAATCTCGTGCCAGATACTCCAGATGGTGGTTTCCGTCGGACCGCCGAGAGAGAACAGCCGGCTGGCGGCGCAACGCGAACGCAGCGTCTGGAGGGTCGATGGTTTGATGTAATCGCCGCCCTGAGCGATAAGCCGCAGCGAACGCAACTGGTCGGCGCGGGTACAGGCCAGCAGCATCTCCAGCATTGCCGGCACAGAGCTCCACAGGGTGACGCGATGGCGTTCGATCAGCCGGTTCCAGGCAATCGCCTCTTTTTCTTCATGCGGCGCGGGCATCGCCAGCGTGGCGCCTGCGCACAGCGAGCCGAACAGATCGAAGAGGGACATATCGTGGTGTAACGGCGTGACGGAGATAAACACGTCCTGCGAGCCGACGTCCCACCGGTCGAGCGTTTGTCCGAGGGTGTTATCGGTCGCCCGATAGCTAAGCACCACGCACTTCGGCAGGCCGGTGCTGCCCGAGGTGTAGAGATAATAAGCCGGATTGCGGCTGTGGCTCAGGGCGGATAGCGCGGCCTCCGTCGGAAGCGGCGTCGGCTGGTCGACTGGCGACAGGAGCGCCGCCGGCGGCACCGCCGCGATCGGCCCGACGGCCGCGGCGCCGACCACCAGATCGGGCCGGCAATTGGTCAGCAGGTAAGCCATGCGCGGCGGCGGCGATTGGCTGTCAACCGGTACCCAGATGATGCCCTGCAGCGCGCAGGCGAGGGCAATCGTCAGGTGTTCCGGCGATCGGGGCAGGGCAATGGCCACCACCTTGCCTTGCGTTATGCCGCGTCGGTGCAGGTGGGTCATCGCGGCCCGCACCGACCGACCCAGTTGCGCGTATGAAATCGCCCGATCGCCGCACAAAACGGCCGCTTTGGCCGGCGGCGCGCCGAACAGATGCCGGGCGAGACGCGCGAGGAACGCGCCGCCGGTAAACTGATGTTCGTCGCTGTTGTGTTTATAGTGACGGTAATCGATAAACTGCGCCGCGCACGGCGCGCGTTGAGCCTGCTGCGGCAGCAGCGCCATGCGGCGCGCGATCGCGGCCAGCATATCCCGTACCACCGGCCGCGCCAGCGCCTGTTCGGCATAATCGATGCACAGCAGCAGATTCTTATCCTGATCGCGCAACAGACGAATATCCATCGCCACCTGCGGGGTTTGGGTCAGCCCGGCGTGGAACCGCAGCGGACAGTCCGGCGGCGGCGCGGGCCACGCCAGACCGTTGGTCAGCACCACCGGCAGCGCCGGGCTTTCTTTATGCTGGTTGAGCAGCAATCGGGTCAGGTCCACACCGGAAAACGCCAGATGCTGCAGCGCCGCCATTATGTCCTGCTGCAGGCGATGAGCGGTCTGCAAGACGTGTTTAGGCCGTCGGTCGACGTGCGCGACCACGAAGGTGGAGGCGTTACTCAGCCGGCCGTCCGCCGTCGGAAACGCCACCGGGATGCCGAACGGTATTGCGCCGTCCGGGGTCCAGAACGCCAGCGTGTCCAGAATGGCGGCCGACAGAATGGCATTCTGAAACAGGCCGTGCGCCGCGCCGCTGGCGCAGATCTGTCCGAGCAGCGACCGTGGAAGGGTGACGCTTTCCCGGCGCCAGCTCGACGTGCGAATAGAGGCCAGCGGCCGCGTCCACGGAAAGGCGGGCGGCGGCGGGATAGCCGGCAGTTTTTCGCGCCAGTAACGGCTGTCCTCCTGACGACGCGCGGCCGACGTTCGCGCGTCGGATGGCTCCGCCGGCAGCGGGGCCGGACGCCGCTGCTTCTCGTCGCTGAACAGTTGCGCCACCAGGGTCGAGATAGCGGGTCCGTCCAAAATCAGCGCATCGAAGCGGGTGAACACCACGGTGGTGAAATCCGGCTCTTCGCGCGGCGTAGCATCCGCCAGCGCAATGATCCAGATATGCCAGGGCGACAGGGCAAGGTCGCACCCGGACTGGCCGGCGCTGCGCCGCAGTGCGTCCACCCGGCCCAGCGCTTCGTCGCGCGGCATCGCGCGCAGATCGATTTCATCCAGATTGAGCACGACGTCGGTCGTTATGCGCTGGGTTAGCGTCACGGCGTCTATGCGGGTGCGCAGCGCCTCGTGGCGCCGCACCAGTCCGGCCAGCCGTTGCCGCAGGGTGGCGAAAGACAGCCGTCCGCGATATTCGCGAAAATCCTGCATAGCGACGCCGCCCAGCGGCCATTGTTCGCCTCTACCCAGCAGATAAGCCTGCTGCAGGGCGGTTAGCGGTATCTGCATACTTACTTTCCTCGTCTTAGCCGGCGGGCAAAAAGGCGCGTCCTGACGGTTTAACGGGCGCCCCGGGCGATCCGCTAACGGGGAGCTGCGGCGCGGCCGGCGTCGAGCGCCTTCAGCAACCGGCGCGCCGTCTGTTCTGCCTTGTCCGGCGATCGGCTGACGATCAGGCGGGCCAGACCGGCCGCAGAAGGCTGGCGCTGAAGTTCAGACAGCGTCAGGCGGGACGCCGGCAGATACTGGTTGATAAAATTCAGCAGTTGACGCGCCGCGTCGGGCTGCGCCGTCAACGGGCCGAGCGCGCTGTCTGGCCCCATCGTGCGCGCGCCGCTCAGCCGGTTAAGCAGGCGCAGCAATAGACGCTCCGTGCTGCCGTCCGCCGGCCGATCCGCGGCTTGTCGCCAGACGGGGGCCTGATGCAGCGCCGCCGGATCTCGCGCCAGCCGGCGCAGCAGCGCCAGCTGGCGATCGAACATATCGCGGATCAACGGCGCGGGAAAAACGTCCAGCCGCACGTCCCAGTTCAGCAAAATGCCGTCGTGTATCTCGACC
The DNA here is from genome assembly GCF_008710095.1 of Affinibrenneria salicis. Next base: position 344,605 of record NZ_VYKJ01000003.1, read on the forward strand.
GCCTGTGCGTCGAGCGCCACCTGCGGTCCCTGCGAGATCACCCAGTTCATCTCTCCAAGGCTGCGCCGCACCGCGTCGGAAAACAGCTGGCCGCCGGGCAGTCCGAACCCTGAGGTGAACACCACCGGCGCGATCTGCAGGCTGCCGTGGCGGCGCGACAGATCGCGCAGTACATTGACGCCGGGATAATGGCTATGGTTGATTGCGCGGGCCAGCTGCGGCGCCATGCGCCGACAAAACGCCAGCAGGCTTTCGTTCGCATCGGATGTCACGTCCAGAATCACCAGGCTGGAGAAGTCGCCGATAATCTGCCCGACCGCCTCAACATAGGGCGCGCGATGAAACATCGGCAGATTGAGGCGAAAACGCGTCATATCGCAACCGGCGGCCAGTACGCCGGCGAATGCGCAGAGAAACAGCGTCGAGGGGGTGAGATGATGGGCGCGGGCGGTTTTCTCCAGCGACCGGCGTTCGTCCGACGTCAGCCGCGCGGCCAGCCGGTCGCTGCGGCAGCGCTGCGTATCGCCGTCATGCGGCAGCCGGGGCGCGGGGGCAAAATCGCTAAGGCGCGCCTGCCACCAGCGTCTGTCGCGTCGGTAGCGCCGCTGCAGGTTTTCATCCGCGCGCATTTTATCCAGATAGCGGAACCAGGCGATACCCGCGTCGTCGGTCTGGTGCGTCGCGTCCTGCGGCTGGCGATACAGGCGCGCCAGATCCTCCAGCAGGATGCGAAAACTCCAGGCATCGGCGGCTATCATATCCACGTCGACATGCAGGCGGCAGCGCGTATCCGCCAGCAGACTGAGGCTGATATCGCATGCCTGGCCTTGCTCAAGCGCCAGTTTTTGCGTGCTATTGCGTCGGCGTTTGGCCTCAAGGCGGCGGGCGGCGTTCTGCGGAGTTTCGTCGCGCAGATCGTCGATCTGCAGCCGGTAGCGCTCGCTGATAGGCTCGATGGTTTGCTGTCCGGCCGGGGTGATGCGCAGGCGCAGCATCGGATGCGCCTGATAGAGCCGACTGACGGCTTGCCGCAGCCGCCCGACATCCAGTCCGACGCTGTCGAATTCGGCGTATAAATGCGCCGCGACGCCGCCCAGGCGCTGGTCGGATTGCCGGCCAACCCAACTGGCCGCCTGCATCGGAGTCAACTCTTTCATCATCGGATCCCATCAACGTTGAGTGTGCGAGACGGTTCGAATATATTACATAGCGGATATCAATTGAAATGATTCTTATTTGTATTTGTGCGCAGGCCGTGGTTTGCGGCGTCGGCTAGTCGAGCGGATCCATACCCAGATGCTGACGCAGGGTGGCGCCCCGATAATCACGGCGGAACAGACCGAGTTGCGTCAGCCGGGGAATCAATTCGTCAAATAACCGATCCAATGACTGCGGCGAGCCGCCGGGCAGGGCGATAAACCCATCGGCCGCGCCGGCCTCCACGCGCCCGATGATGTCGTCCAGCGCATCGTCAACCGTGCCGACCACCAGCCAGTGGGCGGAACCGATAACCTCCGGTCGTTTCAGCAGGTCGGCCACGCGGGGTTGCTGTTGTACAATCAACCGGCGCAACAGATCGGCATGGGTCTGGCTGCGCGCCTGAGGGGCGGCGGCGGGCAACATCTGCGCGGTGACCCGGCTATTCAGCGGCAGCCGGCTCAGATCGAGCCCCAGCATCTGCTGAATCGCGTCGTATTGTTGGTTGCGGGGCGTACCGGCATGGGTGTCCTGATACAGTTCGCGCGCCTCGCGACGGGTTTTGCCGAGATAGAGGCTTAATCCGGGCAGTACGCGCAGCGCTTCGGGGCGGCGGCCGTGCGCCTGCGCCCGCCGCCGCAGATCGGCGCGCAGTTCGATGCCGGCTGCGATGTCCGGCGTGGCGGCGAAAACGCCGTCGGCGATCCGTGCGGCAAAGTCGCGTCCGTGGGCCGAGGCGCCGGCCTGGAACAACGGAATGGCGCCGGTGCCCGCGTCGGGCACGTTCAGCGGCCCTTCGACATTGAAAAAACGGCCGTGGTGGTTGACGGCCCGCAGCCTGGCCGCCCGCGCATATTCTCCTGTCTGCCGGTCGACGGTCAGCGCGTCATGGGGGTAGCTTTGCCAGAGCTGGCGCACCAGATCGGTAAACTCCAGGGCCTGGTCGTAGCGCTGCGCTGAGGGCGGCATCGAATCCAGGCCGAAATTGCGGTGGCCATCGAGCGCCGTGACCACATTCCAGCCCGCGCGCCCGTTGCTGAGCCAGTTGAGGGACTGAAGCTGTCTGGCGACGAGGTAAGGCGGAGAAAACGTGGTCGATGCGGTGGTGATCAGGCCGATGCGTCGGGTCTCCCTCGCGAGGGCGGCCAGCAGCAGCGAGGGATCGAGGCTGCTGAACGCCGGCGACCGGGCGGCGCTGTGCGGATTGATAAACAGGGTATCGGGACGAAAGAGAAAATCCAGCTTCGCCGCTTCCGCTCGTCTGGCCAGATCGCGGTAAAAATCGGCCGAATAGATCTCTTCCACCCGACTATCGGGGCGTCGCCAGCCGTTGCCGGTTAACCAGGTGACCGCGATAGACATACCAATGCATAGTTGTCGTTTTGCTTTCATGCCTGTTTATCTCCTGTCTCAGCGTGATCGGCCGCTGTCATGACGCTGCCGGGGCGGGGAAAGCGGCGAGGAAGCCGGTGGCAGAGTATCCCGTCCGGCCGGACGCTGGCAACGGCGCCGATCGCATTGTGCGCCGCCTGACGCGCCCCACGCCGCCGGATCCGCTATTGCGGTCGCGTCGAGCGAATAATATACTGCGCGAATTTAACTGCTGCGATTGAGAATTATTTTCATTATTGTGCGTCGTTATGCGATACCCCGGCCCGGCAATATTTCAGGACGTTGTCTGACTGACGGGCAACCGATGCGGCGCACGGCCGGAACGATCACGGGACATCATGGTCGCGAGGAACTTATGCACAGAAGCATGTGGATGGCGGCGGCTGGCCGTTTTATCGTGACGCTGGCGCTGATGACCGGGCTGGGCGCGCCGTTCGTCCGCGCCGAGCCGGCGGGCTGGCCGCGAACGTTTCACAATGCCGACGGCAGCACGGTCAGCCTGCCCGCCGCGCCGCAGCGCATCCTGTCGACCTCGGTGACCATCACCGGCACGCTGCTGGCCGTCGATGCGCCGGTGGTGGCCAGCGCGACCGCGGCCAACGGCCATTTTTTTGCCCAGTGGGATCGCGTGGCGCAGGCGCGTCGGTTGGAAAAACTGTGGCCGGCGGGCAGCGCGGATCTGGAGGCGGCTTACGCCGTGGCGCCGGATCTGATCGTGGTCGCGCTGACGGGCGGCGACTCGGCGCTCGGGCAGATTGAGGAACTGAAGGCTATCGCGCCGACCCTCGTTCTGGACTATGGCGGCCAGACCTGGCAGGACCTGGCGCGGGAAATCGGCGCGGCGACCGGGCTTGAAGCGCAGACCGAGGCGCGGATTGTCGGCTTCGATCGCGAGGTGGAGCGGGCGCGCAATAAAATCGCGCCGCCCGCCGGCAAGGTCAATATCATTAGCTACAACGGCCCCGGCGCCAGCAATCCCATCGCGACGGCCGACGGCGTGCACGCCCGGCTGCTCAGTTCGCTCGGTTTTACGCTCGAAGCGCCCGATCCGGCATGGCAAAGCAGCGTCTCTCCCCGTCAGGATTTTGTCTGGGCGCAGTACGAAAACCTGACCCGCCTCGCGGCGCCGACCACCTTCCTGCTGAGCGCCGGGGATGAGAAAGCGGCGGCGTTTCTACGCGATCCGATGCTGGCCAACCTGCCTTCGGTAAAGAATAAGCAGGTCTACGGTCTGGGGGTTAACTCGTTCCGTATCGATTATTTCAGCGCCAGAGAGATTATCGACGGCATCATCAGGCGATTTGGCCAGACGCAGCAGGCCGGACCTGCGCCATAGCCGTTTCGCCCCATCAGCAGGATTACGTCATGCCACCAGTTGTGCAGGTTGTTCCCCGTTCGCGCAGCGACAGGTTCAAATTTCGCCGTCAGGGTCTGCTGCTCTGTGCGTTGTTGCTGGCTGCGCTGGCGGCAGGGAGTCTGTTTATCGGCACGCGGCCTATTGCGCCGCGGGTCACCTGGCAGGCGCTGGTGGCGTTCGACGCCGGCAGCAGCGAACACTTGCTGGTGCGCTATCTGCGGATCCCGCGCACCTTGCTGGCGATTGTGGCGGGGGCGGCGCTGGGCGTGTCCGGCGCCATTATGCAGGCGCTGACGCGCAACCCTCTGGCCGACCCGGGTATCCTCGGCGTCAACGCCGGCGCGATGGTGGCCATCGTAGCGGCCATCGCCTTCCTGGGGATTACCGATGTCGCCGAATATATGTGGTTTGGTCTGGCCGGCGCCGGACTGGTCGGGGGCGGCGTATACCTGTTGGGCGGCGGCTGGCGTGAGGTCAATCCGGTGCGGGTGGTGTTGGCGGGAGCGGCGCTGACCGTGGTGCTGCTGGCGATAGCCCAGGTGATCACCGTCAATAGCGATGAAGAGGTGTTCAATCAGTTTCGCCATTGGGCCGTCGGTTCTCTGCAGGGGCGCGGTTATGCGGTGCTGGCGCCGGTTTCCGTGCTGGTCGCCGCCGGTCTGCTGATGTCGTTCGCGCTGGCCAAAGCGCTGGATATGGTGGCGCTCGGCAACGATCTGGGGCAGTCCCTCGGCGTGAATGCGACCGCGGTCTGGCTGCTGTCGGCGCTCAGCGTGATTACGCTGGCGGGCGCCGCCACGGCGGCCGCAGGACCGATTAGCTTTATCGGGCTGACCGCCCCGCATTTCGCTCGCTTTGTGGCCGGCTCCGATCATCGCTGGGTTCTCCCCTGGTCGATGATGATTTCCGCCATCCTGATGGTGGCGGCCGATATGCTCGGCCGCCTGCTGGGCTATCCCGGCGAAATCAGCGTCGGCATCATGGTGGCGCTGATTGGCGGGCCGGTGTTTGTGGTGCTGGTTAAACGATGGAAACTCATACAGTTATGAACGCTAAGCGGAGCGCGGGCGGCGCGTTCGTCATGAGTGGCCGGCTGTGGCGGCGCGGCGGCGTGTCGCTGCTGGTTGCCCCGCGTTTGCTGATCGTCTGCGGCGTGCTGCTGGCGCTGCTGCTGCTGCTGGCCGCGTTCGCCATCACGGTAGGGCGCATCGATATCGGCGCGATGCAGATTTTGCATGTGATCTTCGGCGGCGGAGACGGCGGTCCCGGCGACCGCATTGTGCGCAATATTCGCCTGCCGCGCACGTTGACCGCTATTTTTGTCGGTGCCGCGCTGGGCGTGTCAGGCGCGATTTTTCAGTCGGTGTCGCGCAACGCCCTCGGTTCTCCGGACATCATCGGCTGCACCACCGGCGCGGCCACCGGCGCGCTGATCCAGATTGTTCTGTTCCATCCCGGACCGATGGCCGTTGCTTTGGCCGCGATAACGGGCGGCGTTCTGACTTCGCTGCTGGTCTATGTTTTGGCGGTGAAAGCTGGGGTGATGCGGGGCTATCGTCTGATCCTGACCGGCATCGGCATTGGGTCGGTACTCAGCGCGCTGAATGGTTTCCTGCTGGTGAAGGGGGATCTGGATAATGCGATTATGGCGAATCTGTGGCTCGCCGGTTCGATACAATCCCGTACCTGGATGCATCTGATACCGGTCGCCGTCGGCGTGACGATCCTGCTGCCGCTGATCCTGCTGGCCGCCAGAAAGCTCACGATGATGGAAATGGGCGATGAAATGGCCTGTCTGCTGGGTATTCGCGTGGAGCGCACTCGCCTGCAGATGATTCTGTGCGCGGTGATTCTGGCGGCGCTGGCCGCCGGCGCCGCCGGCCCTATCGCCTTTGTCGCGCTGGCCGCCCCGCAACTGGTGGTGCGCTTAACCCGGGCGCGGACGCTGCCCGTGATCAGCGCCGCGCTGATGGGCGCCTGTTTGCTATTGCTGGCCGATCTGATCACGCAACTGATTCCCCTGACCGTCGCGGTGCCGGTGGGCCGCATGACCGGTATTTTGGGCGGGCTCTACCTGCTCTGGCTGTTAACCCGGACGCGCCGCTTCTGAATCTTGCCGCCGGCGATAATATGATCGGCGTCCCATATCAGGCCTTTTCACCAGATCTAAATTGATAATGATTTGCATTACTAAATATGAATTATTATCATTCCCGTCATTCTTCTGCTTATTTTTTAACCGAACACCGGCGCGGTCGGCGACAGGCGGAGGAAGTGCTTTTCCAGCTTCAACGCAGCCATCGTAGTGAAGACAAAACAATAACCAGGCGGTGGCGCCAGGACGGGCCTGACGACCTGTCTCCGGCATGGATAACGCGCGGCTCGTCGGTACCGCTGGCGCACGGATGCCGTTTGCAAAGTGAAAACCACAGTTATTTTTTCTATGTGAGTAGAACGGATTTTGTGCACATTTGCTTATTAAGGAGGGTTATTGATGAGTACGTTACACACGACTCAGCGGCACAAAATATCGGTTGGCAACCGGGGATCTGTGCGTTTACGCGTTGTCGGTTCCGCCGCTACGCTGCTGCTGGGGGCGGTCGTCTGGCCCCTGTCCGACGCCCGAGCCGCAGAAGAGGAGCTCAGCGCCGGGTCGTCGGGAGACGAAAACAGTCAAAAGCGCGTCAGCGCGCCGTCCGACTCGCTGCCGGCAATGGATACCATCGTGGTGCGGGGGGAAAAAACCGAGCGGTCGATTTACGATACCAGCGCGAGCGTGGAGGTTTACGATGAGCGCCGGATGGCCGCGGTGCCGAACGCCAGCTCGGTGTCGGACCTGCTGAAACAGACTCCCAATGTGGTGGATGTGGGTATCGGCAACGATCTGCCGACGATTCGCGGTATCGACGGCTCCGGGCCGGCGCAGGGCGCCAACGCTTTTCTCAACGGCACCCGTCCCCGCATGAACATGTCGGTCGACGGTCGCTCGCTCACCTATAACGAGCTGGCCTTCGGCCCGCAGTCTCTGTGGGATGTGGAACGGGTTGAAATCTTCCGCGGTCCGCAGAGCTATATCCAGGGCCGCAACGCCATTGCCGGCGCGGTAGTAATAACCTCAAAAGATCCCTCTTTTGAGTGGGAGCAGGCGGTGAAAGGCGCGATCGGCAATCATCACTCTTCGCAGACGGCGGCGATGATTTCCGGTCCGGTGGTTGAGGATCAACTGGCGTTCCGCCTCAGCGTCGATCGCCAGCGACGGCGCAGCGACGCCGATCTGACCGCGTATGCGCCGGTAGGCGACCCGCGCGAGATCGAGGTGACGACGAGCCGCGCCAAGCTACTGTACAACCCTGCCGCGCTGCCTGAACTGACGTCGCGGCTTTCCCTGAATCACTATGATACGCAGGCGCCGCAGAACGAAGCCTCCAGCAGCCTGCGTTTTGAAAGCACCAGACCGGTTTTCAAGACAAAATCCACCAGCGGTATCTGGGATCTGGAATGGGAGGCCTCCGAAGGAATCAATTTTGAAAATAAACTGCTGTATACGAATTTCTCTAATCATCGCCTGACGCCGACCGGGCTCCAGTCCGCCGACATTGACGGCCGGGAACTGCAGATCGAGCCGCTGATGCGCTTCGGCGCCGACGGCGACACGTGGCGCGGGCTGGCCGGGCTGCGTTACTTCCGCGGCACTCAGGATGAATTCGTCAACTTCAATGCCTACTACGGCGGCGTCAATACCTTTGACGACAAGACCGAAACGGCCTCCGCCTTCGCCGAACTGAGCTGGGCGCTTCATCCGCAGGTGGATGTGACCTTCGCCGGTCGCGTCGAGCGCGAACAGCGAAAGCGCACGGGGGGCAGCGGGGCGGTGAACATCAATTTCGACGAAACCTACAACGTTTTCCTGCCTAAAGTCGATCTTGCCTGGAAACCGCTCGACGGCCAGACCCTGGGGGCCAAAATCGCGCGCGGCTATAATGCGGGCGGCGCCGGCATGACATTCGTCCAGCCGTTCATCAGCTATACCTACGACTCCGAATATGTCTGGAACTATGAACTCTATAGCCGCCATCGGCTGAAGGATACGCGGGTCGAACTGACGACTAATATTTTTTACAACGATTACAAAGATATGCAGTTGCCGATTACCGAAGGCAGCTCCAGCGTGATCCATAATGCCGAAAAGGTGGAAACCTACGGCGCGGAATTTGGCGCGCGCTGGCAGCCGACGCGGGATCTGGCGATGTTCGGCTCGGCCGGCTTGCTGAAGGCGAAGATTAAACGTTTTTCCGCCGCCAGCGGCGCCGAAGGGGCCGATCTGCCGCGCGCGCCAGCCGTATCGGCCAATGTGGGCGCCAGCTATCTGATCACGCCCGGTCTCGAGCTAAGCGGCAACGTGCAGTATTCGGACGCCTACTATTCCGCGTATGACAAGGATCCGCGCGGTCGGATCGGCGCTTACTGGATAACCAACCTCCAGCTGGCCTACACCTTCGCCCATGGGCGAGCCACACTGTTCGCTCAGAACCTGTTCGATTCCGATAAGCGGGTGATGACCTACTACGGTGCTTCGCAAAATGTCGACTATCTCTCTGAAATCAGACGCCCCAGAATGATCGGTGCCTCAATCGAACTGACGTTCTAGCGCGTTTTAACGCAATCGCTCGTCCGGTTATTTCGCCTCGCCGATCGCTATCCCGCATCGGCTGGCGAACCCGCAGATTTTCCGGCGCCGTCCGGAGGCTCAGGAGATCAGATCGGTGACAGAAAATTTTGGCAGTCTTCTGACTGAAGAAGAAACGCGGCGTTTCAACGCCGCGCTGGCCGACAGCGACGACGATGCGCAGGCGGCCGGTCCCGGCCAGCCGCTGTCCGCCGGCGAGGAGCAGGCATGGCTGCGTCATCAGCAGGAGTCGTACCCGCCCGAGCAGTGCGCGCTGGCCTGGCGTTTGGGCGCGCAGATCAACCCCGGCCGGCTGGTCAGCGCGCTGGAGGCGGTGCTGAAAACGGTACCGGGGCTTAATGTCCGCTATCGCTTCGATACGCAGGGCGAGCTGCGGAAATTCGCTGTCGACCCGTTGATACAACCGGTTGATATGCAAATCGTGCAGAACGAGGGGCAGGCGATCGCGTCGCTGCGGCAGCGGCAGAACACGCCGTTCGCGCTGCATCTTGAGCCGCCGGTGCGTTTCCTGTTGTTTATCGGCGCGCCGCACGGCGTTGTGCTGGGCGTCATCACGCACGCGATTCTGGACAATCAGCTGTCGTGGCGGCAGATACTGTCCGCGCTGACGGCTATTTATAACGACAGCCCGCTGCCGGCGTTCGGACCGTGCGCCGCCGGCGACGGCATCGTCGAGATGACCGGTCTGGCCGACGGGGGCCGCCGGGTAGCGCTGCCCGGCCTGTACCGCTGCGACGCGCCGGAAGTTGTCGACTTCGTCAACGCGCAGCAGAATTCCGCCGCCGTCGGCGCAACGGCGCGTCGCTACGGCACCGTGCTCAATGCCGGGCGTCTGGCGCTTTTGATACCGGCGGACAGAGATGATGCGCAAGCCGATCTGACGGCGTTTGCGTCGTTGTTCGGCGTTTATTTGTCGATGCTGGGCGGCGGTGACGCGGTGACGATCGGTCTGCCCGGCGTCGGGGACGAGCGCGCGCCGGCGGAAGCGGGACAGTCCTCGCCGCCGCGGCGGATGACGGTTCGCCATTGCGGCGAGGCGCCGGGCGACATCGTGGCGCGGCAAGCCCATCCGGCGCCGGGTCGGGAAATCTCGGCAGAGCAACAGGCGGAGGCGGGCTGCCATGCCGCGGTGATACGCCTGCTCGATCCGTCGGCCGCTTTGCTGCTGGAGGGCGTGGCTGCGACCCGAATACCGCTGCCGCCCGCTCACTGCATCGTCGATCTGACGCTGGCCGTCGGCGTCAGCACGCCGGACGGGCTGGCGCTGGAGCTGATCGTCGGGCCGCAGGTTTCGCCGCATATCGGCGGCTTTCTGCTCGAACAATTCGTCGCCTGGCTTGACGGACGGACCGCGGCGGCGCAGGTCGTCGCCAATGCGCCGAAAACCGCGCCGGCGCCCGGTCGGACGGACGACGCCGCGCAGCGCGAGGCGCCGGCGGAGGATGGGGAGACGATCGTCAGACGGATTCTCGACGAACTGCGCGAGGCGCTGTCGTATCCGCAACTGACCGCCGACGATGATTTTTTCGACTACGGCGGTCATTCTCTGATCGCCACGCGCGTAATCGGTCGGCTGCTCAGTCTGCACAATATTGAAATTCATTTGAACGATCTGTTTAGCCATCCCACCGCTCGCGGATTGGCCGGACGAGCTCAACGTCACGCCGGCGCCATCGCCGTGGACCGCGTCGTCCGGTCGGATGAGGACGCCGCCGCAAGCGTCCCGCTGTCGCTGGCGCAAAAATCGCTGTGGCAGGCCTGGGCCGCCGTTGGTTTTAGCGAAATTTTCAATATTCCGTTCGCGCTGCGCTTTCTCGACCCGGTCGACGAGGCGGCGTTCCGCCAGGCGCTGCTGGATGTGCTGGCGCGTCATGGCGCCTTACGAACGCGTTTTGTCGCCGCCGGGAGCGAGGTGCGCCAGCAGGTCGTGGCGTTCAGCGAACTGCCGCGCTATTCATGGTTCTGGTTCTCGAACCAAAGCGAAGAGGCCGACTGGCGCGAGGTGCTGGCGCAGGAGGCGGGCTACCGTTTCGATCTGGCGACGGAACTGCCTCTGCGGATCAAATTTATCCGCGACGGGGCATCCGGTCAGCAAATCCTGTCCCTGTTGTTTCATCATATCGTACTGGATGAATGGTCGGTTAACCTGCTGATGGACGAACTGGCGCACGCGTATCCGTGTCGGGCGGCCAATCGCGCGCCCGAATGGCGCGGCCAGCCGGCGCCGTTCCATGCGTTCGCCGACGGGCAACACAAGACCGGCGTTAATCAGTCTCATCTCGACTATTGGGTCGGGCGGCTGCGTGGGGCGCCCGGCGCCGCGCCGCTGTTTGCAACCGAGGCGTCTGCGGCGCCGGTCTCCTCTTCCTGCGCCGGCGGCTGGACAGAGCTGAAGCTTGAGAGCCAGGTCGCCGGGGGGCTGTATCGGCTGGCGCGTGAGCACGGCGCTTCACTGTTCAATGTGGCGTATGCCGGTATCGCGGCGGCGCTGCGCCGTCTCGGCGCGCCGGATGACATGGTCATCGGCACTTCGGCATCCGGACGCCATGATGCTCGCTTCTTTGACACCATCGGCTACTTCACCACCGTAGTCGCTCATCGCCTGCGCTTTGGCGAATCGCTAACGCTGGCTGAGCTGATCGAACAGGTGAAGAACAATATTAACCAGTCTATGCCCTACAGCGATATCCCCATCGATTTGGTCGAGTCGGCGCTGGCGGACGACGGCGCGACGGCGCGCGGCCATATGTTCGAAATATTTATTCAGCTACATGCGAAGAACAAGCTGAATGGGCGCTTCACCCTGGACGACGGTCGCGCTGTGGCGTTCAGACAGGTCGATCCGGACAAAAGCGAATCGCTGCTGGGCCTGCAATTCGAGGTGATGGAGGAGGTCATCGACGGCGAGACGGCGATACGCGTACTGATGAGTTACCGTGCGGATCATTATGACGCCGAACGGGTTGCATTGATCGTCAGTACCCTAAGCGCCACCTTTGATCGACTGGCTGAGCCGCTGGCGGGGCGCCAGTCGCTGACGTCACTTTTGTCGCCGCCGGCGCGCGGCGGCGAACGCGCATCCTGAGCGGTCCGGCGCGGCTTAATTGCCGCTCCGGGCGGCGCTATTGAACGTCACGAAACATACCTGGCCTGACGGCCGCCTTCAGGCAGCGGCCGGGCGGGACGCAGCCGTGCAATACGCTGCCCGCCCGTCATCGCGCCACAGCAACAGAAGGAGTCACCGTGTCTTATTTATCTACCGATGCTTCTCAGCAGGCTCTCAGCCACCTCTCGCCCGACGACTGTCTGTTTATGTCGGACGAAAAAGGCCTGTTGGCCCGCGGCCGCTATGCGACGATCGCGGAGCCGCTGGCGGGGGCCGCCGATCCCGACAGCCCGATCCAGCGCCATATCGGGCGGCTATTTCGACAGGCGAAGACGGACGGTATCGCTCAGCCGCTGCTGGTCGGCGCGATTCCCTTCGATCAACATCAGCCGGCGGCGCTGTTTATTCCGCAGCGCTGCCATTGGTTCCGCCGCGAGCAGCTGACTGACATTTCCCCGGACGCCGATTGCCCGGTCCGGCGGATGCATCAGCAGCCGGGGCGGGATAGCTTCTGCCGCATGGTCGCCCTGGCCATTGACGCCATGCGCAGTCACCGGCTGGAGAAAGTGGTGCTGGCGCGCCTGCTGGAGATCGAAACCGAGCGTCCGCTGAACCCGCTGCGTATCCTGCGCCGGCTCAACGCGCAGAACCCGACCTGTTACAACTTCCATATTCCGCTGCCCGGCGGCGCGCTGGTGGGCGCCAGCCCCGAACTGCTGGTGCGCAAACAGGGGAAAAGCATTTGTTCGCTGCCGCTGGCCGGGTCTATCGCGCGTGCGAAAGATCGTCATCAGGATAATCAGCTGCGTCAGCGGTTGATTGACTCAGTCAAGGATAATCATGAACACCGTCTGGTCATATGCGCGATGCACGGAGCATTGACCGCGCGCTGTCGCACTCTGCGCGTGGCGGCGCATCCTGCGGCGATCGCCACCCCGGTGCTGTGGCATCTGGCCACCGAAATTCAGGGCGAGCTGCGGGATCCGCGCGACAATGTGCTTTCCGTCGCCTGTTTGCTGCATCCAACGCCGGCGCTGTGCGGCACGCCTTTTCAGGCGGCGAAAGATCTGATCGCCAGCCTGGAACCGTTCGAGCGTCATCTGTTCGGCGGGATTGTCGGTTGGTGCGACGCCAACGGTAATGGCGAATGGGTGGTCACCATACGCTGCGGCGAGGTGTGCGCCTCGCGGGTGCGGTTGTTCGCGGGAGCGGGGATTGTGGCGGATTCGCAGCCCGATGCCGAGTGGAATGAGACCGATGTGAAGTTCAGCACTATGCTGCGCGCATTCGGCCTGCAGAGCGGGGAGTGTGCGGCATGATCATTGCGTTCAATCGCTGGCCCGACGAGCTGGCGCGGCGCTATCGCCAGAAAGGCTACTGGCTGGATATCCCGTTGTGCGACATTTTGAGCCGCCATGCGGAAAATGACCGCATGGCCCTGATTTGCGGCGAACGCCGGTTCAGTTATCGCCAGCTTCATCAACAGGTTGAACGCCTGGCGGCGGCGCTCGGCCGGCGCGGCGCGCGGCGCGGCCAGACGGCGCTGGTGCAACTGGGCAATGTCGCCGAGTTCTATCTGACGTTTTTCGCGCTGCTGCGGCTGGGCGTGGCGCCGGTCAACGCGCTGTTCAGCCATCAGCGCAGCGAACTGACGGCCTATGCGCAGCAGATTCAGCCGTCGCTATTGATCGCCGATCGCGACCATCCGCTATTTGGCGATGACGATTTTATCGGGCAGCTGCAAGCGCATGTACCGCAACTGCGCCAGATCGTGCTGCGCGGCGACGGCGGGAGCGCGCGCGATCTGGCGACGCTATTGGCCGAAGCGTGCGGGGAGCCGCTCTTTTCACCGACGCCGGCCGATGAGGTGGCTTTTTTCCAGCTGTCCGGCGGCAGCACCGGCACGCCTAAACTGATTCCCCGGACCCACAATGATTACTACTACAGTATTCGCGCCAGCGTGGCGATCTGCGGTTTTGACCAGCAAACGCGCTATTTGTGCGCGCTGCCGGCGGCGCATAACTATCCGTTGAGTTCACCCGGCGCGCTGGGCGCGTTTTATGGCGGCGGCCAGGTAATTATGGCTGCCGATACCAGCGCCGCCGCCTGCTTCCCGCTGATCGCGCGCCACCGGGCGAATGTGGTCGCGCTGGTTCCGCCGGCGGTCAGTTTGTGGCTGGAGGCGATCGCGGTGGGCGGCGTATGCGATGCGCTGGCCAGCCTGACGCTGCTGCAGGTCGGCGGCGCCCCGCTTAGTGAAAGTCTGGCGCGCCGCATTCCCGCCGTCATGGGCTGCCGGCTGCAACAGGTATTCGGCATGGCGGAGGGGCTGGTCAACTACACGCGTCTCGATGATGACGATGAACATCTGTTTACCACTCAGGGTCGGCCCGTCAGCGCGGATGATGAAGTTTGGATCGCGGATGAGCAGGGGCGGCCTTTGCCTGCCGGCGCGGCGGGACGGCTGATGACGCGCGGTCCTTATACCTTCCGCGGCTATTACCGCAGCCCGCAGCATAATCAGCAGGCCTTCGATCCGCAGGGCTTCTATTGCTCGGGCGATCTGGTGAAACTTACTCCCGACGGCTATCTGCAGGTGGTGGGCCGGGAGAAAGATCAGATTAACCGCGGAGGCGAAAAGATCGCCGCCGAAGAAGTGGAAAATCTGCTGTTACGCCATCCCTCGGTGATTCATGCGGCGCTGGTGGCGATTCCCGATCCGCTGATGGGTGAAAAAAGCTGCGCCTTTGTGGTGGTCAGCGAAGCGCTGAAGAGCGTGGCGCTGCGCCGCTATTTGCGCCAGCAGGGCATAGCCGATTACAAGCTGCCGGATCGTTTCGAATTCCTGCCTTCCTTACCGACCACGCCGGTCGGCAAAATCGATAAACGGAGTCTGCGTCGCTATGTTCTGCAACGGGTGCAGGCTTCATCACTGTCAGGAGAGAAGAATGAGCATTCCTAAACTGAAGAGCTATGACCTGCCGATCAGGGATGCGTTGCCGGTCAATAAGGTCGACTGGCCGGTGGCGACCGGTCATGCCGCGCTGCTGATTCACGATATGCAAAATTATTTTCTTAATTTTTGGGAGCGGGACAGCCCGCTGGTACAGCGGGTTATTGACAATATCGCCCGTCTGAAACGAGCCTGTCGCCGCCAGGGCATACCGGTGTTTTACACCGCGCAGCCGGAAAATCAGAGCGATGAGGAACGCGGACTGTTGAACGATATGTGGGGCGCAGGTTTAACGAACCGCCCCGAACTGCAAACCATTGTCGATGCGCTGACGCCGGATAATCAGGATATCGTGTTGCCGAAATGGCGTTATAGCGCGTTTCAGCGTTCGGAGCTGGAGCGGTTGCTGAAAAACGGCGGACGCAATCAGCTGATGATCTGCGGGGTTTATGCGCATATCGGCTGCCTGACCACCGCGCTGGACGCGTTTATGCGCGATATCAAACCCTGCATGGTGGCCGACGCGATGGCCGATTTCAGCTATGAACAGCATATGATGGCCCTGCGTCATACGGCCAGTTGCTGCGGTCGCGTGGTTAGTACCGGCTGCCTGCTGGACGCGCTGAGCGCCGACCGGTCGGGCTGGGATAGCGTCCGATTGCGCGAACTGTTGCTGCCGCTGCTTGACGACGACTGCGGCGAAATCGGCGATGACGAAAATCTGCTGGAATACGGCCTGGATTCGGTGCGTATCATGTCGTTAATTACCCACTGGCGCGGCGAAGGCTATGAGGTCGACTTCATTTCCCTGATGAAAAATCCCACGCTTAACGGCTGGCGTCAGCTTCTGGCCGAACCGCCGGAGAGCCGGCCATGAGCCGCGGGTTCGATTTCAGCGGCCGTCAGGTCTGGGTCAGCGGCGCCGGCAGCGGGATCGGCTATCGGACCGCCTGCCGTTTTCAGCAGGCCGGCGCGCAGGTGGTTGGTTTCGATATCGCTTTTCCCGCCGGGGAGGTGCCGTTCAGCGTTCGAGAGCTGGACGTCAGCGATCCGCAGGCGGTCGCCGATTGCTGTCGCGAGACGCTGGCCGGATGTCCGGAACTTGATGTATTGGTCATCGGGGCCGGTATTCTGCGGCTGGGCGCGACGGAGTCGCTGCCTTTCGCCGACTGGCAGCGTTGCCTGGCGGTGAACGCCGGCGGCGCGTTTAATCTGTTTCAGGCCGTTATTCCGCAATTCAGACGCCAGCGGCGCGGCGCGATTGTGACCGTCGCCTCCAACGCCGCGCATGTTCCGCGCAGCGGCATGTCGGCGTACTGCGCCTCTAAAGCGGCGCTGCGCAGCCTCAGTTTAAGCGTGGGGCTGGAGCTGGCGCCGTTCGGCGTGCGCTGTAATCTTATCTCGCCGGGCTCCACCGATACGCCAATGCTGCGATCGATGTGGCGCTCTCCCGCCGCGCGGCGGCAGGTTATCGACGGCGCTCCCGCGCAGTTCAGACTGGGCATCCCGCTGGGTAAACTCGCCACCGTCGACGATATCGCCGACGCGATCCTGTTTATGGCGTCCGATATGGCCAGCCATATCACCCTGCAGGATGTGGTGATCGACGGCGGCGCGACGCTGGGCGCTTGAGCGCCTGACTGGCGGTCGGGGCGGCGCCTGAGCGTTCACGCAGGCCCGCTCCCGATCTTCGGCCCGTTTAGTCCTGGCTGTCCATGATCTCGTGGCGCAAATCGTGATAGCGCTCTTCGTTGTAGCCGCGGCGCCAGTAAGGAATGGCGTAGACGCGCTGACGATCGACCGCTTTGTCGCGACGCAGATAGCGGCGCAATGTTTTAATCATCTGGTCTTCGCCGGCGATCCAGAAGGTCGCATCGGTTTCGGGCAACGGCCATGAGGTAAAAATAGCCGTCAGCCGATCGGTCAGCGAGATATCCCCGCATAGCCAGACGATCTCTATGCCGGCCGGTTTATTCAGCGGCTGGATATCGCACTCTTTATCTACGCGAATGACCGCTTTGCCCTGCGCATCCGGCGTCATTTTTTCGAGCAGCGCGGCAATCGCCGGCAGCGACGTCGGATCGCCGGCCATAAAATAGTAACTGGCCGTCGGCAGCATGGGATCGGGACCGCCGGGATTAGAGATGCCGATCCAGTCGCCTGGCTGCGCCCGTCGGGCGAAGCTCAGCGCCGGCCCGCCGTCGCCGTCATGAATGGCGAATTCAATATCCAGTTCGCGCTGCGCCGGCCGGAAAGCGCGTACCGAGTAGGTTCTGATAAACGGCGGCGTCTCGCCTTCTCGCCATTGCGGCCCCTGAGGCGTGAGGGTGGGTAAATCCGGCTTCAACTGGCCCGCATGCGGCAACAGAATTTTCAGGTGCCAGCTTTCACAGTCGGGCGGGTAGTCATGCAGATTCTCGCCGCTGAATGTGATGCGGCGCAGACCGGGGGTAATATCGCGGATCGCTTTAACCTGTACCAGCCGCGGCGGGGCCGGGCGGTAGGTGGTTTTGGCGGTTTCGATTGGCGTGGACATCGGTCTTCTCCCTGAGAAGCGGTGGTTTTTTGTCCTGCCAGTGTATCAGCCCTTCAGGTAAATGCTCATCGTTATCATTATCATCTGAGGCGTTCATCCTGGTTTTTACCCATTAAATTGATTAATTAACATTTTAGTCACGATTTTTTTACCGCCGCGCCGCGGGCTGGCGTTTCGCACGCAATTTGCGGCTGATAGCGGCCGAAGCGGCGGAGGCGGTCGGCGTTGGTTGTGCAGACCCGGCGCCGGCCGTAAGGATTGTGTCCGCCGTTCGGCCGGCCGTCGGTCCGCAATACCGGTCGGTTGCGCGAGTCGGCAGACCCGGAACCTGGCAGTAGGGATTGTGTCAGCGGTTCGGTCGGCCGTCGGTCCGCGACGCCGGTCGGTTGCGCGAGCCGGCAGACCCGGCGCCCGGCCGTAAGGATTGTGTCCGCCGTTCGGCCGGCCGTCGGTCCGCAATACCGGTCGGTTGCGTGGGGCGGCAGACCCGGCGACGAGATCGGGAAGGGCGCGCGTAAGCCTAATCGCCGCCGCACCGGGCGCTGAAGACGGCGCAACCGCATCGGCCATGTTCCGGGCCTCGCCGATACGGTTTTCGTTCCGCGGGACGCGGCGCGCAAATTACGCCGTCTGCAGCCACCAGCACGCTTCAAACGGCCGCAGCGTGACGTCGCGCGGCTGCGCCGGCGCATCCGGGTAGTTGCCCATCAGCAGGATCCAGCGTCCTTCGGATGCGAAGGCTTCCGTCGGCAGGCGCAGCGACTCGCGGCTGAGGTTGGCGGCGACCAGCAGGCGCTGGCCGTTCCAGCTGCGCTGGTAACACCATAGCGCCGGGTGCTGCGGCGCCAGATCCTGATAGTCGCCATGAGTCAGCAGCGGATACTGCTTGCGCAGGGCGATCAGCCGGCGATAGGCGTGAAATACCGAATCGGGATCGGCCAGCGCGGCTTGCGCGTTGATTTCCCGGTAATTCGGCGCGCAGCTAATCCAGGGCGTTCCCTGGGTAAAGCCGGCGTGCGGCGCGGCGCTCCATTGCATCGGCGTACGGCTGTTATCCCGCGATTTGCTGGCCAGGATCGCCAGCAGGCTCTCGTCGTCCCGACCTTGCCCGCTCAGTTCGGCGTACATGTTCAGGCTTTCCACATCGCGGTATTGGTCGATATGGCTAAAGCCCGGATTGGTCATGCCCAGCTCTTCCCCCTGGTAGATATAGGGCGTGCCCTGCATGCCGTGCAGCACCATCGCCAGCATTTTGGCGGCGGGCACGCGCAGCGCGCCGTTATCGCCAAAGCGCGATACGATGCGCGGCTGATCGTGGTTACACCAGAACAACGCATTCCAGGCGCGATCGTGCATGCCCTGCTGCCAGTGGCGGAAAATTTGCTTCAGCTCGACATAGTCCGGTGCGGCCAGCGTCCATTTCTTCCCGCCGGCATAGTCCACCTTCAGATGATGAAAATTGAAGGTCATCGACAGCTCCGCGCCGCTCCTGGCGGCATATTGCCGGCAGTGTTCCAGCGTGGTGGAGGACATCTCGCCGACGGTCATCAGTCCGCGCGGCTGGAAGACTTCCCGACTTATCTCCTGCATAAACTCGTGAATGCGCGGGCCGTCGGTATAGAAACGACGGCCGTCGCCCTGCGTATCGTCGGGGAAGTCCTGCCGTTTGGACACCAGATTAATGACGTCAAGGCGCAGGCCGTCCACGCCTTTGTCCGCCCAGAAACGGCAGACCTTTTTCAGCTCTTCGCGTACCGGCGGGTGCTCCCAGTTCAGATCGGCCTGTTCGGCCGCGAACAGGTGCAGGTAATACTGGCCGCTTTCTTCGTGCCATTGCCACGCCGGACCGCCGAACTTAGAGCGCCAGTTATTGGGCGGGGCGTCGTCTTCCCCGTCGCGCCAGATATAGAACGCGCGCCAGGGGCTGGCGCGATCCTGCGCCGCTTTGAACCAGGGGTGCCCGGTCGAGGTATGGTTGAACACCATATCCATCACAATGCGCATGCCGCGCCGGTGCGCGGCCGCTACCAGCCGTTCGAAGTCCGCCATGCTGCCATAGGCCGGATCGATGGCGCAGTAGTCCGCCACGTCGTAGCCGTTATCCACCTGCGGCGACAGATAGATCGGCGTTAGCCAGAGGGCGTCGACGCCCAACTGCTGCAGATAGTCCAGGCGCTGTATTACGCCGGCCAGATCGCCATAGCCGTTGCCGGTGCTGTCCTGAAAACTTTTTGGGTAGATCTGATAGATGACGCCGTTTTGCCACCAGGGAATGGGGTTATGCATTGCTGATTACCTTTTGACATGTTGCCTGGGCCCGCGAACCTTAGCGGCTGCGAGCCCCGGGGCCTGTAGTTATACCGGCAGTTCGCCGCGGCGGGCTTTACGTTTGTAGACCATGATGGTCAGCAGCAGCGGAATGACGATCGCCACCAGCATGGCCAGCGAGAAGATCGGCCAGAATTTGGGTTGGATCGACAGGATGCCCGGCAGGCCGCCGACGCCGATACCGTTCGCCATCACGCCGTTCAGTCCGCAGATCAGGCTGGCGACCGCTGAGCCGATCATGGCGCACAGCATCGGGAAGCGGTATTTCATGTTGATCCCGTACATCGCCGGTTCGGTTACGCCGAGATAGGCGGAAAGGGCCGCCGGCACCGATATGTCGCGTTCGTTGGCCTTGCGGCTAATGATGATGATGCCGAGCACCGCCGACGCCTGGGCGATGTTGGAAATGGCGATCAGCGGCCATACCGGCGTGCCGCCCATGCTCTGGATCATCTGCATATCGATGGCCAGCGAGGTCTGATGTACGCCGGTAATCACCAGCGGCGCGTACAGGAAGCCGAACAGCGCGGCGCCAATCGGCGCCAGGCTGCCGGTCATTACCGCTTTCACCGCCCAGGCCACGCCGTCGCCGATCATGCGGCCGAACGGACCGATCAGCGCGTGCGCCAGGAACACCGCCAGCAACAGCGAAATGACCGGCACGACGACCAGATACAGGTAATCCGGCACCCATTTTTTCAGCCGGGTTTCAATCCAGCCGAGCGCGACGCCGGCCAGCATGGACGGGATAACCTGCGCCTGGTAGCCGACTTTTTCAATACTGAACCAGCCGAAATTCCATACTTCCGGCGTCTGTACGCCGATTTGATAGGCATTCATCAGCTGCGGCGACACCAGCGTGACGCCGAGCACCAGACCGAGTACCGGCGTGCCGCCCATTTTTTTCACCGTCGACCAGCAGATGGCCACCGGCAAAAACATGAAAATCGCCTCGCCGGGCAGCCACAGAAAGTCATAGATGCTTTGCCATGCCGGATGCATCTGCGCCAGCGTCTGGCCGCCGGACATCGGAATATCGCCGATGACGTTGCGGAACCCGAGAATCAGACCGCCGCTGATCAACGCCGGCAGCAGCGGGAAGAAGATTTCCGCAAAGTGCGAAATGGCGCGCTCGCTCCAGGTCATATTCTGCCGCGCCGCCGCTTTGGCCTGCTCTTTATTGGCGTCGCTGAGGCCGGCGTTGACCAGTAGCGCCTGATAGTAATCGTCGACGTTGGTGCCGATCACCACCTGGAACTGACCGGCGTTGGTGAAGCAGCCCTTGACCATCGGCAGGGTTTCAATCTCTTTGGGGTTGGCTTTGGCTGGATCGTTCAGGACGAAACGCAGCCGGGTAATACAGTGGCTGACGGTCGCAATGTTTTCGCGGCCGCCGACCAGAACGAGCAGACGGTCGATATCCTGCTGTTTGACTTTACTCATTATGGGACACCTTAAATTAATACCTGGAGAGGCAACGGAACTGATGCCCAGAGCTTAGCGGTCCGGCGTCATTTATCAAGTGGGAACGTTCCCAGTTTGCGGACAAGATCACAAAAGCAACCCGCCGGTCAACGGAGATACAGCGCGCCTAAAGCCGCGCGTCGTAACGGTTTTGGTTAAGGTCAGGGGGGAATATGATCGCGACATAGCCCTGCCGGAGCAGACGCTTAGCGTCGGAGGCGGCATCGGTGAGGGCTGAACGGCCGGCGAGAGCCTTTTCAGCGCGCTTCGCGCAGAGGAGAGCAGGGCGTAAACATCGGCGGGCGCGGCGCGCCAGCCGGCTCTGCGGCGGAGGGATCAGGACAGCTGACTGGGCACCACGATGCGCCGGATGTCCGCCTTGCCGCTCAACTGGGCGAGCAGTTGCTGCACCGCCTGTTGTCCGGCGCTGCCGTAGCCGAATTCAACGGAGATCGTTTCCGGGAACAGAAAGCTGAGCAACGGCGTATTGCCGATGGCGCAGACCTGAATGGCGGTTATCCGCTGTTGCTGCAGGTACTTTATCGCGCCGAGGGCGATGCTGTCGGAGGCGCACACCAGCGCGCTGGTGTGCGGATCGATCGCCCGGGCGGCATGCTGAAACCCGCTCTGGTAGCTCAGTTCGCCCAGCGCCGCCCGTGCGTCGATCTGCAGGCGCCGGCAGGCGTCGAGATAGGCCAGATAGCGATCGCGGCCGGTGGTGGCGTCGCTTTGCTGCACGCCTAGGTAGCTGATGCGGCGGTGTCCCTGCTGATGCAGGCGTTCCATCAGCAGATTGACGGCGCCGGCGTCGTCGTAGCAAACCGAAGACAGACCGTCGTATTCCCGTACCATCACCACCATTTTGTCCCGCCACGGTTTTATTATGGCGGCGCCGAGCCCGGTGAAGCCAAACAGGATTACGCCGTCGACATTGCGCTGCGCCAGTACGTTGAGATGTTCCTGCACCAGCCGGGTCTCGAACTGGCTTTCCATCACGATGGGGTCGAAACCGTGTTGGTACAGCAGCGGCAGCATGGCGCGCACCGCCTGGTTTTCCGATAACGAATCCAGGCGGGAAACGATGATCCCCACGATTTTGTCGCTCTGGCCGCGCATCGCGCGCGCCGAGCGGGACGGCGTAAACCCATGCTGACGGATCGCGGCTTCGACCCGCTCGCGGGTTTGCGGATTCACGTTGCCTTCGTTGTTCAGCACGCGCGAGACGGTGGATTTCCCGACGCCGCACAGTCGGGCGATATCTTTAATGGTCAGCCGGTTTTGCATGGGGCGCTTATCGTTCAGGTTAAGGGGCGCTCAGGCGCCCCTGCAATGATTGCCGCCAGAATAACGCATTTTTCTCTCGCGATCTGTATGCAATCGGCCCTGCCGGCCTCAGCGGACGATCAGGCCTTGTCGGCTCCGGCGGAAGCCAGTGTGACCGGGCGACGTCCGGTAAGGGTGAAGAAGGAGACCGCGGTAAACGTCGCGGTGATGATGCCCAGAATCAAATAGGCCTGATGGAAACCGACGGTATCGTACATCCGGCCCACCCAGGTGGAGAGCAGCACGCCGGAAAGCTGTTTCGACAGGTTGAAGCCAATCAGAAACAGCGTGGCGGAAAGGCGCGGGTCAAATACCGAGGAGATGTATTTGAAGGTGCCGACCAGCAGAAACGGCACTTCAAACATATGCAGCGTTTTCAGGATAATGACCTCGATGCTGCTGCTGGCGAACGACGAGCCGATAATGCGCAGCGACATGATGGCTCCGGCGATCAGCAGGGCATTTTTCGCCCCGATGCGGTTAATGATCAGCGGAGCAAAAAACATAATCAGGGCATTAAGCAATTCCCCGCCGGTCGTGACGAAACCGAATATCTCGGTGCCGCGCTGCGGCGATGAAAAGAAACTTTTAAAGAAGTTGGCGAACTGTTGGTCAAAGACATCATAAATACTGGCCACGCCCACCACGTAGAGTAAAAACGCCCAAAAGCGCGGCATTTTCAGCAGTTCAAAGGCCATTTTTATGGAAAATTCGCGCTTATTGGCGCCGATCTGATCCAGCACCTGCGAGGTGCGATTGGGTTCGGGACGCGAGAGGATCAACAGCACCGCCAGGATTAGCGCGAACCCGGAGGCGACCCAGAAGGTGATATTGGGGTTGATGCTGAACAGGATACCGGTCAGCGACGCGCAAATCGCCCAGCCGACGCAGCCGGAAACGCGCACCCGCCCATATTCGAAGCGGTTGGTGCGGCTGACGCGTTCGATGTAGGCCTCAACGGCGCCGGCGCCGCCGGAAAAGACAAAACCGAGATACAGACCGCCCGCCAGTGCGCCGAGATAAATATTGTATTGCAGCAGCGGCGAAAGGACGAAAATGAAGAACGGAGCGAACAGGACCAGCAGAATAACGATGCACCACAATAAGTGTTTGCGTAAGCCTAATTTATCCGAGATCAGGCCGAAAGCGATCTGAAAAACGATGGCGAACAAGGCGATGGAGGAAAACACCATGCCGGTTTCCGTCTTCGTCAGGTGGTTTACATCCGCCAGCCAGACCGGGAAAAAGGGGAAATAGGCCGACATAATGAAATAGTAAAAGAAAAAGAACAGCATGAAATAGATGAAGTTATGCCGTTCACGCGGGTTAAGTTCAGAAAGTTTCATAGCATCTTTCCCTGGTTATGATTAAAAGACCGAAGGCGGGCGGCGATTTTCGCCTCCTGCCGACGTCAGCGTCGGCGCATGACCAACGCCGCGCTCATCCGCTGTTGGCCCGGGTCCGGCGCACCATCCCGCCGCTGGCGACGGACGGCGTTGCCTGCCCCCGCGGCATCAAGATTTTTGCCGGGGACGGGTGAAAAATGTCATGCGCTATACATCATGGTGTATTTATCGCTGTTACGCGGATTGACGGCAATTGTGAAATAAAAGGAATCCGGGAGAGTTCACAGAACGTGGCGTAAATAGCGTTAGAATGTCGTTAATCAGACATAAAATGTTAGCGTGTGACATTCCGCGTCGCCGCTTAACCTCGGTTCCTCGCGCCATCGCTATGGCCGCAGGCAATGACCAGGGGGGGATGATGAAAAAGCGCCTGGCCACGCTGGACGATGTGGCGAAAACGGCAGGGGTATCGCAGCAAACGGTCTCGCGGGTGTTGAATAGCCCGGCGCGAGTGGCCGAGCGCACCCGTCACAAAGTGATGCAGGCGATGCATAGCCTGAATTATGTGCCTAACCGTTCGGCGCAGCTGCTGGCCGGTAAGGCATCGACGGCGCTGGGCCTGATCAGCGCCTCGCTGACGCTGCACGCGCCGTCACAAATTGCCGCGGCGATTAAAAGCCATGCCGAAGCCTGTCAGCTTCAGGTGGCGATGGCGATGCTGAAAAATCCGGATTCGGCGGCGCTGCAGTCGGCGCTGAATGAGTTTCGCGCGCAAAATATTCGCGGCGTAATCGTCAGCCTGCCGCTGGAAGGCGGCGTGGCGGAACAGCTGGCCGGGGAGAATCCCGATATGGCGTGTCTGTTTCTTGATGTGCCGCCCGACAGCGATGTCTCCTGCCTGCGCTTTGATCATTACGACGGCACCAGTGCCTGCGTGAACCATCTCTGGCAACTGGGGCACCGGGATTTCGGTTTACTGGCCGGGCCGGAAAGTTCGATCTCGGCGCGTTTACGTCTGGCATGCTGGCGCGATGCGCTGCACGCCCTCGGCGTGAGCAACGCGCTGACCGAATTCGGCGACTGGAGCGCCAGCAGCGGCTGGGAGAAAACCTTCGCGTTGATTAGCGCCAACCCGCGCATCAGCGCGATAGTGGTGGCGAACGACCAGATGGCGCTCGGCGTGCTCAGCGCCCTGCATCAACTGAAAAGAGTCGGGGCGGAGTCGGTATCGGTAACGGGCTATGACGATACGCCGGATAGCCAGTTTTTTCAGCCGGCGTTGACCACGGTGGCGCAGGATTTCGAACTGCTGGGAAAACGTGCGGTGGCGAATTTGCGTCACCTGCTGGAGCGACCTGAACAGCGGGTGCGGGAGTTGTTGCCGACCCGTCTGGTGATCCGCCAATCGACGTGGCCGCGGGGCGCGCAGGCGCCGCGCGACGAAGTCATCGAGCAATTGAAACGACTGGTCGCCCTGCTGTAAGCCGTTTTAGGCCGCGCTTTGCCCCCGACGGCGAGGCCCGGGATGAGCCGCATCATCGCCCGCAGTCAACGCATCTGCCGTCTGAGCCATGCTGAAGACAATAGCGTTCAGCGCGGGCACTAGTGTGTGCCCCTTAACCTCCCTGCATACCAAAATGTGATGCAGTAATCATTTCCGGAATGTGTTTGTGGGTTGAATATTGAGCATTTTCAGGACTATTTTTATCGCTTAAAGGCGTTTTTGCACAGTTATAACAATGCTGTACTGTACAAAAAACAGTTACGAGACACACCCTAGTCATACCACATCCACAGAGAACGCACGCCGGACATTAATGCAGGCAGGCCCCAAACAATCCCCGCCAGGATCAGCAGATAGTGTTTGTTTGATAAACCCGATTTAAACAGCAACTGATAACTCGCTTCTTCGGCTTGCGCAAGTAGCGGCGTCCGGCTCTCCGTTATAACGTCGCCGGGAGGGATGGGGCGGTCGTGCTCATCGCATAGTTGAATATGATAGCGGCCAGGCAACAGTTCTACCCGCCATTCCGCGCGTGAACCACGTGAAAAGCCGTTTTTATAAAAACGGCCCAAGGCGCCTTTTAACGGAATGGTAATCTGTTGCGGTTGTTGATGAATCAATGGCCTGATTTTCTGTATGCGCCGAAATAACGGCCCTTCGAGCCAGATGCTGAACACCGTTTTGCGGGTGATATCCAATACTTTAGTCGGCGTTTCGCTATTAATCACAAATAACGTTTTATTCACCATCTGGCGGAATAAAAGCGTTAGCGCGGCGATGAAAAGCAACAGTCCCGCCATCGTTTGTAGCACGGTAATAATATCCATAAACCTTCCTGCGTATGCTCTGTTTGCGCAGTATACCCTGCAGATTGCAGATTGCAGATTGCAGATTGCAGATTGCAGATTGCAGATTGCAGATTGCAGATTGCAGATTGCAGGTGCGTCGGCCGCGATCAATTTTCAGGTCCGTGCCGGGGCCTTCCCGCGGATGAAGCCGCCGCCTGCGGCGTTCAAACCGGCTTCCGGCGGATTTGTCGCCCCAGGCGCTTACCCGGGTAAACGCATCGGGATTCATGAGAGACATCCTGTCCGTCACCGAAGGTCAGCCGTTGGCGGGTCAAATCATTTTCTGGCCGTTGACCGGGTTCTTGCCGCGTTCGCAGCGCAAGGTCATGCGCCTCGCCCATTAAGCGTCAGCGCATTGCGTTGTTCAACACGATAATCGTTTGCCCTGCGCGCGAATTAGTTGGCGCATAGTCATTTATCAGCGGGCCTGGTAAACCTTGAGCCGCACGATCCCCTGACGGGAGAAGCCGTACAAAATAGGGCGGAAGATGATAATGCCGACGTCAGTTAACGCCCTGTCGCCGGCAAGCGTTGAGACCGTTACCGCGACATCACGGGTGTAAATCGCGCTACCGAGAAGGGGGATAGATCGTAGGTGGTTGAACCTGACGCAATCAATTCGGCCATGACTTTTCCAACGCCGGGGCCCATCTGAAAACCGTGCGTGCAGAATGCAAAGCTGTGATACAGGTCTTCATGTTTAGCCGACGCGCCAATAACCGGAATACTGTCGGGCAACCAGCCTTCAACACCGGACCACGAGCGGACCAATGTCGCATTACGCATGATGGGAAAGAGATCTATCGCGGTTTCGGCGGTTGGCTGCAGGTTGGAAAACACCACTTCTGAAAGATTTGTATGACGGTCTGCTCTTCCAAGACGTCCACCGCCAATGACGACAGTGCCGTTAGGCATCTGTTTGAATGAGAGCGGGCGTTTCGCCGCCATCACGACGGCGTGGCAGAATGGCGGCAAACGGGTTGTCACCATCATCATCGGCGCCAGCGCTTCTATCGGCACCGGCTCGCCGAGCGAAGCGGAAAGATCCCCGCCCCATGCCCCGGCGGCGTTAAGCAGTTTAGGCGCATAAAAACTCCCCGCCTGGGTGCTGACTTGCCAGACCCCGTTTTTTCTTACCGGCTGGCGGGCCGCCACGCCCTCAAAAAAACGGACGCCAAGGGACTCTGCTTTACGTTTGAATGCCAGGGTTGTTTTATAGGGCTGTGTAAAACCGTCTTT
Source organism: Affinibrenneria salicis (assembly GCF_008710095.1). The sequence goes on from NZ_VYKJ01000003.1 coordinate 371,885, forward strand.
CAGGCTGGCAAGCCCGCCGACGGCGTGGTCGGAAATGGCGGGCAGTATGCTCTTAAGCTCATTGCGTTCGAGAATGACCTCATTGTCGTAGCCCAGCGCCAATAGACGCGCCGAGCGGGCGCGAAGCCCGACCATCTCCTGCTCATTCTCAGCAACTTCGATCTGTGGGGCGACCTTGAATTCACAGTCATCGTCGAGCAAATTATTAATGTCGTACCAGAGGTCCATCGACATATTGGACAGCGGGAGTTCCGCGATATGTCGCTGCAGCCGACGAACGCCGCCGGCATTTACGCCGGAGGCATGACGCGCGACGCTGTCTTTTTCGAGCACCACGACGGACATGCCTCTCAGCGCGGCGAACAGCGCCGTGCAGCAGCCGTGAATACCGCCGCCGATGATAAGGAGATCGCTTTTTCTGATTGCCTCAGTCGGGTTCATCGTCATACGGCGCGCCCCTCTTTTTCTCCAGGTTCAGGCCGGTATACGCCAAGCTCGCTAAGCGGAATCGGCTTTAGCGGCGCGCGAATGCGATAATATCCAACCTCTTCCGGGGACTGTTTCATGGTTTCAGCAATAATGCCCTGCACGGCAAGACCGCATACTCTTCCCTGGCAGGGCCCCATGCCGGCGCGGAAAAGTGATTTAACCTCATTCGGGCGTTTTGCCCCCAGGCGTGCCGATGCCCGGATCGTCGCGGCGGAAATTTCTTCGCACCGGCAGACGATGGTGGTATCGGCTGGGCTAATGATTTCCGGCGCCGGCGCATAATATATTTCGAGGAAGGGGCGAATACTGTTTTCACGCCGCAGCCCCTTATTGAGTTTATCTCGGAGCGCGGCGGCGCGATGGCCGCGTTTTTCCGCCAGCGATAACGCGGCGATTCGGCCCTGCAGTTCCGCCGCTTTGGCGCCCGCAATGCCTGCGCTGTCGCCCACCGCATATATGCCCGCCACGCTGGTTTCGAATGAGGCGTCGACAACCGGACGGAAACAATGTTGTTGCCTGTCCCAGACGTGCTCGCAGTTCAAGAGGCGGGTGGCCTGCTGGTTGGGAACCACGCCCTGGTGAAGCGCGACATATTTTGTTGATAGGCGATGATGTTTTCCGCCGGCGACGAACGTTACCGACTGCACCTCGCGATCGCCGGCAATTTCGATGCCTTTGGCCTGGCGATAAACCGGCACCCCGGTCCTGCGGACTTTCTGCATCAGCTTTATCCCTTTGAACAGATACTCCCGCGCTTTCAGTGCCTTCAGCAGATAAGGCAGAGCGGCAAGCATCCTGCCTTTAGGCACATTTTCAACGACGGCGAGAGGCGGGCAGCCCACATCAATCATCTGCGCGGCAACCAGCCAGATAAGGGGACCCGATCCAACCAGAACCACGTTTTCCTGAACCACTCCCGCCGTCTTGAGGAGAACCTGCAGCGCCCCGGCGGTGGTCACGCCGGGTAAGGTCCAGCCGGGTAATGGACACGGACGCTCAAATGCCCCTGTCGCCAGGATAATCGCGCCGGCGCGAATACGTTTTGACTGTCCGTCCTGACTGTATTCAACGAGCTTATCGGTACTGATATTCCAGACGATCGCCCGGGGAATGTATTCGACATTGCTGCTGCGAAATGCGCCTGTCAGTGAAAGCCCATAAGAATAATCCTTTCCAAGCAACTGGTGCCGGGCGTTACCGGCGGTTTCCACGTTACGGTATATCTGCCCTCCCGGGGCAGGATGCTCATCCAGGACCGTTACCGACAGGCCTGCCATAGCGGCTTCGGTCGCCGCCGACATACCTGCCGGCCCTGCGCCGATTACTGCCACATCCACAAATTGAGTCATTGTTTCCCCTGAGAACAAACACGCTGGCGTCGCACGACCATGCCTTCCTGAACCGTGACCATGCAGGACTGCCGGTTCGCCACGCCCTCTATTTCGACCAGACAGTCAAAACATGCTCCCATCATGCAGTAAACGCCTCGCGGGGCGCCGCTGACGACACTTTCGCGTAACGCCCGGCGATCAGCGGCAACCAGCGCCGCCGCCACGGTGTCGCCCTCCCGGGCAGAAACCGTCTGACCATCAAATGTAAAAGTCACTACCGCATTGGTATTATCAATTCGCTTTGCCATCGTTAATCCTCCGGATTTATCACCTTCTTCTGCCAACACGCTGAAAAGTGAAACCGGGTTAAATCGTTGTGGGTTAGGATGATAATCATGAAACCGTTGAAACACGGCTAATACAAATGAGTAAAGGCAGGCCTTCCATGTGTGAATGTTATGGAGCGCGCCGGGCGGGATATCGGGTTGCCATATATAAGGAAATGATCTGGATTGCTGCGCGGCGGCGCCCGGTTGGCGGGCGCGGAAAGGGGCCTGAATATGGCCCCGGCGGGAAAGCCGCTGTGTTCAACCGCCGCCGTTAGCGGGCCTGTGCATACCCGTCAGTTTGGCGGCGGCGAGTCGCGGATAACGTCTACAGGGCTAATTCAGCCTTAAGGAAATCCCAAAAGGCCTCAGCAAATTCAGTCGCCAGGCCGCCATCGGCGTTTTTCTCTAATCGGAGTTCGGTAAAGCCCGCTTCCAGTTCAGGCTGGAATGGGCGGATGCTCAGGCCTCGTCCAACAAACTCATGCGCTGAACATGGATCAGTGACGGCCAGTCCCGCTCCCTCCATAACCATTGAGCAGGCGGTGTGAGAATAATAAGTCTCAATCATCGATGCCTGATCAATCCCCTCCAGCTCCACACTAAGCCGCTTTGAAAAAATAGACCCGGGCTCAATGTCGATTAATTTCTCACCGACTAAATCTTCCCGGGTCAGCGTTTGCTTGCCGCACAGCGGGTGGCTGGATGGCAGCGCGACGACCGCAGGCATAGAACGGTGTTGGCACAGCATGCCTCTCCGTTCAAACTGGAAATCCACATACCCGAGCTCCACATTGCCCGACGCCACCCGTTCGATGACCGAAGGAGAGGGAAACGCATCCAGCGATACATGCAGACCCTCTCGTTCACGCACGAAACGAGCCAGGAAACGGCCAAGGATGCCGTTTGCTAACGCCGGCATTGCAACGATACGCAGCGTGCCTGAAAAATTTCGGCCAATATCCTCGGCCGCTTTACCTATACGCTCCAGTCCGATGAAGGCATTCTGCACCTCATGCATCAGAGCGAAGGCGGCGGAAGTCGGCATCAGTCGGTTTCCTTTGCGTTCGAACAGATGAAGACGAGTACTGCGTTCGAAATCGGCGATCAGGCGGCTGACGGCCGGTTGCGTTACGTAGAGGAGCTCTGCCGCCGCCGTTATCTGGCCGGTCAGCATCACCGCGCGAAACGCTTCAACTTGCCTCAGATTAAGGCGATTTGACTGGAACATAACATTTCCTTATACCTTGCGTGGTTCAGGCGCTGAAATGGCTACAGGTAGGATCTGCGCTAATATGAATTTGATTATCGCCTGCGTCGGGCGAATTTTTTTTCGTTTTATTAACAAGCTGATGTCATTGCCTGAGGTTAATAATCTCATTATTTCAATGGGTAAAATCAGAGCATAACGTTAAGTAATGCAAGCCTCGTAATTTTTAATTTCCCTCATTCTGTCCTCCATTGCAACACTGCGGAAACACAGCATTGAAAATGAGTCAGACGGAGGGTATGGGCAATGTCCGCTTTTGAATTGTTGTCCTTCGGTGAAGGTGGATGGGGATTTTTTCTCATCGAAGCTCTTGGCGTAACGCTCGCGCTGGCCGTCGCCGGCATGCTGTTGGGGATCATGCTGGGCCTGTGTGGTTCACTTGCCGCATTATCCAGCGTCCCCTTTCTGCGCGGCGTGGCGGTTTTTTACTCAACCGTGTTACGCGGCATACCGGATCTGCTGGTGATTTATCTGTTTTACTTCGGCTCGTCCAGCGCGCTGACCGCCGTTAGCCGTTTCTTTGGCGGGGAGGGATTCGTGGGCGTGCCGGCTTTTATTATCGGCGTGTGCGCGTTGGGTATCGTGTCCGGCGCTTATCTCACCGAGGTCTTTAGAGGCGCGATTCAATCGATCGACAAAGGCGAAATTGAGGCGGCTTTTGCTTTTGGAATGGGGTTAACGCTGCGAATCAAACGCATCGTGATCCCGCTTGCTGCCCGCCATGCTTTGCCGGGGATTGGCAATGTCTGGCAAATGATCCTGAAAGAGACCGCGCTTATTTCGGTGATTGGTGTCGTTGAGCTGATGCGTCAGGCGCAGATTGGCGGCGGCTCCACTCATCAGTATTTCACTTTTTATATGGCCGCCGCCGTGCTCTATTTCGGCGTTTCCTGGCTTTCAGGTCGTGGATTTGACAAAGCGGAAACGAGAACCATGCGTTCGATTCAACGCAATACGAAGCAAAAATCATGATGAATGAACTGAGCTTTTTATACGAAATGTTTATGCGGCTTATTCCTGGAATACCGCTGACCATTCAGCTTGCCGCCTCATCGGTATTTTTTGGCGGCATACTTGGCCTGATGCTGGCGCTGATGCGCACGTCGGGGTTATTTGTGCCGGACCTGTTTGCCCGCGGCTATATATCGCTGTTCAGGGGCACCCCCTTATTGGTGCAGCTCTACCTTATTTATTACGGCTTGAGCCAGTTTCCCGAATTGCGTTCCAGCGTGCTGTGGCCGTATTTACGCCAGCCGTGGTGGTGCGCCGTTTTTGCTCTGGCGCTCAACACGGCCTCTTATGTCGCCGAAATCATCAGAGGTTCGATCAGCACCGTTCCGCGCGGTCAAATTGAAGCGGCGATGGCATACGGCATGACGACCAGCCTGATGTACCGGCGGATCATTCTTCCCCAGGCGTTTGTTCGTATGCTGCCCGCGTACGGTAATGAAATTATTCTGATGGTAAAGGCGACCGCGCTGGCTTCGACCATCACCCTGATGGAGGTTACCGGACTGGCCGCTCAGGCCATTTCGGAAACTTACCGGCCTGTGGAGATATTTGCCGTCGCCGGGCTGATCTACCTGGGGCTGAATTATTTGACCGTTTATATCATACGTTTCCTTGAGCGGAGTTTATCGCCGACATCCGTTGTTTCAAAACACGCTCAGAACAGGAATTATTTCTGAGCGTTATTTAGGGCACGGTCGTTTACATTAAATCAGCGGGTCTCTGAGAGACTTAAGGAGAGAGAAAAGAGTCGTTGCCGTCCGGGAATATGCACGCGACTCTGACTGAGTTATATAAAAAATCGACACCTATGATAAGCGTCGTATTTACGTTTCACTTAAATGATGATCCGTTCCATTATCACATTCAGACATGACAGGGTAATAATATGAGACGTGCCATTGCCACTCTTTTTACAGCCGTCGCGCTCACTGCAACGGCAAGCGCCTGGGCTCAGGATAAAATTCGCGTAGCGACCGAGGGCGCTTTTGCTCCGTGGAATTTTACCAACGCTCAGGGGCAGCTTGATGGTTTTGAAATTGACTTCACCCATGAACTCTGCGCACGCATAAAAGCGGATTGCACTATTTATGCCCAGAACTGGGACGGTATTATTCCGTCAATCAAAACGGGTAAATACGACGTTATTATAGCCTCAATGGGCATCACCCCTAAACGCCGGGAAGTGATCGCTTTCTCGGATCCCTATGCTGCAACGGCCAACACCTTTTTGACCCTAAAAGATGGACCGTTGTCCACTCTGGCCGGCAACGGTGAAAGTCTCGGACTTGAAGCCGATAAGGCCAGAGTGGATGCCGTGGTAAAGGATCTGGCTACGCAAATGGACGGTAAGATTATTGGCGTTCAGACATCGACCACGGCGGCGTCATTCCTGGCGGATCGCCTGAAAGGGGTTGAGTTCCGTGAATATAAAACGATTGATGAAGCGAATCTCGATCTGATCGCCGGCCGCATTGACGCCGTGATGGCGGACGCCACGGTGCTGCACGAAGCGCTTAAAACTCCGGATATGAAAGAAGCGCATCTTACCGGACCATTGCTGTCGGGTAAAAATCTTGGCTCGGTTGCGATTGGTCTGCGTAAGGAAGATACCGCCCTCAAAGCGCAACTTGATGCGGGTATCCTTAAGATGCGCCAGGATGGTTCGCTGAAAAAACTCAGCGAAAAATGGTTTGGCCTGGATATTTCGCCAAAGGCTTAACGCATTGCAATAAACGGAATTACGCGATTTTTCACTTTCGATAAACGGGACCCCGCCGGGCGGTTTGCATCGGGGCAACCCTGCGTCCGTCTAAATGTTGGCCTGCCGGCGCCGGCGTTTTTTGGCCGATGCGGCGGTTTTACACCAGGCGTGCAGCGGCGGGAAGCTCCCGGTATGCGCGGGGATGACGGCCAGCGGGTAACCTGACCCGGGCCTCACGGCGCCGTGTAAGCGTCGCGCGGTCAGTGAAACGTCTCCCCGCCGGTAAAATGACCGACCCAGCCGGCGGGATTGGTAAAGATGCGGATAGCGGTAAAGTCCGGGTATTCGCCGCAGTCGAACCAGTGCGGCGTATTGGCCGGCACGCGCAGCAGATCGCCGGCGTCGCAGGTCAGCCGGAAAACGCGATCGCCGAGCGGGACGAAAAAGGTGCCGCTGCCGCGCACGAAAAAGCGCACCTCATCTTCGCTGTGGGTGTGTTCCTGCAGGAATTGCCGGCGCAGCGCCAGACGCTGCGGGTGATCCGGCGTCAGGCTGATCACATCGGATGAGGTATAGCCCTCCTGGCGTTTGAGTTGTTCAATCTCCGGCTGAAAATGCGCCAGCAGCGTTTCGCTATCGTCAATCCGGCCGATGCCGTCGGTGGACCAGCGCGCCAGCCGGATGCCGGCGCCGGCCAGCAGGGCGGCAATCTCGTCGAAGCGGGTCAGTTGCTGAAGCGGGCGCGCGATCTGCGGGCGCTGGTAGATGGCGAGTGTGGTCATGGCGCTGCCTCGGGTCCGATAATGAATAAGCTATCACCATTCTCTTTATAGGGATAAAAAACAAGACGCTTTCTTTATATCTTATTCCCGCGCCGGCGGAGTCGTTTTATTGTCGTTAATTCCTGCGGTTAATGGTTAATTCTATTTCTGATTGGTTAATACCTATTATCATTTTTGTTATTTAGACTGGCGCGAACCTGCTGTTAGCATTCCCGGCCATTACAATAAATCAGGATAATCAATCATGACCGTGCATCTTTTTCGTTCAGGTTTGCTGGCGTTGCTGGTGGCGGCGGCCGGCGGCGCGCAGGCCGCAGAGGAGGCGCTTTCACTCAAGGGAAAAACCATCGGCGTCGCCGTGGTGGGTACGCAACATTTTTGGGATCGCGAGGCGTATAAAGGGGCGAGCGCCGAGATAGAAAAACTGGGCGGCAATGTGGTCGGCGTGGACGGCGGGCGCGACAATCAGGTGCACGCCAATAACCACGATATTCTGCTGGCGCGCAAGGTGGATGCGGTCATCAGCATTCTGGGCGACAGCGCGGTGGAACCGAAGTTTAAGGCGCTGCGCGACGCCGGCATCCCGGTGTTTACCGTCGATCACGTCTCGCCGTACTCCATTAACAACACCACTTCCGACAACTATGCCATCGGATCGACCATCGGCCGTTATACGGCGGACGTGCTGGGCGGCAAGGGAAACATCGCGGTGTTCAACGCGTTTTCCAACGCGCTGCGCATCTGCGGTATTCGTTACGATCTGTGGAAATATGTACTGCAGGATTATCCCGGCATCAAAATTATTCAGCCGGAGCTGGCGGAGCAATACGCCAACTCGCCCGAAGACGCGCGCAAGAAAACGCTTGAGCTGCTGAGCCAGCACCCGAAAGGCACGCTGGATGCGATTCACGTGGCGTGCTGGGATCAGCCGGCCATCGGGGTGGTGCAGGCGCTGGAAGAGACCGGGCGCGATAAGGATGTGAAAGTGACGGCTATCGATGCCGGGCCGGAAACGCTGGAAATCATGGCGGAGAAAGACAGCCCGTTTGTCGCCAATGTGGCGCAGCAGCCGAAGCTGATCGGCACACTGTCGGCGCAAAATGTGGCGCGCTACTTTGCCGGCGCGACTCTGCTGCCGCAGACCTTTGTGCCGGTGCTGCCGGTGAAAGGGGCGGAGGAGGCCAAAGCCGCCTACCAGCGACTCGGCTACGGCGAACTGGAGTAGCGTATGGCGGCGGCGACTCCGGACACGCCGGCGCGGCAGGGGCTGGTGATGATGCAGATCGGCAAACAGTTCGCTGGAGTTAGCGCGCTGGACGATGTGTCGCTGCACGCTCGCCCCGGCGAAATCCACGGTCTGATCGGCGAAAACGGCGCGGGCAAGTCCACGTTGATCAAGATCCTCGCCGGGGTTTATAGCCCAGACCGCGGCAGTATTCTGTTTGACGGCCAGCCGCTGCGGCGCGTGACGCCGGCTACGGTCCACGCTCACGGCGTGCGGGTTATTCACCAGGAGTTACATCTGATCCCGCATTTTACCGTGGCGGAGTCGGTCTTTATCGGCCAGGAGCGCTGTCGCCGCTGGCTGGGACTCGATCGACGGGCGATGCGTCGTGCCGCCGGGCATTTCTTTCAGCATACGCTGAATCTGCCGCTGGACGTCGATCGGCTGATTAGCGACCTGAGCCTGGCGGAGCGTAAACTGGTGCAGATCGCCCAGGCGCTGATCGACGGTCAGGCCCGGCTGGTGGTGTTTGATGAGCCGACGGCGCCGCTTGAGGCGCGCGAAGCCGGGCGACTGCTGCAGGCGATTTTGGCGCTCAAGCGGCGCGGCATCGCCATTATCTACATTTCCCACTATCTCAACGAAATCGCCGATATTTGTGACAGTGTAACCATATTGCGCAACGGACGCCGGGTGAGCACGCTGGACGCGCCGGCGACCCGCGATATCGACCGCCTGATCCATCTGATGGTGGGGCGCGAAATCGCCACTCTGTTCGCCGCGCCGTCCCGGTCGGCGACAGGCGAACGGCCGTTTTTGCAGGTGGATCGCCTGACCGACGGACGTCATTTCCGGCCGGTCAGTTTTGCGCTGGCGCGCGGAGAAATCGTCGGCATCGCCGGTCTGCTGGGCTCGGGGCGCGAGGCGTTGATCGATACGCTGTATGGCTTAACGCCGTCGCGCGGCGGGCGCATTGTGATTGACGGCGTGGCGCGCCGCATTGCTTCGCCGGTGCAGGCCATCGCGCAGGGCATGGCGCTGATCCCGCGAGATCGGCGCCATCTGGGACTGATTTTGCCCTGGTCGGTGGCGGATAACATTAATCTCTCCTCGCTGCCGTCGGTAGCGCGCTTCGGCTGGCTGCGGCGGACCACCGCCCGCCTGCGGGCGCGCCAGCTGGCCGATAAGCTGGATATCCGGCCGCGCGAGGTCGGGCAGCCGGTGCGTTATCTGAGCGGCGGCAACCAGCAGAAAGTCATTCTGGCCCGCTGGCTGAGTACCGACAGCACGCTGTTTCTTCTCGACGAACCGACGCTGGGCGTGGATATCGGCGCCAGGGCGGAAATTTACCAGCTTACCCGCCAGCTGGCGGCGCAGGGACGCGGCGTGCTGGTGTCTTCCAGCGACGGCGGCGAACTGCTCGGCCTGTGCGATCGCATTCTGGTGATGTGGCGCGGCGAATGCATTGCGGATGTCAGTACCGAACAACTTACGCTGGATGCACTGCTGGCGTTGACCAGCGGCGGCCCGCAGAAGGAAGCGATATGTTAAGTCAGACCCGAACAGGGCGTGACGGCATTGGGGTGCCGGCGCTGATCGATAAAATCCCGCTGCTGTTGTTCGCCGCGCTGCTGCTGTTCCTGTGCGTACAGGCGCCGTATTTTCTCTCCTGGCAGAACGGCGCGATTATCCTGCGCCAGACGGCGCCGCTGGCGATACTCAGCTGCGGTCTGGCGTGCGTTATCCGCGGCGGCGGCGATGATGTGATCGCCGGCGGCATCGATCTGTCGCTGCCGGCTATCGCGGTGCTGGCGGTGGCGATCCTCAGTCACGGCCTGACCGGCGGCGCAGAGGGCTATGTGTGGCCGGCTCTGCTGGCGCTCGGCGCCGCGCTGCTGGCCGGCGCGCTGAATGTCGCGCTGGTGGTGGGGATCGGTCTGCCGCCGCTGCTGGCCACGCTGGCCTGTTCCGTGGCGCTGACCGGCCTCACCAACTGGCTGACCGGGCAGCGCCGTATCAGCGTGGACGACCCGGCCGTGGCGGCGTTCCGCGATAACAGTCTGTTCGGCCTGCCGCTGGCGGTGTGGTTCATGCTGCTGGTGTTCGCCGCGTTTCAATTTATTATCCACCACAGCCGCTGGGGCCAGCATCTGCTGGCGGCCGGCGGCAACCCGGAAAGCGCCCGCATGTCCGGGCTGTCGGTCAGCTCGCTGGTCGCCGGCTCCTACCTGCTGGCGGCGCTGGCGGCGGCGTTGGCCTCGCTGACGCTGTTGGCGCAGGGCTCCGGCAGTTCGCCCGGCACGGCGGAGCCGCTGCTGCTGGAGATGGTGCTGGCGACCTTTATCGGCGCTTCATTTTCCCGCCGGCGGGTGGTCACCCTCTGGGGCGCGCTGTTGGGCGCGCTGCTGGTCAATGCGTTATCCAACGGCCTGGCCCTGCTGCGGGTGGATATCTTCTGGCTGGGCGCCATCAAGGGCGCGCTGATTCTGCTGGTGCTCGGCGCGGCCTCGATACGGCAGCGGAGGCGCGGATCGTGAAGCTAAACGTGATGCCGTCCCCGGCGCGCCCCCGGCCGGGCAGCCCGCTGACGGCGCTGTTCGCCCGCTACGGTTTTCTGGTTATTCTGCTGGCGTTTCTGCTGTTTTTTGCGCTGAGCAACCCGCTGTTTCTGACGCCAGGCAACTGGGCCAATATCTTGCAGGGCAGCGCGGTGCTGCTGATCGTGGCGCTGGCGATGACGCTGGTGGTCGCCGCCGGCGGCATCGATCTGTCCGTCGGGGTGGCGCTGGACTTCGGCGCCGCGTTCGCCCTGGTGGCGCTCAAGGTCTATCATCTGCCGTGGCAGATCGCGGTGCTGGCGGCGCTGGCCGGCGGCGCGTTGATCGGCCTGCTGAACGCGGCGCTGATCATTTACTGCCGCATCAAACCCTTTCTGGCCACGCTGGGAACCTGGTTTATCGGCAGCAGCATCGAACGTATTTATACCGACGGCGGCGGTCCGATCGCCTATCGCCGCATGGCGGCGGGTTATCATGAGCTGGCGGTCGGCGAACTGTGGGGCGTGCCGCAGCCCATTCTGATCGCGCTGGCGCTGCTGGCGGTGTATTACCTGCTGTTTGAGCGCACCATCGCCGGCAAGCGTATTCACGCCGTCGGGCTGAACGCGCCGGCGGCGCTGATCGCGGGCGTCAACGTTCGGCGCACGCTGTTCTGGCTGCTGATTGCCGCGCCGGTTACCTGCGCCGTCGGCGGGGTGATTTTATCGGCCAATCTGCGTCAGTTCACTCCGCTGGCCGGTCAGGCCTATCTGATGGACGCCATCGCGGCGGTGTTTATCGGCACCGCCTTTCACCCGCACGGCCGGCCGAATGTGGCCGGCACGCTGATTGGCGTGCTGTTTCTCGCCATGATTGCCAACGGGTTGAATTTGATGGGGTTAAATTTCATGCTAAAAGACGCCCTGAGTGGCATTATTCTGGTGGTGGCGCTGGCGCTGTCGTTCCTGCAGGGGCGCCTGCGTCAACGTCAGTAGCCGGGGCGCAAAACGCAAAGGAGCCAACGTGAATCAGTTTGATGCGGTATTTGTCGGGTTAACCATTCTGGATATCGCCGGTCGTCCGGTCAGCGCCATCCCCGGGGGCGGCGAGGTGCGGTTTATTGAACAGATCCGGCTCAATCCGGCGGGCACCGCCAGCGGCGCGGCGATGAACGCGGCGAAGCTGGGCATCCGCACCGCGACCGCCGCCTGTCTGGGCGAGGATGAGAAAGCCGATTTTATTCTGGGCGTATACCGGCGACTCGGGATCGATTGTTCGCTGGTGCAGCGTACGCGCGAAGCGGAAACGTCGGCGACCATCCTGGCGATCCGACCGGACGGCGAACGCTCGGCGCTGCATTATCGCGGCGCCTCCGATCGGCTGTTTATTGACGAGCAGGCATTCGACGCGGTGTGCAATACGCGCTTTCTGCATCATGGCGGCACCGGTCTGCTGGCCGCGATGGATCGCGGCCAGAGCGAACGGCTGCTGCGCCATGCCAAAGCGCGCGGCGTTACCACCAGTCTGGATTTGATCGCCCCGGACAGCGCGACCCTCGGCTTGCTGACGCCGTTGCTGCCCTATGTCGATTATTTCATGCCGTCTCGTCAGGAGGCGCTTCAGCTGTCGGGGTGCGCAACGCTGGAGGATAGCGCGGCGTTCTTTCTTGAGCGGGGCGTGGGCGTGTGCATTTTCAAATCCGGCGCCGACGGATCGTATGTTTTCGGCCAGAACTTCTCGCTGCATATACCGGCTTATCGGGTCGAGGTGGCCGATACCACCGGCTGCGGCGACAGCTACTGCGGCGGATTTATCGCCGGACTGGCGCGCGGCTGGGCGCTGGAGCGCGCCTGTCAGCTCGGTTCGGCGGTGTCCGCGCTGGTGGCGACCGGACTGGGATCCGACGCCGGCGTGGTCGACTGGGAAAGCACCCTGAAGTTTATGGCGACCACGCCGACGCGCCAGAGCGGGTTACCGCCACTGATATAGCAACGGTTCGCCGCGGATAAAACGCTCCAGTTCGGCGGCGATCATCGCGGTGTGCCTGGTCAGGGTTTCCCGCGTGGCGCCGGCGATATGCGGAGTGATCACCACGTTATCAAATTCGGTGACGAACGGATGGTGGCGCCACAGCGGTTCGCTGTCGTAGACGTCGAGCGCCGCGCCGGCCAGCCGCCTGGCGCGCAGCGCGGCGATCAGATCGTCTTCCCGTATCACCGCCGCGCGCGAGGTATTGATCAGGCAGGCCTGCGCTTTCATCCGGTTGAGCAACGCGGCGCCGATCAGGCCTTTGGTCTGCGGCGTACTGTTCAGGTGCAGACTGACGAAGTCCGCCTCGGCGAACAGCGCCTCCAGCGTGGTTTTACGCACGCCGGGTTCGTCAATTTCCTCCGCCGCCACGTAAGGATCGGCGATCAGCAACTGCATGCCGAATGCGCGCGCCAGTCTGCCCACCCGTTTTCCGATGCTGCCATAGCCGACGATGCCCAGCGCCTTGTTGCGCAGCTCGCTACCCTTAAACACTTCATACGGGCTGTTCTTGTCCACGTCCCAGACCACGTCGTCGCGCAGGCCGGCCTGGGTACGCTGGCTATGCGGGTCGGCGCGCGTGAACTCCCCGCGTTTCAACGCCGCGTGCGCCTGCGGAATGTGGCGGGCGACGCTGAGCATCAGGGCCAGCGTCAGTTCGGCGGCGGCATCGGCGTTTCTGCCTGGCGTATAAATCACCGGGATGGCGCGATCGCGCGCGGCGGAGACGTCGACATTCACCGGGTTGGCGCGGGTGCAGGCGATAAGCCGCAGGCGCGGGCAGGCGGCGATCACGCCGGCGGTGATATCGTCGTAGCTGGTGACGATAACCTCCGCGTCATGGGCCAGCTCAATCAGCGCCGCTTCGCTCAGTTTGGGTTTGCCGACGGCCCAGCCGTCCAGCACCAGTTCGCCCAGTTGATGAAAGCGGGCGAGGTCGCCGCCGTATTCGGCGGTAAAAATAATTTTCATCAGGGATGCGTACCTTGTTCCGACAGCATATTTAGCGCCTGGCGCCGGGCTTGCCACAGCGGCTGCAACTGGTCGCGCAACTGACGAAAGACCGGAAACAGCGTTTGATAAGCACGGTGGGCGCGCGGGTGTGGGGTAAACGTCAGCCGGCCGTCGCCGCCCGCCAGGTCGGAGGGCACGATCTGTTCGCCGAGCGCCAGCGCCGCCAGCATCGCCGCGCCGCGCGCGCTCAATTCCTTCGTCGGACTGGCGATAACCTGACGTCCGGTGCAGTCGGCGATGATTTGCAGCCACCAGGGCGAGGCCGCGCCGCCGCCGGCGATATAGAGATCGCCGGCGGCGGGCGAATCGGCCAGCGCGTCGTGAATGGCGTAGGCCAGCCCTTCGAACACCGCGCGCAGCAGATGGTCATTCGTGGTGTGCTGGCCGATGCCGAAGAACCCCGCCCGTGCGCCCGGGCTGTAAAACGGCGCGCGCTCGCCGTTCAGATAGGGCTGATAGAACACGCCGTCGCTGCCCGGCGCGATGCGGGAGATGCGCGCGCCTAATTGTTCGAAATCGGCGTTCCCCGCCAGCTGCGCCAGCGCCCAGTCGATATTGGGCGTGCCGGACTGCATGGCGAACAGGTTGAGGTAGTGCTGCGGCCAGGCGTGAGCGACAAAGCGCGTCTTTGGGCTGACGCGATCCAGCCCGCGACAGACAATGCCGGTGCAGCAGGTGGTGCCGAGAATGGTGAAAATATCGCCGTCGCGCACCGCGCCGATGCCGAGCGCCGCGGCCGAGACGTCCAGCGCGCCGGCGCCGACCGGCGTGCCGGGCGGCAGCCCGGTCAGGGCGGCGATGTCGTCGCTCAGCGCGCCCGCTATTTCCCTCGACCCCAGCAGCGGCGGGAACAGGTGGCGGTAGGGCCGCAGGTCGAGCGCGTCCAGCACGGTTTCCGACAGCGTTTCGCGTCGCAGATCCAGCAGCGAGGTGCCGGCGTCGGTGAATTCAAGATTCGCTTTGCCGGTCAGGCGAAAGCGCACCCAGTCTTTGGCGAAGAAAAAGTGATGCGCGGCGCGCAGCGTTTGCGGCTGGTGACGCGCCAGCCAGCTCAGCAGCATACTGCTGTTGCAGGGCAGCGGCGGGGAGCCGGTTTCGGCGAACAGCGCGGCTTCCAGCGTCGCATCCTGTTTTATCTGTTCCACGCGGCGCGCCGTGCGGGTATCGCTCCACAGAATGGCGCGGCGGATAGGGGCGCCGTGCCGATCGCTCAGCCATACGCCTTCCCCCTGGCCCGTCAGCCCGATGGCTTTCAGCCGGCCCTGACGCAGCAGCGGAGAGCGCGCCAGACGGGTCAGCGTCGACAGCACACCGTCCCACAGCGCGGCCATATCCTGTTCGGCATAGCCGGCGCCGGACGTCTCGGCGACGTTGGCGGCGGAGGCGATCTGCCGTTCATTAAACGCGGCGTCGAACAGCACGGATTTCACTTTCGAGGTGCCGATATCGATGCCAATGTAATAGTCCATCCGTCACTCACCTTACTGTATTGCGGGGCGAAATCAGGGTAATGGAAAATCCGGCCGCGCTATATTCCGATATCGGTAAAGCAAATCAGCGGAAAGGAAATAACCCGGCGCGCCGCCGGGCCGACAGTCAGAGGTTATTTTGCTGGGTGTTCAGCGCCTGGCGTAAATCGTCGATCAAATCCTGCGGGTTTTCGATGCCGACCGACAGGCGCAAGAGCTGCGGCGTTATCCCTTTCTGCAGCCGCTTCTCCAGCGGCATTGAGGCGTGCGTCATGGCGAAGGGCTGGCTAATCAGGCTTTCGACGCCGCCCAGACTCTCCGCCAGGGTAAACAGCCGGGTGCGCTGGATGACCGCGCGGGCATAGTCCTCATCGCCCTGCAGTCGTACGGAAATCATGCCGCCCGCGGCGGACATCTGGCGCTGCGCCAGCGCGTACTGAGGGTGGGCGGGCAGCCCGGGGTAGTAGACCTGCGCCACTTGCGGCTGTCGCTCCAGCCAGCGGGCGATCTGCAGCGCGTTGTCGCTGTGGCGCGTCAGGCGCAGCGCCAGCGTACGGATGCCCCTCAGCGTGAGGAAACTGCTGAACGGGTCGAGTATGCCGCCCACCGCATTTTGCAAAAAGGCCAGCTGCGACGCCAGTTCGGGCTTATCGCCGACCACCGCCAGCCCGGCGATCACGTCCGAATGACCGTTCAGATATTTAGTGGCCGAGTGAACCACGATGTCGAAGCCGAGATCCAGCGGCCGCTGCAGGGCCGGCGACGCGAAGGTGTTATCCGCCACGCTGATCAGGCCATGCCGGCGGGCGATGGCGGATATCGCCGCCAGATCCGCCAGTTTCAGCAGCGGGTTGGTCGGGGTTTCCACCCAGATCATGCGGGTCTGCGCGGTAATCGCCTGTTCCAGCGCCTGGGTATCGGCCGGATCGACATAGGTGATCTGCAGCCCGGCGGAGCGTTTACGCACGTTTTCCAGCAGTCGCCAGCTGCCGCCGTAGAGATCGTCTACCGCCACCACATGGCTGCCGTGGTCGATCAGTTCAAGAATGGCGGCGCTGGCGGCCAGCCCGGAGGCAAAGGCGAATCCGCGGCTGCCGCCCTCCAGTTGCGCGATGGCGGCTTCCAGCGCGCTGCGGGTCGGGTTGCCGCTGCGCGAATACTCGTAGCCGCTGTGTTCGCCCGGAGCGGTTTGCGCAAAGGTCGAGGTGGCGTAAATAGCCGGCATCACCGCGCCGGTGCTGTCCGGGGTGTAGCCCGCGTGGACGGTCTGGGTATCAAAACGGCTCATAGCGTATTCCTCGTAGCAAAAAAACGGTGAGTCACCGCGGCGAGATTCAGCGCAGCGTCTGGCGCCAGTGGTTCAGTACATCCGTGCGGGTTATCAGGCCGAGAAAGCGTTCGCCGTCCAGAATAATGGCGACGTGTCCGCGATCGAAGGTGGCCAACAGATCGTCGTGCGAGGCGGATTTATCCAGCGTGTTTAGTCGGCTGGACATGGCGTCGCGCGCGCTGAGCGAGAAATGCCGCGCGTTTTTCTTCAGGCTGTTGAGCAGATCCCATTCGTCGATAATGCCCACCACCCGATCGTTCTCCAGCACCGGCAATTGCGAGATGTCGTACAGCCGCATGCGGGCGTGCACCAGCGCCAGCCGGTCATCGGGGGAGACCGATACCGTCGCGCCTTCGTCGTGGCGATAGGTAATCAGATCGCGCAGATCGCCGTGCGGCGGGCGCTGAATCAGCCCTTGTTCGACCATCCAGTAATCGTTGAACATTTTGGAAAGATATTTATTGCCGCTGTCGCAGATCAGACTGACCACCCGTTTGGGCTCCGTCTGCGCGCGGCAGTAGCGCAGCGCGGCGGCCAGCAGGGTGCCGCTGGACGAGCCGGCCAGCACGCCCTGTTTGCGCAGAAGCTCGCGCGCCGCGCCAAAGGATTCGCTATCGCTGATCGAATAGGCCTGTTTGACCCGGCTAAAGTCGGCCAGTTGCGGAATAAAGTCTTCGCCGATGCCTTCCACCCGCCAGCTTCCCGCTTCGCCTTGCGCGCCGTCGCGCAGATAGCCGGTCAGAATCGAACCTTGCGGATCGGCCAGCACGAATTCGGTTTGCGGCGATACCTGCGCGAAGTAGCGGCTGAGGCCGCCCAGCGTGCCGCCGGAGCCGACGCCCACCACGACGGCGTCAATCCGCTGCTCCAACTGTCGCCACAGCTCCGGGCCGGTCGTGCGATAGTGGGCTTCCGGGTTGGCCGGGTTGTTGAACTGGTCGATGTAATAAGCGCCGGGCAGTTCCGCCGCCAGCCGGCGGGCGTAATCCTGATAATACGTCGGATGTCCTTTGGCGACATCCGAGCGCGTGAGCCGTACTTCCGCGCCCAGCGCGCGCAGATGGAAGATTTTTTCCCGGCTCATTTTATCCGGCACCACCAGCAACAAACGATAGCCTTTGAGCGCGGCCACCAGCGCCAGTCCCAGTCCGGTATTGCCGGCCGTGGCTTCGACAATCGTCCCGCCGGGTTTAAGCCAGCCTTGCCGTTCGGCATGTTCGATCATCGATAGCGCGACCCGATCTTTAATCGAACCGCCGGGGTTTTGGTTCTCCAGCTTGATAAAAAGTCGGCACGGGCCGGTGTCAAACTGCGTCAGTTCAAGTAACGGCGTGCGGCCGATAAGATCGAGCACGGAGGTCGGAATGGTCATCGTTTTTCACTCTGCAATCAACCGCGGGCCACCATAGTAGATCTGCGTTAAAGGCGGACGAACGAAATAAATCACCAATGAATATGCATATTTGTGATATAAAATCCCGTTTTAGCCATATGGATGTACGGCGGCGCAGCGGTTTAGACGTCGATACCGCCGTCTGCTCTGGGCGAACGCGCGGCCTGGCGCGCTACCCCGCCGGCCCACGACGCCGGCGCGCGCGTCGATGTTGATACCCGACGCGCCTTTCCTCCGGCAACCCGATTTGATCTTTCAGACAAGGCAAGTTCGCTCGCCTCTGGTATAGTTGCTCGAATGTTAATTTCGTGAGTCATCCTGGCGGTTGTGACGGGCGCCGGCCGCGCCGGACGATGAGGCTTCCCGGCCTGAAGCCGGGCGCAGGCGCATCGATTGGTCCGCCGCCGGGACAAGGACGGAGATAGCCCATTGATGCAGCCGAGAGGATCTAAACCATGACCAGCGCTGAACGTATACCCGCCGTATTTAACGCGCAAAAAGCGTTTTTTTCGTCTTACCAAACCCGGGACGTCGCCTTCAGGAAAGCGGCGTTGCACAAACTGAAAGAGACTATTCTGGCCAATCAGGCGTTGATTTACGATGCGCTGGATAAGGATCTGGGTAAATCCCGGCAGGTGGTCGACCTGGCGGAAATAGGCGCGGTGATGCTGGAGCTGGATAGCGCGTTAAAGCATATTGACCAGTGGAGCCAGGATGAAGAGGTGGATGCCGGTGAGCGGTTAGCGCCCTCGCGCTGCGTGGTGCGGCATGAACCGTTAGGCGTTTGCTATATCATCGGACCGTTTAATTATCCGTTTAATCTCACGCTGTGTCCGCTGATTGGCGCCCTGGCCGCCGGCAATACCGCGATTTTGAAGCCGTCCGAGCTGACGCCCCATACTGCCGAAGTGATAGAAAAAGTGATTGCCGAGGCGTTTCCCGCTGACTATGTCGCGGTGATCCAGGGGGGACGTGAGGAAAATACCGCGTTGCTCGCCCTGCCGTTCGACCTGTTCTTTTTCACCGGCAGCCCCGGCGTCGGTAAAATCGTGATGGAAGCCGCGGCCAAACATCTCACGCCGGTGGTGCTGGAACTGGGCGGCAAATGCCCGGTGCTGGTGTGCGAGGATGCGGATATCGACCAGTTGGTGGAAAGTCTGGCATTCGCTAAATTCATCAACAGCGGTCAGACCTGTATTGCGCCGGATTATGTGCTGGTGGACCGGCGCGTTCACTCAACGCTGATGGCGAAACTGATCCCCTGGATCCAAAAAGGCTACGCCGACCCGAAATCCAACGGCAAAATCGTTACTGAAAAACAGATTGAAACCCTCAACGGCTACCTTGAAAAAACGCAGGGCGCCATTGTGCTGGGCGGCGTCAGCGAAGGGGAAAACAGGTATTTTCAGGCCAGCGTGATTGATGACGTCGACTGGTCGGACGCGTTGATGCAGCAGGAGATCTTCGGTCCGTTATTGCCGATCATTATCTATGACGACATTGAGCGCGCCATCGAACAGGTTAATCGCCACCATCCGAAACCGCTGGCGTTTTATGTGTTCACGAAAGATGAACGGCGGGGCAACCAAATTATTAATCAGATTCAGTCGGGCGATGCCCAGGTTAATAGTATTTTAACCCATGCGTTTACCTCGGCCCTGCCATTCGGCGGCATCGGTCCTTCCGGCATGGGCGAGTACCACGGGAAATACAGCTTTGCCGCTTTTAGCCACCGTAAGTCCATTCGCTTTGTCGCGTAAGTAAAGGCGGCACGCATAAAAGGCGCTTACCCGTCGCGGCCGTGCGCTCAACGCTTGCTCACGTCCGCATCGGTTATGCGCGGCTGAGACTGAGGGCAATGAACGGCGGCCGCCGGGCGAGAAAAACGCGGCGCGATGCGTGAACCGTCTGTGGTTAATAATGCGATTTTGTCGGCGGTCCGTCTCTGTTTTTTATAAGATGACGGCATGAACGACAAAAACGGGCAACTCAATTTATGCGACATCGCGTACCCGCTCCCGACAACCAGCACTCGGCCGAATTCATCATCGCCGGCGAGATCCGCTTTGGTCCCGCTTACTTCTCATTAGCGCTGGACGGCCTTGTCCTGCCTGAAAGGCTGTTCGGCAATGAGGCGCTATGGTCGCCCGATTCGCGTTATCTGGCGGTTCAGGAGTGGCTTGCCGTCGCCGGGGACAGGGGGCCGCATACGGCGTTGCTGTGTCTCGATATCACGACGCAGACGCTGCGTCGCGTATCCAGCGCCAGCGGGGGATTTATCACTCCCCTGCGCTTCGAAGCCGATAAGCTGATTTATCATAAGCGCTACTTTAGCGCCGGCGGCGAACGCTGCATTGAATATGAGATTGCGTTTGCCGCGCTGCCGGACTGGGAGCCGCTGACGATGTCCTGACCCGTGCGGACGGTTATCGCTTCGCCGCGCGTCAATCCTCCCAGTGAAACAGCGCGTCGAAGTAGGTAAAACCGCGGTCCGTCAACAGCGTGGGAACGTGGAGGTCAGGCGGCAGGGGCCTCTCCAGTTGCTGCCGGGAGAGCCGAATGAGGCCGCCGCTCTCAAGCAGGAGCTGGACCTGCTGGCTCAGGGAAAGTACGGCGGGCGTATTCAGCCGATCAATCATAGCGAATTCGGGCAGATAGCTGCTTGCGCTGCGGGCGAGCCAATGTTTTTCGCCTTCCATAAAGACAAAGTAAGGCGCGCGCCGGTTTAGCAGAACAACCAGTCCGGTATGCGCTTCGCCGTCGCGCGGCGGTCGTCGGACATTAAATTGCGGGGTTGTCTGGTAGAACCAGGCGTCGACGAAAGAAGCATAGCCGGAGCCGTAATGTTTCCATTCGATGCGCGACATTGTTCTGGTCACGCGCATGATTTGCGCACAAAGGCCTTTCAGATAATGGTCGATCGTCGATTCGTCGTTACTGCACCAGGGGTACCGATCGGAAAGGGTTTGCTGAGACGATAGCAGGCATTCGATCGCCTGCGGCGAGAGTGAAAAGGGCGGCGAAACATCGGCGTCGGGGTTTGAGGGTTTAACAGGCATTAGCTTGCTGTACTCGTGCTGAGGATAGGGTCCAACGCAATATATTAGCTTTTCTCCCTGACTCGCGCACCCTGCCGTTGTATTCACGACAGCCCGGCGCGCGGCGCGGGTCATCTTGCGTATGGCAATATGGCCGATCGGCATGCTATAAATGATCGCCGCGGTTGTCGACAAATTGCCGGCGAGTCCGGGATGGCCGGGTCTGCGGCGGCGAGGGGCGGGACAGGACGCATCTCTGCGCTTCGCCCGGCGGCGCGACCGTTGTCCGCATTTGCTGCGGGCGAAGTGGTCGATGCTTTAGGCCGTCACGCGCGTTCCCCGATAACCCACGTTGTCAGCAATCTGCTCTCCGTCGTTAAATTTTGGGATAAGGGTTTCCGTCATGATAAAAGTCCTGGGAAGAGCGTCCTCGATCAATGTTCGCAAGGTGCTGTGGACCTGCCATGAACTTGACCTCCCTTTCGAACATGAAGCATGGGGGCAGGGTGCGCTATCGCTGTCATCGCCCGAGTTCCTCGCCGTCAATCCAAACGCGATGGTTCCGGTGCTGGTCGATGAAGATCTGGTGCTCTGGGAGTCCAATACCATTTGCCGTTATCTGGCCAGCGTTTACGGCGACGCCGGGCGCGAACTTGTTCCGCCGCAGCCCCGGGCGCGCGCTCAGGTGGAGAAATGGATGGACTGGCAGGCGACGGAATTGAACAATGCCTGGCGCTATGCATTTATGGCGCTGGTGCGCAAAAATCCGGCCTGGGGAGACGGTCAGGCCGTTGAGGCCAGTATTCAGAACTGGAACCGGCACATGACCATCCTGGACGCCGCGCTTGGGCAAGGCGGGCCGTTTGTCTGCGGCGCTGCGTTTACCCTGGCGGACATCGTCCTCGGTCTGTCGACCCATCGCTGGTACTCGACCCCGTTCACCCGGCCCGAATTACCGCACGTTGCGCGCTTTTATCAGCAGCTTTGTCAGCGCCCTGGTTTTCTTAAATACGGCAACAATGGCGAACCCTGATTTTTCCGCTGCCTGTAGCCTTCGCATGGCGGCATGGGAAAGTAACGATGGCGTGCAGGCGTAAATCAGGATGATGGCGATATCAGGGATGTTTGCCGCGCAATTATGTATGCGCCGGCATCTCCCACACTCTGCCGCCGGCGCGTTCAAACGCGGCCAGCGTTTCGCTGGCCGTCTGCCGCGCCTCCGCGTCCGGGCTGAATATGTCGCGGTAGAAAAGGCGCGGCGGCGTATATCGTTGGCGGTACGTCTGGAATGACAGGCCTTGCGCCGCTGGCACGCTTTCTTCCGCGCGGATCAGCCAGACGCAGCGCAGGTCTGAACGCGTCAGCGCCTGGTTGATGCGGGCTTCGGCCTGTATGAATCCCGCAAGGTCGGCGGCGGCGCAGAGATACTCTTCCGCCGTGAGTTCCGTCACCACGATTTCGTTGTTTTCCCGGCTGGTCAACGCGATCCAACCATCTGTCAGCCAATCCACGTCGGCGGAAAAGCGCACTGTTGGAAAGGTTTTGCCGGTGGCGGCGGAATGCAGCCAGAGTATGCCATCGTAGATCTTGCGCATTGTCGTCCGTCGTTGATGTCACCAGACCTCGTCCGGTGGGGAATCCTCGGGTTTAAGCATTTTGCCCGCCGATCGTCATCAGGGCCAGCGCCGCGTCGTATACTTTGCTCGTCACACGATCGGCATCGGCGTGTTGGCGGCGCCAGGCCCGATACGCCGGCGTATCGACCAGCGGCACGTAATCATTAAAACTCCCCATGCCGCCGTAAACCGATCGTATCGAAAGGGAGAGCTCGTTAAGCTCCACCTGTTCAAAACCTGTCTCCAGCAGCCGATTGGCGACGGAAAGCGAATGTTCAAAATGCGTTGTCCAGCCGCACTGGCTATCCAGCCGCAGCAGTTCGCACAGCAGTTCGAGATATTCCGTCAGCGCGCGCAATTGTTTACGCCGCACGGTTACGGCTATTTTCATAAGGATAACGCCCGTCTTTAACGCGCGCCGTACCGCAGCGCTGAAATAAACCGCTTTATCATGACGATAACCGCCGGTCCTGTAAACGTCCGTCCTTGCGCGGCAGAGGAGAAAAGTATGCGGCGAAGGGCCAGGAGTATGCCGTACCCGCCATCCTTCGGGCTTACAGCCGCGCAGGCCGCGCGCAGTTCTTCGCTCCGTCGTCGGGGCCCCGTTCCTGCCGCGTCGTCGCCAGCGGCGTTCAAATCCGCTTCCGGCCTCTTTGTCGCTTACCCCGGTCACTTACTGCGGTAAGTCGCCGGGGATTAAGGTGCGATATCCCCTCTCTCACCGCAGGTCATGCCGTTGGCTGGGTAAATTCGTTGCCGACGAATGAGTCGCCGCGTCGCCGCCTGCCTGCAACCCGAATTATTTTGGCTATATGCCTATTTTCGCTATTGAAATAAAATAAAAACATTTGATTTGATGAATTAATAAGCCTATTTATGTAAATAACTTTTAGGTATAAATATCTGGCTTTAATGGGTAATCAGTTATGAATAATGTAGACGTCAGTGAATCTATTTTTATTCAGCAGAATAATAGTCGTTGGGAGCTGGATAGTATTGTATCGGAATTAAGTCAGGCCAGAAGTGAGTGGCGCGATAAGCATTCAACGGGTCAATATCAGAGTAAACGTCTGTTGCCGTCCAAAGAAAATATCGCGGCGGTGGTTAATAATTTGCTGAAAATATTATACCCGATGCGTTTGGGCATTAGCTCGATTAGAAAAGAGAGCGAAGATTATTATGTAGGTTATTTATTGAGCGGCACGCTTGATAGTTTAATGGAAGAAGCGCACCTCGAATTACGCTATAGCGCCAGCCTGGCCAACCAGTCTGGCTCGTCGCCACAACAAGGGAATAGCGATGAAGCAACGGCGATTCAACTGATCCGGCTGTTTTCGTCGCGCCTGCCGTCCATCCGTCAGCAGCTGGATATTGATATTCTGGCCGCCTGGCAGGGCGACCCCTCGGCCAAAAGCGTCGATGAAGTATTGCTCTGCTACCCCGGCGTTTACGCGGTGATTCATTATCGTCTCGCGCGCCAGTTGCATCTGCTCGGATTGCCGCTGCTGGCAAGGATCGTGAGCGAGAAAGCGCATAGCGAAACCGGGATTGATATTCACCCCGGCGCGCAAATCGACGTCGGCATTTTCATCGATCACGGCACCGGCGTGGTGATCGGAGAAACCGCGGTTATTGGCAAGCGGGTGCGTATTTATCAGGCGGTGACGCTGGGGGCCAGGCGCTTCCTGGTTGATGAGTCCGGCGTGTTGCAAAAGGACTATCCGCGCCACCCGATCGTGGAAGACGATGTGGTTATTTACGCCGGCGCGACCATTCTGGGCCGCATCACCATTGGCGCGGGTTCGTCGATAGGCGGCAACGTGTGGCTGACCAGCGATGTGCCGCCCGGCAGTAATATTCGTCAGGCGACGGTATTACAAACTAAATATCAGGACGGCGGCGGCATCTGATTTTTTCAATATCTATTTTTTAATCCGCTATGAATAAACGATAGCGGCGATCCAATAAATAATAATGAAATAGCGGAAATAATCGAGATGACGGTTCTTGATCTGGTAGGAAATACACCTTTGCTTGCTTTGACTCATTTGGATGAAATTACGCCGGGCGTCGCCGTCTGGGGCAAAGCGGAATTTATGAATCCGAGCGGATCGGTAAAAGATCGGGCGGCAAAGGCCATGATGCTGGAGGGGATTGCCCGCGGCGAATTAACCAGAGAGAAAACGTTAGTGGACGCCACCAGCGGGAATACCGGTATTGCCTATGCCATGCTGGGTGCAATATTGAATTATAACGTCAGACTATTTATGCCGAAAAATACCAGCGCCGAGCGAAAACGAATTATCCGCAGCTACGGCGCGGAAATTGTGGAGACCGATCCGCTGGAGGGATCGGACGGCGCTTATCTGGCGGTGAAAGCGCTGGTCGAATCCGATAGCGGAGCCTATTTCTACCCGGACCAGTACAACAACCGGCTTAATCCGTTAATTCATTACACCACGACCGGCCAGGAAATTTGGCGCCAGACCGACCGGCGCGTCAGTCATTTTGTGGCCAGCGTCGGCACTTCCGGCAGCTTTATCGGCTGTTCCCGGCGACTGAAACAGGAAAACGCGGCGATAAAGGCGTTCATGGTGCAACCGGCCTCGCCGTTTCACGGTATTGAGGGCACCAAGCATATGGCCAGCAGCATCAAGCCCGGCATTCTGGATGAAAGCCTGGCGGACGGGGTGATCGCCGTGACCACCGAGGAAGCCTACGCCATGTGCCGCCAACTGGCCCGACGCGAAGGGCTGTACGTCGGGGTATCGTCCGGGGCGAACGTCGCGGCCGCGCTGAAACTTGCCGCTACGCTGCCGGCCGGCTGCTCGGTGGTCACGCTGCTGTGCGATACGGGCGCGCGCTATGTGTCGGATACATTTTGGGACGAAACGTCATGATAAAGCTAACGAAAGAGATTGAGCAGGAAATTCGGCGCGAGGGGGAAAAAAGCTATCCCAATGAGTGCTGCGGCGTGTTGCTGGGCGCCAGCGACGCGCAGAGGGTAACCACGGTGGCGCGCATTTTGCCGATAGACAACGCCCGCGAGCAAGACGAACAGTATCATCGCTTCGTCATCAGCGCCGACGATTTCCTGGCGGCGGAACGTATCGCCAGACGGCAGGAACTGGAGGTGGTCGGTTTTTATCACTCGCACCCGGATCATCCCGCGCGGCCATCCGAGTATGACCGCGCGCATGCATTGCCGTTTTATTCCTACATCATCGTGGCGGTCGCCGCGCGCGTGGCGGGAGCCTTTACCAGTTGGCGACTCTCGCCCGCCAGCAAACAATTCGAGCAGGAAGACGTCGACGCCAGTTGAGCGCGACGCCAGCCATATTAAGGAGTGTACCTATGTCCGTTACTTTACTGATTCCGACAGCGCTGCGCGCTTTTACCGATGGTCAGTCAAAAATCCAGCTGGAAGGGAATACCGTCGGCCAGTTAATCACGGCGCTGGCGGAGAGCTATCCCGATATCCGTCAGCACTTATATGAGGCGGACGGCACATTGCGCTCGTTTATCAATTTATACGTGGATGATAGCAATATCAAAAACACCGGCGGTCTGGATACGCCGGTCAGCGCAGGCAATGAGGTTATTTTAGTTCCGGCCATCGCCGGAGGAACAAAGGGCTAAACGGTATGCAACTCGCAAGTATTATTCCCGATGAACGGCTGGTGGAATTATCCAATGCGGAAATAGCCCGTTATAGTCGCCATCTGTTATTACCCGAAATCGGCATTGAAGGTCAGCGGCGCATCAAAAGCGCCCGCGTGCTGTTGGTGGGAACGGGCGGTCTGGGCGCGCCGCTGGCGCTCTATCTGGCCGCCGCCGGCGTCGGCACCATCGGTCTGGTGGACTTCGATTTTGTCGAAGTATCGAATTTACAGCGTCAGATTATTCACGGCACCAAAGATATCAACCGCCCCAAAGTGGCATCGGCCAAAGACCGGATTAAATCTATTAATCCGGATTGCCATGTCGTGACCTATAACACACAACTGAACAGTAAGAATGCGCCGGATATCATCCGGGAATACGACGTGGTGGCGGACGGCACCGATAATTATCCCACCCGTTATTTGATTAACGATGCCTGCGTATTATTGGGCAAACCTACCGTTTATGGTTCGATATTTCAGTTCGAAGGGCAGGCGAGCGTCTTTTACGCCAGACAGGGGCCGTGCTACCGCTGTCTGTATCCGGCGCCGCCGCCGCCCGGTCTGGTGCCTTCCTGCGCCGAGGGCGGCGTGATCGGCGTGCTGCCGGGCATTATCGGCACCATTCAGGCGGCGGAGGTCATTAAATTGATCGTCGGCGGGGCGGATAGTCTGGTCGGGCGCCTGCTGTTGTTTGATGCGTGGCAGATGTCCCAGCGTGAATTGAAGCTGGAAAAAGATCCGAATTGCCCAATCTGCGGTCGCCACCCTGTAATTAATGAATTAATTGATTATGAGGAGTTTTGCGGTCTTAAACCCTCGGCGGACGATATTCCGGTGGACGGCATCAGCGCGGTGGAATTGAAGGCGCGGCTGGACGCCGGTGAGCCGCTGCAATTAATTGATATTCGCGAACCGCATGAACGCGCCATCGTTAAATTCCCCGGCGCGAAGGTCGTGCCGTTAGGCCAAATCGCCCGCCGGATTGATGAATTCGATCCGGCTATTGATGCGGTATTTCTCTGCAAGATAGGGCAGCGCAGCATCTTTGCCATTCGGGCCTTACAGCAAGCGGGATATAAGGGAAAACTGCTCAACCTGAAAGATGGCGTCAATGCCTGGGCCAGGGAGGTGGATACCAGCCTGCCGCAATATTAATCGCGCTTTATTCGTGTAACAAAAACGTGTTCTGAATAATTAAGGAATAATCATGGCAGATAAAAAACCAGTAATTAACGCGCTCGGGCGTGATGCAGCCTATCAACTGGCCAACGTAACCAAAACGGCGCCGCAGTTTGGCGCCATTACCCCGCGTTGGGTCACCCGCTTTCTGGAATTTAAAGGGCTGGAAGCCGGCATATACCGGGTCAATAAAGTGGTGGAGGGCGATACGCCGCTCGATGCGTTATGCGGTCAGGACCCCACTCAGATTGAGATACCGAAAGGCTATATCGAATATGAAACCCGGCCGCGTGAATATCAGCTGGACTCGGTCGCCACCATCGTCAACGTCGATACCAAAATCGCCGATGTTTACAGCTCTCCTTACGATCAGGCCAGCGAACAGCTGGCGCTGGCGATCGAAAGCCTGCGCGAGCGGCAGGAAAGCCAGTTAATCAACAATGATGATTACGGTCTGCTGAAAAACGTGGCCGATGCGCAGCGCATTCAGACGCGCGCGGGCCGTCCGACGCCGGACGATCTCGACGAACTGCTGAGCAAGGTATGGAAAGAACCGTCGTTTTTCCTTGCGCATCCGCGGGCGATCGCCGCCTTCCAGCGCGAGGCGACGCGGCGCGGCGTGCCGCCGGCGACGGCGACGCTTAACGGCGGCGTGTTTATCCTGTGGCGCGGCATTCCCTTGATCCCAAGTGATAAATTATTCGTCGATGGGTTAAAAAACCCCAAAGGCCAGAGCGGGAAAACCAATATCCTGCTGATTCGTTCCGGCGAAGCGAAACGCGGCGTGCTGGGACTGTATCAGTCCGGCCTGCCCAATGAACAATCGCGGGGATTGTCCGTGCGCTTTCGCGGCATCGATGACAACGGCGTAGCCTCTTATCTGCTTTCACTCTATTGCTCGGCCGCCATCCTGGCCGATGATGCCATCGCGGTATTAGAAGATGTTGAAGTGGGTGAGTATTATGACTACGAATAAATTGCAGCTGCCCTTTGCGTCGGCGCCGTTTTCCGGCGAACCGTCGGCGCATGATTATGGCCTGCCGGACGAACGCGATCTGTCTTCGCTGCTGTCCGGCCATTTCCCTGACGCGGCAGAGGGGCGGGCGCCGCCCTACGCGCCCAGAGTGGTGCCGCTGGGCGGCGCGTCCGCGGCGGTCGACGACTTCCCGGCGCCCCGTACGGCGTCGCCGGATTTCGCGCCGCTGGCGCGGGTCGGCTCGGTGCCGCTGGAGCAGATTCGCGCCGATTTTCCGATTTTATCCGAACGGGTGGACGGAAATCCGCTGGTCTGGCTGGACAACGCCGCCACCACCCAGCGGCCAAAGCAGGTGATTGAGCGCATCGGCTACTACTATGAGCATGAAAACTCGAATATCCACCGCGCGGCGCATACGCTGGCCGCACGCTCAACCGATGCCTATGAGGCCGCTCGCGACAAGGTCGCGCGTTTTATCGGCGCGCCCGGCCCGGATAATATTATTTTTGTGCGCGGGACCACCGAGGGGCTGAATCTCATCGCCCACAGTTACGTAAAACCGTTGCTGCAGCCCGGTGATGAAATCATCCTGACGCTGCTGGAGCATCACGCTAACATCGTGCCGTGGCAGCTGATCGCCCAGCAGACGGGCGCGGTGATCCGCGTGGCGCCGGTGGATGAACAGGGGCAGTTGATCCTCGCCGAATACGTCAGGCTGTTTAACCGGAAGACCCGCTTCGTCTCGGCGACGCACGTTTCCAACGCGCTGGGCACCATTACGCCGGTGCAGGAACTGGTGAGCATCGCGCACAGTTTTGGCGTGCGGATCGCCATTGACGGCGCACAGTCTATTTCACATATTCCGGTTAACGTGAGCGCGCTGGATGCGGATTTCTTCGTTTTTTCCGGTCATAAAGTCTTTGGGCCGACCGGCATCGGCGTGGTTTACGGCAAGCAGGAGGTGCTGGAGCAGGCGCAACCCTATCAGGGCGGCGGCAATATGATCGCCGACGTCACGTTTGAACTGACGCAGTATCAGAAGCCGCCGCACAAGTTTGAAGCGGGAACCGGCAACATCGCCGACGCGGTCGGGCTGGGGGCGGCGATTGACTACGTGACGGCATTGGGGATTGAGAATATCGCCGCCTACGAGCATGCGCTGCTGGAATATGGCATTCAGAAGCTATCGCAGATTGCCGGTTTACGTCTGATCGGCACCGCGCCGCACAAGACCAGCGTGCT
Source organism: Affinibrenneria salicis (assembly GCF_008710095.1). The sequence goes on from NZ_VYKJ01000003.1 coordinate 401,508, forward strand.
GTCGTTCGTGCTCGATCATCACTCCAATGAAGCGGTCGGCCGCTATCTCAGCCAGGCGGGGATTGCGGTGCGTGCCGGTCACCACTGCGCGCAGCCCATTTTGCGCCATTTCGGCTATGAGGGTACGGTTCGGCCCTCGCTGGCTTTCTATAACACGCCGCAGGAAATTGATCTGCTGGCGCAAAAAATAGCGCAGCTGGCCGACTCGTCGGCGTCAGTCCACCGTTGAGCGGCGGACTTTACCCTCCCTGCGCGCGCCGGACGATCTTTCGGTCGCGCCGCGTTGCGCTGAGGCTGAAGGGCGGCGGGCAGGGGATGTTATCCATTCCATGGATAATCAAAGCGGAAATAATCACTTTGTTTTTTGCCGTTATGCGCTTAACTGGATGCAATAAATCGACCGACTGCGACGCAAGGAGAAAGACAACGTGAGGGTTATTAACTGGCTTAAGCGATTTTCGGCGGTACTGCGTTCCCGGCTCAACCAATCGATGACGCCGATAGCGCCGCTCTGTATACCGGCCCCCGACAGTGCGGGGATGTCGGACGTTATGCTCACCATGGAGTATATTTATGGCAGCGAAATGGCAAGCGTTTGCCTGGTCTCCATGCGGCTGGAGCGCTAATGGCGGCCGGTGGCGTTGCCGGCGTGACTGAATGTCCGAATAAGGCGACGAACGGATAATAATGTCTGGTTAACTAAATAGCTTCGCATAATCGCGCTACGCTTGACCTGCAGGTTGAGTGATAACGATATGATGATTAAATAACAATCAACTGGTTTTAATGATTATTTTAATCTTATTATCATCAGTTACGCGTTATAGCATGATCAAAAGTGAAGCATCAATGCGCGAGTTATTTAGGCGGCATAAGGCGCCTGTTTCTTTATTGTGGCGTCATGATGACGCCGTTGATCTGTCAATTACATCACTGCGGTGAATGTTGACAATGAATCCCGCGCCATGCCTCATCTGCATTACTCCTGGCGGCAGATTTCTGAATGAATAAACAAAGTCTGTCTGCCATTATTATTTTTATCTGAACGCCCGTCGGTATTTCCCGCATAATGACGCGTGATTGCTGACGCGAATAATATGCCTCAGGTAATTCGGGGGGCAGGAAAGCGGTGGCGCAGCGACAAATTCGGCGGCAACGAAGTCGTTCAGCCAACGGCCGACCTGCGGTGAGCGACTGGATGTCTCTTATGCTTGCAGCAGTAGGGGCGCGGGGTAAGCGACGAATCCGCCGGGAGCAGGGTTGAGCGCCGCTGGCGGCAACCCGGCAGGGGCGAGCCTCATGGCGGGGGCGAGTAACTAAACCAACGCGCCTGCCGCCTGAAGTATAACGGTAAATGGTTGTAGGGCAGCATGAATAAGGGCCGTCAGCGTATACGCGGTCTGAAATATGACGAAGCGCTCAGCCGCTTTGGCCACAGGATGCGCCAGACCCGCAGGCCTGGCGCAACGCGTCCGCCAATCCGGCGCCGGGAGCGAGAGGATCAGCTCCCGGACGCCACGTGCGGATCGTCAAAAAAGTAATCCTTTACCGATTCGGGCTTGTTTTTAATGGCCCCGACGCGATGCAGAAATTGCCCCAGCGGCAGAGTATTCTGCGGGGTGATGCTGAATTTCGATTCGGGGCTTTTGAGGATGTCCAACAACAGTTTTCGATCGATTCTCGAGCGCGTTATGCGAATAAAGGCATCGGCCGCCTCTTCGGGATGCTGAGCGGTAAAGTCCGCCGCCTCGGCCAGCGCATTGATGAACACGCGATACGTGCGCGGATTTTCCTTGCGGAATTTTTCCGTGGTGTAAAGCACGACGGGAGACGTGGGGCCGCCCTGTACATCATACGAGTTCAGGACGATATGCGCGTTGGGATTGCCGGCCAGCTCTTGCTCCTGGAACGGCGCGTTGGCGAAATGGGCGCTGATTTCGGTGCCGCCGCTGATAATCGCCGCCGTGGCGTCGGGATGGGGCACTGTCACCTGGAGTTTATCGAGGCGATTGTACGCTTTGTCGCCCCAGAGTTTGGCCGAAGCCTGCTGCAGATAGCGCGACTGTACGGATACGCCTATCGCCGGCACCGCGATGCGGTCCTTATCGGTGAAATCGGCGATGGTTTTAACATTGGGATTGGTGCTGATCAGATAATAAGGGAAGCTGCCGGTGGCGAGCACCGCGCGCACGTTTTGACGATTTTTAGTGCGATCCCACAGGGTGAACAGCGGGCCGATACCCGCGCCGGCGATATCTACCGACCCGGACAGGAGCGCATCGTTCACCGCCGCGCCGCCCGACAGCTGGAGGTAATCCACTTTGACATCCAGCCCCTCGGCCTTGCCGTGTTTCTCGATCAGCTGTTTATCCTGCGCCACGTTAAGCAGCAGATAGACGATGCCGAACTGCTGAGCAATACGTAACTGGCCTTCCGCCCAGGCCTGACCCGGCAACGCCAGCGCCGATGCCAGCAGGCTAACGGCCGAGGTCAGACCGATGACTTTGCGGGATAAATACCGGGTTGGATTCAGCCGGTCGTTGTTTTTTTTCATATAGCGCACCGATTAAAGAGTGAGATAGATATTTGGCCAATCAACCGCATCAGCATCTGAACGGAAAACCGGGTTGAAATATCCGACCGCGGAATTTATATAACGAACAAAAAAACAGAAACGCCCTCCGGTCGCCATTATTCTGGTCAAATAATGAAATTAAGCGGGCCCGATGATATTTAATTAAATATTTTCTGTTTCTTTAGTTTAAAATATCCGCTGCGCCAGGATATAAAACGCAGCATAGGGTAATTTTCCGTGTTCGATAAAGTGTATTTGGTAATAAGCTATACCCGTCATTCTTCAGGCCGCCGGCGCGTCGGCTACTCTCAACTATACGGCCCATCCTTGGGCCTGGCGGGAAAAAATTCCGGCCGCGCGCGTGGCGTATTTATTCAATGGCCGACAGGTCGGCGCGCGGCGCCCGTCGTTCAGCGTTGCTGGCGGAAAATCCACTCGCGGATTGGCTCAATGGTATATGCGATGCGCCAGGTGTTGCGGTGTCCGCTGGCGCCTTCCGCTGACTGATGTTCAGGGATGACGGTGCCTTTACGCAAGGCGATATAGTTGATTGGGCTGTTCGCGACATCGATCTTGTCGAAGGCGGCCCGGAACTGCTCCGCCGTCCAGTTGCCGTCCCAAACGGCGCGGCTGATCTTCGCCCCCTCTTTTTCCAGCACGGCGGTGATGGCGTCCTGACCCGGCCAGGCCTTAGCGTCGTCCTGCGACACCACAATCCATAACTTCTGCCGGGCGAGCGGTTTGGTCAGCGCGGCATCCCACTGGCCGGCCACCAGCAAAGAGGCGGCGAAAAAGGTCGGGTATCTGATATCCATGGCGATCGACATCATGCAGCCGCCCGACTGGCCGGTGGTGTAAAGTCGGTTACGGTCGATGCGGTACTGGTCAGTCAGCGACCTGATGAGATTGATGGTGGTGTCCAGCATCGCGGAGGTGTGCGAGTCATCGTCGGCGATGATTTCGGCGTATTGAGGCGCCAGGACAAAACAGGGGCGGCGGGCCTGATCGGCGGGGCTGGCCCAGGCGATCGCGCCCAGTCCCTGGTACAGGGTCGTGCGCGTGACGTCGCTGGTGGCGCCGGCGTCGTGCATGAACAATACCAGCGGGTAGGATTCGCCCGCATCATCGTTTTTCGGTATGAACAGGTTGTAGCGCAGGCTTTTGCCGGTCTGCGGATCGTGGAATTCCAGCTGTTGAAAATCATCGACGATCGGATTTTTGACCTGCGTCGTTTGCAACGGTTGGCTATCGGCCGCGATGACCTGTCCGTCGCTCAATGTGATCGGTCCGGACTGCACCACGCTGGCGACGGCGGTTTTGTAGACCGTATCATAGACCGGAATGTCGCCGGCTTTGCCTGGCCCTTTGCCGCCGCTGCCGGCAGGCGCCTTTTGCTCTCCGCCTTGCGGCTGTATCTTCTCGGCCAGCGGCGCGTTTTGATCTTCGGGCGACAGGGTAATAATGACGAAACGGCCTTGCGCCGCGCGCGCGCCAATATCGGCCGCGGTGCCGGCGAAAGCGCCGGTGACCGTTCGTCCCGCGATGTGGAAGCTGGCGGCCGACAAGTCCGCGCCATTGATCGGCGCACTGTACTCCACGGCGACGCCGATCAGGCGAATGCCATCGCCGAACACTTGCGTGATCGCGGTCGCGCCTTTTACATGCCGGGCGCCGTTACGGGCAAACACCGGTACGTTGATGGTCATCAAAACCCCGGCCGCGAGGCCCCTGATCAGGAAATCCCGACGTGATGGCATCTTCATTCTCCTCAGTTTTTACTGACATTTATTTGTTGCAGTTTATCTATTATTGCCGCGGCCGCGACTTCCGCCGCCCCTTTGCTATAGGGCGAGTTGCGCGCTTCGTAGGTGAAGCGGTCATAGCTTGATGCATCGGGCATATATTTGGCTGCGCCATCGACCATGGTCGCCACCATCATCGACGCATGCGGCGAACTATCCCGAATGCGCGCGCCGATGCTCGCGGCAAGCTCCGTCTGTACGCCGACCAGCAGCATGCGGCCGATACGCATCAATACCACCGGAAGGGCGACGCTGGGGCCGGGCTGATAGGTGAAACGGGCGACGGGGCCGACCGGCCTGTCGCCGGGCGAAAACACCTGCGATGCGACCTCAATGTTTTCGCGCCATACGCCCAGCGACGCGCTGGTCTGCATGACGGCATGTTCGGCGACGTCAATAACGTTGGCCCCCAGCCGTTCGCCCAGCAGATCCACCAGCATAAAGCCGGCTTCGTGCAGGTCGACCCGGCCCACGCTACCGTCATCGTTAACCACATGCCGGTTCGCCTGAAGATAAGGCGACTGATCGCCGGCGGCGCCGACCAGAAATAACGCGACGGCGTCGGAGCCATAGTGTGTTTCAGCATGGCGAGCCGCCGCGCCGGCCAGATCGGCGGAAATCAACCCGCCGCCAGCGCGCTGAGAGCCGTCCATAATCGACGACTGCACGGAAACGTTCATCAGGATCGCCAGCGGTTTGCCGTCGCGGCCGTCGATGCGCAGCACGCCGAGAAAGGGATCGGCGAATCCCGCATCGTTGGCGCCCAGCCACCATCCGTGTTTGGTGGGCACGTCGCGATTGACGCCGATCCGGCTGATGCCGGAAGCAAAACCCATTCGGGCGGGCTGTAAGGCGGCAACGGCCTGCGTCGCGGCGCTGCGCAATGCGGTCTCGAACGCGCGCAAGAGAACGTCGTTTTTTGTGCTGTCCGTATCCGCCGGAATGTGCCGCGCCGGAAAAACGTGCGGCGCTGAAAACGTATGGCTGGCGCAAATGATGATGTTATCCGGCGCAATCTGGGCGATCTCGCTCAGGATCGTCTTCATACCGGTAACCAGCTCCCCGGAGATCGAGGTCAGGTCAACGACGGCGATACTTATGCGTTCGCCGCCGTCATCCAGCAGCAGGACGCGCACGGCCAGCGGATCGTGTTCGCCGACGAATTCATTCATCGGGTAGAGGTCGGTGGGAAAGCGCACATTCGCCCGACCGGCGCCGGCGCGGAAGTATGATGATTTGACTGTATTGGCGTGGGAGGTCAGCGGAAGGGTCAGCGCGGCCAGGCCGATGCCAAGACCGGTCATCAGAAATTCTCGTCGTGACTGCATGTGCGCCTCATCTGATGCTTATCTTGTCTTCCCCGGAAAGGCGGATGATTTGATTTGCGTTATGGTACTGCTCGAGTACCATATTGCAGCCTGATACTTATTGTCAATTGAAATGCAAAAGCGGGAGTGGCCGATGGAAAACGTCAAACAGAGCGGGCTATCGCGACGCGGGCGGCCAAAAGCCATCGGCGATGACGAGCGGCGGCGATCGATCATTATGGCCGCATATGGCGCGTTTATCGAGCTGGGTTTCTCGCGCACCACAACGGCGGTTATCGCGGCCAGAGCCAGGGTGTCAAAACGCGCGCTTTACCAGTTTTTTAGCAGTAAAACCGAGTTGTTCGCCGCGGTGATCGGCGAACACCAGCATTTGATTCTCGATCTGCCGCGGCCCGAGGATGAGACATTGCCGCTGCTGGATACGCTGATCGCCATCTTCCGTCTGGATATTGATCAGGAGGCCGAGCGCGAGCGCGAGGCCATCCTGAATCTGATGGTCAGGGAGTCAGTTCTGTTTCCCGAATTATCCGACTATCTGTATGAAAAAGAAGTGATTCGTTCTCAGGAAGCGCTGATCGAGTGGTTACAGCGGGAAGCGCAACGCGGGCGGATGACGGTCGGGGATGCGCGCGTTTGCGCCGGTATGCTGATGGATATCGTCTTTGGCGCGCTGCTGCCGCGCAGAAGGCTGCGCCAGGCGCCGGACCGGGCGCTCAGAACCGAACACATCAAAAAACGGCTGGCGATATTTCTGCGCGGCATTCAGGACTGCGCATCTGTTCATGACCGCTCGCCGTAATGCCTGGCGCCGTCATATTTCAGCCCGGGCAGTCGTTGGCTGCGCGCCATGATGCGGCCCGGTCCCGGGCCTGCTTGTCATGTGTCATCAGTTGAACCTGGCGATGGCGGTTTTATCGTGCCGACCGTGGCGCCGGCGGCGCATCGGTTTTCAGGGCGGGGCCGGTATCGCCAGCGCAGGCGCATCGGGCGTGAGTCAGGCCGTCTGGCGCAGGGATTGCCGGCTAAAAGCGCTCTGACGATCCAGCGCGCGGTAAAAATCGCCGAGCGCGCTGGTCATGCGGGCTTCAAGCGCGGCGCTGAATACCGGCGAATGATCGTAGTGGGTAATCTGACTGTCTTCGGCGAATACGCCATGCAATATTTCCTGCGCCTTCAGCGCATTAAGTACGGGTTTAAGCGCGTAGTCCAGCGCCAGCATATGGCTGGCCGAGCCGCCGCTGGCCACCGGCAAAATCACCTTATTTTCAAACGCGCGCTCCGGCAGAAGATCGAGCAGGGTTTTTAACGCGCCGGTAAAAGAGGCTTTATACACCGGCGTACTGATAATCAGCCCGTCGGCCCCGGCCAGTTGTTCAACGAACACCTTCAGTGCGGGGCTGTCGAATCGGGCGTATAGCAGGTCTTCCGGATTAAAATTAAATAAATTCCATGGGGTTACATCAATTCCTTGTTGTTCAAGCCAGTGCTGCGCGAAGGTGAGTAGTGCGGCGGAACGGGAGGGGAAGCGCGGGCTGCCTGCCAGGGTAATTACGTTCATTCTGTCTCCTAAAGATAACAATCCTGATTGATATGCAAATCACCGCTGTTCGTCACCCGTCCTTCAGGCGGCGTGAGCGTCAGCTGCGCTATTCGCCCCATCTTCGGCCCGCCTGGGCTAACAAAGTGATTTACCGCTGATTAACCAATCTATTACCTGAGCGATCGCGGAAGAAATACGATTTATGGCTGTTGATATCTGGAAATTGCAAATAGCGCGCGCCTCGTCGGCGATATTTCCCGCCGTTAAACCAGTACCGGCTGCGATTGCGCGCGGGTTTGCCAGACGGCGTCGCGGATATTGATGGCGCGCGGCAGTAACCCTAAGGCGAAAAACCGATCGGCGATAATTTGCTGTTCGCGAATAACGCCGCCGTTCATCGCCCGGGGTTTATTTCTGCGGCGCGAAAGCGCCAGTTCCAGGGTGGCGCGCGGCAAGCCTCACTCCGCCGACAGCAGGGCGGTGGCCTCGGCGCGCTGATTGTCAATGTAATTGCCGGTTCTCTGCAGGGCGCCGTCATGCTGAACAATGGCGACGGGTCGATTTCTCAGCGTGTTGATTAATGTTGCCGATATGGCGTCGGGCGTTGCGCTGGATGCGCGCGGGTTTCCCGCCGGGTCCCGGGTTAAGAGTCCGCGCGCCGACGTCGGCGCCGGCACGCGGTCGCGGCGTCACCCGAGCGGCCCGCCGGTAATGGTGGTCTGCAGACCGGCAAGAATACCTTCGCCGGTTTCCGTTTTTAGCTCGTCGTACCAGGCCTGGGTCAGCGGCCACGATTTGCCGTGGGTGATATCGCAACGTTTACGCGCCTTGAGCACCAGTTCGGTCACGCGCGGCAGGCGCCGCTCCTGATAGCGGCGCAGCGCGTCCTCGACGCCCAGCGAGTGAGAGCCCAGGGCGATGCCGAGCACCACGGCGTCTTCCATCGCCGCGCAGCCGCCCTGACCGATATCCGGCGTGGTGCTGTGCGCGGCGTCGCCGAGCAGCGCCACGCGGCCGCGCGCCAGCGGGCCGAAGGGTTCGATATCGTGGATTTCGATGCGGTTGGTGGTTTGCGGATCAAGCCGGGCGATCAGCCGCTGCACCCGTTCGTCCCAGCCGGCGAAATAGCGCTGCAGATCGCCGCGCAGCGTGTCGCGATCTTCCGGCAGCCCCTGCGGCAGCGGCACGTCGAAAAAAAAGTAGAAGCGGCCATCCGCCACCGGCATCAGCGAAACGCGCTTGCCCTCGCCGACAAAGGTGGTCCACTGATCGGCGGGCGCGATGGATTCATCAATCGTCACCAGTCCGTTCCAGTTGACATAGCCCGCGTAGCGGCGCGCCGGACTGTAACCCAGCACATAAGGGCGGACCGCCGAATGGGTGCCGTCCGCCGCAATCAGCAGATCGCCCCGGGCCTGTCCGCCATCGGTAAAGCCGACGCTGACGCCGCGCGCATCGGCCTCGACGTGGTTGACCCGTTTGCCGAACTGGACGCGTTCCCGCCCCCAGAAGTCCAGCATCTCCGCCTGCAGCAGCGCGCGCGCCACCGGGTAGGGGCGTTCGCCGACGCTGGCGACCAGCGGTTCGAGGCTGAAACGCGTCAGATCCGCTCCGCTCAGCCCATCCCGGTAGGCGACATAACGCATAGGGCCGCCGTGGCGGCGCATAATCTCACCCATGCCCAGATAGTTCATGCATTTGACGCCGTTAGACCAGACCGAGATAGCCGCGCCGACCGGCCTGATGTGTTCTACCGCTTCATAGACTTCGCAGTCGATGCCGATATTACGCAGCGCGACGGCGGCGGATAGCCCGCCGATTCCGGCGCCGATGATCAATGCTTTCATCTTCTTCTCCCGCTGATGATTATCGCTAGCGCAGCAATATACATACCAACCCCGCGCGGCGGCGGGGAATCAGCCGCAGGGCGCGTTTGTCCGGCGCATAACGCCGGCGCTGGCGTGGCCGGTTGCCCTTTTTTGGGGCGAAATGGCGTTACATTGCTTCATGGTGAAACTTAACCGATCAATATATTATTATGTGATTCGTTTGTTTCATTGATGTTAATGCCGCCGGCCTTGCGGCGTCGCGCGCTTTATTGCCGATGCACCGACGCGCGTTTTCCCGCGCCGGCCGGCGTGGCATGCGATTTGCAAAACCGAGAGAGATGTAACCCTTACTCTCTCTTTATTCGATATATTCGGATGCGCCTAACCGGAGACCGCTATGGTATGCCTTGAACGCTTCAATCAACTCGGCACCGACGAGGCCGGCGCGCTGCTGGCTCCTTGCGTGGCGCTGCCCGACTGGGTGGCGCGGCTGGTCGCCGGGCGTCCCTATCCCGACAGGGATACGCTGCTGCATTGCGCGGCGCAAGCCGCCAGCCTGTGGCGGGCGGCGGATCTGACACAGGCCATGCTTGCCCATCCGCGCATCGGCGAGGCGCCGCGCGGCGAAACGGCCGAGGCCGCGCTGTCGCGCCAGGAGCAATCCGCGCTTTCTCCGGCCGATGCCGCGCTGCGGCAGGCGCTGCGCGACGGCAATCGACGCTATGAAGCCAGCTTTGGCCGGGTGTTTTTGATTCGCGCCCGCGGGCGCAGCGGCGCAGAGATTCTGCAGGCGCTGCAGCGGCGTTTGCAGCTCAGCGAAGCGGAAGAGATACAGGAGGCGCTGGAACAGCTGCGCCAGATTACGCTGTTAAGACTGGAAGGAATCATTCAACCATGAACACGATCTCTACCCATATTCTGGATACCGCATGGGGTAAGCCGGCCGTCGGCGTAACCGTCCGGCTGGAACAGTATCAGACGGATGGCTGGATCGCGCTGGCCGAAGGCCAGACCAATGAGGATGGCCGTATCGCCGACTTCGCGCCGCCGCTGGCCGCCGGGCAATACCGGCTGATCGCCGCCATCGGCGCCTGGTTTCGCGCCGCGCAGCGTGAAACGCTGTATGCCAGCGCGCAGATCGACTTTATCCTGCCGGCCGACGGCGGCCACTATCACCTGCCGTTTCTTATTTCGCCCTGGTCGTGGTCGACCTATCGCGGCAGCTAACGCGGTTCGCGGCCGCAAGCGCGGCGCCAACGATCATTCAGCGGTTCCGCCGCGCCTGGCGCGCCCGCGTCCTGACGGCCGCGCCGCGCGATGAATTTTTTTTCAGCGAACGCCGGCCGTTGCGCTAGTCGTCTCTTAACGCTTGATTATCGACTGGATCACGGCGTCGGTGACTTCGAGCGTCGTGGCGTTGCCGCCCACGTCCGGCGTTTTAATGCCCGCGGCGCAAACCGCTTCTACCGCGCGCATCAGACATGCCGATGCCTGATGCTCTCCCAGGTGGTCGAGCATTTGCGCGGCGGTCCAGAAACTGGCTACGGGGTTGGCGATGCCTTTGCCGGCGATATCAAACGCCGAGCCATGGATCGGCTCAAACATCGAGGGGTATCGACGTTCAGGGTCGATATTGCCGGTCGGCGCCACGCCCAGGCTGCCGGCCAGCGCGCCCGCCAGATCCGAAAGAATATCCGCATGCAGGTTGGTCGCCACGATAGTATCCAGCGATTGCGGATGCAGGGTCATGCGGACCGTCATGGCGTCGACCAGCATCTTATCCCAGCTGACATCGGGGTATTCCTGCGCGACTTCGGCGGCAATCTCATCCCACATCACCATGCCGTGCCGCTGAGCGTTCGATTTGGTTACCACGGTCAGGTACTTGCGCGGGCGCGACTGCGCCAGCTTAAAGGCATAGCGCATAATGCGCGTTACTCCGGTACGGGTAAAAATAGCGACTTCCGTCCCCACTTCCTCCGGCAAACCGCGATGGGCGCGACCGCCATGGCCGGAATATTCGCCTTCGGAATTTTCACGCACAATCACCCAGTCGAGGTCGCCCGGGCCGGCATGACGCAATGGCGATTGGATCCCGGCGAGAATTTTAGTCGGGCGAACGTTCGCATATTGGTCAAATCCCTGGCATATAGGCAGACGCAACCCCCACAGCGTAATATGGTCCGCCACGTCCGGCGCGCCGACCGCGCCGAAATAAATGGCATCGAACGACTTTAGCCGTTCAAGTCCATCGGCAGGCATCATCACGCCATGTTTCTTATAATAATCTGAGCCCCAGTCGAAATGCTCAATTTCAAAATTCAGGTCGGTAAAACGCTGTTGTAAACATTCCAGCACGCTGACGCCCGCGGAGATAACTTCCGGGCCAATGCCATCGGCCGGGATTGCCGCTATTTTATAGTTGCGCATGGTAAGATTCCTTAATAAATTGTATTTTCTGATATTTCATCAGGCTGTTTTTAATGCTTCATCGCTCAGCAAGAAAAATACGTTGGCATAAATTTTATTTCTTATTAATTATTTTATGCAGGTCACAATTTATTACTAATTGAGAACCGGTGACTAACATTATGCACAAAAACGGATTAGTATCACCCCCGTCTGTTTATGCAAAAAAATGATATAATCATAAGGAGGTCCGGTGGAGCTTAATCAACTTCGCTGTTTTATCGCCGTGGCGGATGAATTGCATTTTGGCCATGCGGCGCAAAATCTGGATATGCTGCCTTCGGCGCTTGGCCGGTATATCAAGCTACTGGAAGAAGAACTTGGCACTCGTCTGTTAACCCGTTCAACGCGTAACGTATCGCTTACTCCGCACGGCGCGCTCTTTTTGGACGATGCGCGAAAAATCGTCGCCGATGCGGACGCGTTGCTGCAAAAGTTTCAGCGTCTGGGGCGTCAGCACTCCGGTTATTTACGGCTGGGCGCGATAGACAGCGCCGCGGTCGGGCTGATTCCGCATATTTTGCATGCGTTTCGTGATGTCTGTCCGAATGTTGAAATACAAATCGTTGAGGATAAAAGCTCCAGGCTATTACCTAAATTGTTATCGGGCCGACTTGATTTGATCTTTATTCGGCCAATGGCGAAAATGGATGATGTTCTGGAAAGTGAGTTTTTATTTTATGAGAATGTCGTTCTGGTTATTTCCAGTAAACATAAGCTGGCGGCCCATCAGGAAATACGCGTGGAGGATTTAATCGATGTGCCATTAATTGTGCCTGAGCGCAAAGTGCGCCCCCATAGTTACGATCTTACCATGGGTCTGTTTGAGCATGTTGATTTTAAACCCCGAATTGTACAAATCGCCGACGAGAAGCAGACGATTATAAATATGGTGGCAGCAGAGCTTGGCGCCGCGGTTATGCCCCGCTGGGTAAGTCGTATATCCACGCTGAATGTTAGTTTTGTTCCGCTGGCGAAGGAATATATTCATCTGAGAAAAACATTACCTATTTCCGCCGTCTGGATGAAAGACGTGCGGGATAAGAACAGAGAAAGCATGATGAATATAGTGCGCGCCGAATTGACGACGATCGCGTGTCAATATTAACAGGGGCCAGGACCCGGTTATATCGCCAACGTAATTCTTGTTGCTGAAAGGCGGCGATACAGCGACAAATTCGTCGGCAACGAATTTGTCCAGCCGACGGCTGACCTTCGCCGGGAGGCAGGATGTCTCTCATTAATCCCCGGCGGCTTACGCCAGTAAGTGACTGGGGTGAGCCGCCGGGAGCAGAGTTGCACGCCGCTCCCGGCGCCCCAGAAGGGGGCGAGCCTCAGGGCGGGGACGAGTAACAAAAGCATCGCACCTGCAACCTGAAGGATGAAGGGGATATTGAATTTATTGAAGTACGACGTTTGACAGCGAAGCGACCTTATTGACCAGGCGTCCTATGTTGCTGATATCGACCTCAACCACATCGCCTTCGCGCATAAAAAGCGGCGGGGTGCGTTTTTTGCCCACTCAGCCTGGGGAACCGGTGATGATGACATCGCCGGCCTCTAACGGGCTGAAACGAGAGATATATTCGATCAGGTGCGCAACGGAATTGATCATATTTTGGGTGGAATCATGCTGTACGCGTTGGCCATTGAGCCAGGTGCTGATCGAAAGATCCTGCGGGTCGGGAATTTCATCACTGGTCACCAGCCATGGGCCGAACGCGCCCGTTTTACGCCAGTTTTTCCCGGAGGTAAACCAGCTATATTGCATGTCCCGCACCGATCCGTCCATGAAGCAGCTATAGCCGGCCACGTGCCGCAGAGCGTTTTCACGGGTAATATTGTTGGTGCTTTTGCCGATTACGACCGCAAGCTCGCCTTCATAATCAAACTCATCGCTGGTATCGGGTTTACAGACGGCCTGGCCATGAGCCGAAAGCGAATCGGCAAAGCGCACAAACAGGGTCGGCGCGTTGATGGTTTGTTCAAATTCGATCCGCTTTTCCAGATAGTTCATCCCCACGCAGAAAATCTTGCCGGGCGTTTCGATGACGGGCAAAAACTGGATTTCATCAAGATAAAAATCGGCGTCTCGCCATGTCATTTTGGTCAGGTCTGCAATGGCATTAGCGGCAATTGCGGATTTTAGATCGGGGAAAGAGGGAGAGAGGCGCTCTCCCAGATCGTATACCTGCGTATCTGCAGCGCAGCCCCAGGTTTTTTTACCACTTTGCGGATTAACGAAACTGAGTAACTTCATAATTTATCCCGTAGAGAGGTGATATAACGGCACACCCGTCATGCTTCCGGCGCGTTGGCGGCGCTCCATTCTTCGGCCCGTCCCTGGGCGTTATCCTATCGGTCAGCGCTTACCGCCTTTCTGCAAGCCGAATGATGTCGGGCATAACGCATCATTTAATAAACTTAATCTGGCGGTTGATTTCGTCGATGATCGGCAGCTTGCGCGCGTTATAGGTCTTTTTGTTCTCTTCAAATAAGTTGTTGCCTTCGGTATCAATAGAAATAATCAACGGTCCGAACTCTTTGACCCGATTTACCCACAGCGTTTCGGGCATGCCCAGATCGCGCCATTGCGCATCCTCGATTTTTTCGACGCAGGTTGCGGCCAGAACGGCGCAGCCGCCGGGGAATACCGCATGTACCGCTTTGTAACGACGGCAGCCTTCTTCCGTATTCGGGCCCATGCCGCCTTTACCGACGATAAGTTTCACTCCGGTTTGCTCAATGAATTCTTTTTCGAATTTTTCCATCCGCATACTGGTGGTGGGGCCGATAGAGATCATTTCGAATTCATTGGTATTTTTTTCTACCACGATGGGGCCGGCATGGAATATCGCCAGCCCCTGCAGATCAACGGGAAGCTCGCGGCCCAATTCAATCAAACGACGGTGCGCCACGTCGCGGCAGGTTACCAGCGTACCGGTGAGGTAAACGACATCGCCGGTTTTCAGGGACTGCAGATCTTCATCCTTAATCGGGGTGGTGAGGATTTTTTTCATAGCGCTACACTCTCATGTGACAGAATTTGGTAGGAAAGATCGGCCGCGAAGCGGATCGTACCGCGGCGGTGCGCCCAACACCCGGTGGACACCGCCACGCCGATCGTGGACGGGTGGCGGGCGGAGGATTCGATGTTGACGCCCATGACGGACGCCGCGCCGCCCAGACCCTGCGGACCCAGACCGACTTTATTGAGGCCTTCCTCCAGCAGATTTTCCATCCTTGCCGCATCGGGATTAGGGTGCTGCGAGGTGACCGGACGCAGTATCGCCTTTTTAGAAAGGCGGGCGGCAGTTTCCACTGAGGTGGATATCCCTACGCCGACCAGCAGCGGCGGACAGGCATTCACGCCATACGAGGTAATCACGTCAAACACGAACTGATTGACGCCTTCATACCCCTGACCGGGCATTAGGACTTTCGCGGCGCCGGGCAAAGAACAGCCGCCGCCGGCCATATAGACTTCAATGGTGCAGTGATCGTCATCAGGGATGATTTCCCAGTCCAGCCATGGGATACGCGAGCCCGTGTTGGTGCCTGTATTTTTCTCAATAAAGGTTTCCACGGCGTTATGGCGCAGCGGCGCTTTTTGGGTCGCTTCGAGCGTCGCGGTTTTTAATATCTCTTCAAGCTGGCCGATGTAGGGAAAATCGGCGCCCGCGGTAATAAAATATTGAATTACGCCGGTATCCTGACAGCAGGGCCGGTTCAATTCATCCGCACGTTTTTGATTTTCAAACATTGAGTCGTAAACCACGGTCGCCAGCGGCGTATTTTCTTTTTCCTTTAGTTCCTCCAGTTTTTTTATGACATCTGTGGGTAAGCGTTTCCCAATGTACCCGGTAAAACGCGTCATTATGTCTTTCAGGGTTGCAACGGCAGATTGCGTATTACTCACAAATTACCTCCGAATAATCATGTCTTTCATTTGTTAATTGTTGGTGTGGTTATCTGTTGATTGTTTATTGTCGAACATTTATTCGTTGAGCCTGATTTCAGGGGGATTTTGTTTTTCTGTCCGTGAAAAATCCCCACAAAGAATATGCGCCTTAATACGTCGCTAATCATCGGCTGATGTTTATATAAAAAATATCAATAATTTAATTGTGGTTATGCTGGCCTGAATAACTTGTTTTAAATCAAGAAACAGTGATATCAACAGCGGTTTTTAACATGCTGATGATTTTTTATATACATGTTTTATCAAAATACAATGTCTGAAGTGTGACATACATTACGAATGTTAATCTGAATGGCGACAGTGTCGGATATCTTTATTCTCAATCGGTAAATACCCAATCTCTGTCGTTCATGCTGATGGCATACGATGTGAAATTTAATTTTTATAAAAATGTGACTCTATTAAAGCTTTTTTGTCGATTGGGAAAGAAATTATGGATCTGAATCACATGTTTACTTCGCTATTTTACCATTCTCATTATCCTGTTTTTTTAAATAATTAATTGGTAGGGATGTGCGTTTTTTTGTGATGTACATTTCACATGGATGAGTGAAATTACCGCGTTAATTTTTTTATGGCGATTTTCGCTCTATCACACGCTAAAAAAGATAAGCAAAAATTAAATGCTATTTTTCGAAGGTCGATTATATGAATAAAAATATTGATACACCCTTTTTACCCTTTAATATACTGGAATGGTGAGGTTTATATGACAATTCAGCAAGCCATTGCGGCGCAGAAACCTACCGGTGTACGGTGGGGCGTCATGATTATGTTGTTTATTGTTACCGCTATTAATTATGGAGATCGTTCTACTCTTGCTATCGCCGGCCCGGCGATGTCGGCGGATTTAGGGATTAATGCCGCGCAGATGGGATGGGTCTTCTCCGCATTTTCATGGACATACGTCGCCAGCCAGATCCCCGGCGGGTGGCTGTTAGATAAATTCGGATCGAAGCGCGTCTATTTTTTAAGTATTCTGTTCTGGTCTTTGTTTACCCTGTTGCAGGGGACGGTCGGCATATTCAGCAGTATTTGGGCGTTTACTATTCTGTTTACCCTGAGATTGCTGGTCGGCGTTTCGGAGGCGCCTTCTTTTCCCGCCAATAGCCGAATCTCATCCGCATGGTTCCCCGCCAGCGAACGCGCAACGGCGGTGTCAATATACAGTTCCGCGCAATATTTCGCCACGGTCATTTTCGCGCCCATCATGGGATGGCTGACTGCGGAGATAGGCTGGGAATCGGTATATTATTTTATGGGCGGTATTGGCATTCTGATCAGTTTAATTTGGCTGAAAGTGATTTATACGCCGAAAGATCATCCCAGAATCAATCAGGCCGAAATTGACTACCTGGTAGAGGGGGGCGCGCTGGTCGATATGGATCAAAAAAAATCTGCCGCCGAAAAAAAACAGGGGCCGAATCTGGGATATTTAAAACAGTTGGTCACCAACCGGATGATGCTGGGCGTGTATCTTGCTCAGTATTGCATCAATGTGTTTACGTTCTTTTTTATCACCTGGTTCCCCGTATATCTGGCTACCGAACGCGGTATCGATATTAAAGCGGTCGGCTTTATCGCCGCTATACCCGCCATCTGCGGTTTTGTCGGCGGGATTCTTGGCGGGGTGATTTCCGACTTTTTATTAAGAAAAACGGGTTCGCTTTCTGTCGCCCGTAAGACGCCGATCGTACTCGGCATGTTGTGTTCAATGGTTATGATATTTTGCAACTATGTGGATTCGATCTATCTGGTTATTGTTTTCATGTCCGTATCTTTTTTCTGCAAAGGCATGGGCGCGCTTGGCTGGGCGGTGATGGCGGATACCGCGCCGAAGGAAATTAGCGGTCTGGCTGGCGGTATTTTTAATATGAGCGGTAATATCGCCGGCATTATTTCGTCAATTACTATCGGATATATTGTCCACGCGACGGGTAAGTTTGAATGGGCGCTGATTTTTGTTGTCAGCCATGCCTTTTTGGCTGCATTCAGCTACCTGTGCCTTGTCGGGCCGATTAAGCGGATCGAACTGAAAAAAATAGGCTGATGGACGTGATGCCGTTAGCGCCTGAAACACCGACCGACCACAAGACGCGTGAATATCCGCTCAATATCTGGCGTATTGCCCGCACGGGGGCGCCTGATTGCGTGCGAACTTCACGACCGGGCGGTTAACGATCGTCAGGCGACCTGTTCTTGCCCGACCTCTTCGCCGGTCGGGCAAGCATGAATTGCCTTTACCCGAGTGCGATATGCGGTGTGTGACATAGCCGGATTTCCATGTAATGTAGATATATGGCATACTACGGCCGGTATACTGTACTGTTTAGTAATCGGATTATTTTTTGTTTTCACACACTTGTTAACGTAACTACGCAGACTCGCCAGGGGAGGTAGAATTGAGAACGCTGACAGAGGAACGGCGCCAGGCAATAATCGATGCGGCCTCGCAGTTATTTCAGGAGATGGGGTATGAACGCGCGTCGATGAATGAAGTGGCGAAGCGGGTAGGCGGCTCCAAAGCGACCCTGTACAACTACTTTTCGTCGAAGGAAGAGTTGTTTGAAACGGTCGTGCGTACCTACAGCACCCGTTTTCTGACTGATGCGGCATCCCAGTTGACCGCAGCCAACAGTAAAGGGTTAAACTTTGAGCAAAAGCTGACGCAGTTTGGTGAAGGAATGCTGCAGGTGCTAAGCGGCGACAATCAGGCGCTGCAAATTTACCGCGTTGTCGTGGGAGAAGCCGGGCACTCCGATATTGGTAAACTGTTCCGGGAGTCCGGCAGCGAGGAAAGCATGGAGAAGCTCGCTCAGACAATGGCCGAGGCGATGGCGAAAGGAGAACTGGGCGAGGGAGAACCCATGCTGCGCGCGCAGCAATTCACCTCACTGGTAAAATCGGAAGTCGACGTGGTTGTGCTGCAGCGTGAGCTGCCGCGCTTTAGCGACGCGCAGATTAAGGTCATGGTCAAAAACGCCGTCCGGCTGTTTTTGTATGGCGCGTTGCCTCAGCAAGACAACAACGCCAGATAAAGGCGAGCGATTGCCTCCGCCTGAGCGGCTTGCGCGCATTGCAAGGGCCGCCGCCGGGCAGAGCGCAATCCTTCCGCGTCGCTGGCGGGCGGAATCAGCCGTCGCCGCTGACGCCAGCCGCATCTCGCCGGCGTGTTTCGGCGCGCGTCTTTTCCATCAGCGTCCCTGCGATGCGGCCGTTCCGGCATGCTGATGGATTTCTTTCTTACGTCGGGCCATTCAG
Source organism: Affinibrenneria salicis (assembly GCF_008710095.1). The sequence continues at coordinate 420,294 of NZ_VYKJ01000003.1, forward strand.
CGTCTGCGCTAATTCGGGCAGGGCGCAGCCGTATTCTCCGACCAGCGCCGCGCGGTTTGTGCGATCTGCGCCGACATCTGCGTGAGAACATCCTGCCAGGCGGGGAATATCTGCGTGTAATCGCCGGCGGCCCGTTGCGTCAGGCGGCTGGAACACAGGAGACTGACTCGCCGACCGTCGCGCTTCGTCGATAGCGTCCAGTCGGCATCAAGGCTGACCGCGTTGCCCGGCCAGCTGTCGAAGCGGCGTATCTGGATCAGGATTCTGATCGCCGGCGTGCCTTCAGTCCGAACCAGCCCTGAAATATCCTGCGCGCCGGACTGGTGCGCTATCTGCGACGCCAGCGCGGTATGCAGTTCATCGCCCAGCGGGCTGAGCCAGCGGTCGTTATCCAGCACCGCCACGCGGCTGTTATCCTGTCTGACCACCACCTGCGACATATCCAGCTGCGCGGGAACGCCGACCGGCAGAACGTCGATCACAAAAGGGGCGTCGGCCGGGAATGCGCCGACCGGCGGCGTCGGACTTACCAGCGTGTGGTAGGCGATCTGCGGCGAAGCGCAGGCCGCCAGACCCAGTAACGCGCCGCTGACCACCAGCGCATTGAATGAACGTTTCATTAGCGATCTCCTGCGGGATAACCGGTATGGTTGGCGGAATGTGTGGATGCGGGGTCCGCCGGACGTCCCTGCAACAGGGATTCGGGGTGCCGGCTGAGCTGGTCGGTGACGCCGCGCACCGCCCGCAGCGTTCGGCCGGCTTCCTGCAGGGTTTGCATCAGGTTAATCAGCAGCGGCGAATCTTCCGCCAGCAGATCCTGCGCTCGTTCCGTCGTCTGCTGGGTCTGCGCCATTAACCGGTTTGCCGCCGGCAGCGTCTGTTTGTTCACCATGCGGAGCGTTTTATTCAGCTCGGCCAGCGAACCATCCAGATTATTGCCGATGGAGGCGAGCGGCATTCCATCGATTTTTTTGACGATCGAGGCCAGCTGCTCCTGAATTTTGTCGAGACCGCCGTTCACCGTCGGCAGCAGCAGAGGGCGGGCATTGAGATCAAAACGGGCTCTGGGCGCATCGGGAATAAAGTCGAGGGAAATATACAGTTGCCCGGTCAGCAGGCTGCTGGGCATCGCCTGGGCGCGTAAGCCATTTTCGACCAGATCGCGGGTAAAGATGGCGGTGGCCTGCGCGATATCGCCCGCCGGCTGCGGCAGTTTTTCCAGCACATGCCCCATTCTGGAGGGATAGACCTCGATACTCACTATGGTTGGGAAACGATAGCCGGCCGGATTGTAATCCAGCTCGATGGACTTGACCCGCCCAACTCTGACGCTGGAAAACTCGACTGGCGCGCCGATATCAAGACCGCGCAGAGAGCGTTCAAAACGCAGCCGGAATAGAATGGCCGGCCCATCGGGCGGGGCCATCGCGCTATCCTGATCGGCGGCCAGCATATATTTGGCCGGCATGCGTTGCGGCGAGGCCGCGCTGTTTTCGGGGGTAAGAAAGGCGATCCCGCCGGCCATGATGGCGGCGACGGTCTGCGTCTTCAGACGAAAGCCGCCGGTTCCGACGGAGAGATCAACGCCGCTGACATTCCAGAAACGGGTATCCGCGGTGACCAGCCGATCATAGGGCGCATCGATAAACACCCGCAGGCTGACGCATGTTCCGTCTTCGCGCAGGTGGTAGGACGCGACGCGGCCAACCTGGACCCGGCGGTAATAGATCGGCGAGCCGATATCCAGCGAGCCGAGATCGTCGGCTTCAATAATGAACTGGCTGCCTGGGCTGCCGCCGATAACGGCCGGGGGGACTTCCAGACCGGTAAAGGCATTGCTGTTTTCTTTGGCTTCCCCGCGGTCCACGCCGATATAGGCGCCGGAAAGCAACGTATCGATACCGCTGACGCCGCTGATGCCGACCCGCGGTCGGACAACCCAGAAGCGGGTGTCGGCGCGGGTCAGATTTTTCGCGCTTTTGCTTAGCCGTACCTTAACCAACACGCGCGAATTATTGCGGCTGAGCGTGATATCTTTCACGATGCCGACCGTCACGTCTTTGTATTTAACGGCGGTTTTGCCGGCTTCCAGCCCGGCCGCGTTGTTGAAGGAGATGGTGATCTCCGGGCCGGAAGACAGCCGGGCCTGGATCAACATAGACAGACCGATTAGCAGCGCGATAACCGGCACCAGCCAGATCAGCGCATTACGCCAGTTCCTGCCGCTAAGGGCAGGATCGTCAGGGTGCGGGTACTTCATTTATCACCTTCCCAGATTCGTCGCGGATCAAAACTCAAAGCAGAGAGCATGGTCAGAATGACCACCAGAGCAAAAAACACAATGCCGGCTCGCGGCTCGGCCTCGCTGAGCGCATGAAACTGCACCAGCGCCGAGATCACCGCCACGACGACGACATCCAGCATGGACCAGCTGCCGATCCATTCGGTTATTCTGTATAGCCGGGTTCGCTCTCGTCTGGCCCAGCCGCTATGGCGGCGGGTGGTGATAAGCAGCAAGCCGAGGGCGAGAAATTTCATGCAGGGGATCACCACGCTGGCGATAAAAATAATGGCGGCAATGCCGTACGATCCCCCGCGCCAGAATTCGATAACGCCGGCCATAATGGTGCTCTCGCTGCCCCGGCCAAACAGGCTGGTATACATCACCGGCAGGACGTTGGCGGGAATATAAAAGATCACCGCGGCGCTCAGCAGCGCCCAGCTGCGGGCGTCGCCAGGCGGGCGATGGCGGGTCAGCCGGCTAGCGCAACGCGGGCAGCGGCTGTCGCCATCGTTCGTCGGCAAAGCGCTGACCAATCCGCAAACGTCGCAACCGCAAATCTGGGTTTCGCCGGCGTCTGGCTCATCGCCGGCCTGAGCGCCGGCACGGCGGGGCGGCTCGATCGCCCAGAGCGGGCGCAGATCATGATGGGTTATGATAACAATCAAAACCAGAGAGACGGCGAGCGCCCAGCCTCCGGGGCCTGGCGCGACGTCCAGCAGCGAAGATAATTTGACCGCGGCCACCAGAAAACCCAACACCCCGACTTCGATCATACTCCAGGGGCGCAGCCACAATAATGTTTTCATCCACATGGCGAACCCGGGCGCCCGGCGACGATAGCGGGCGAACAGCAGCAGCCAGATGGTCAGCGTTATCTGCAGCGCGGGGGCGAAAATCAGCAAAAATGCGGTGCACAGGGCCAACAGAGGAAAACGTTGCCCCAGCGATGGCGGCCATGCGGCCTGCCATAAGGTGACTTCATTATGGATGCCGTGAAAGCTGACGCTCATTACCGGGCAGACGCAGGCGATGAAAAAGGTGATTGCCGCGGCGAGGGACAGCGGCAGTATGCGCGCGATACCGGCGCCGTCGCTGCGCCAGAGTACGGCCTGACAACGTTTGCACAGCGCCGTTCGGTTGGCGGTATAGGGACGCCGCCGGTATACGCCGTCGCACTGCGGGCAAACAGTCAAACAGGAATAAATTTTCATAATACAGGACTGATGATTCGGTTATGTCGGCCTGTGAGGCGGCTTACCGCACCCGGTCAGCCGCAAGTTGTATGACGGCGTTTCGCCATCTTATTTTATTGTTCTGCTGTGCTGGTCGATGGCGGGACAGGGCGGCGGACCCCGCCTTCCCGCCAGGATACTCTGCTATCAGAAGGTATAGGTGAAACCGGCCGAAACAACGCCGACGCCGCTCTTGTCCACCATCGGGCTGTTTTTTACTTCGTCCGGCAGGGACTCATAACGAGCGGAGACAAAGGTATTCCAGGACTCGGATACGTGGTAGTGAACCGCCAGCTCCGCATAAGGCGTGAAACTGTCGCCCGGCTGGTAGGCGGCAAGCCCGCTGCGGCCTGATTCGCTCTGGCTTACGCCAAAGTAATACTTATTCTGATCTTCGCTATCCCAACGGACGCCTATTTTGGGCCGAATTTCCCAGTCGTTTAGCTTAATCGGGTACATATAGGCGGCGTTTGCGATAATGCCGTCGCTGTTGTCGAGGATGTCATGAGCAACGGAGGCGTTGAAATGGCCAAAATGGGTGCGCAAAGTATATTCGACGCCGGCCAGCGCGGTTGAATCCCGCTTGTCCAGGCGCTTCATGCGCAGATCGTCGCTGTCTTTGGGACGGAACTGGCGCGGATCGTACGCGGCAAAGAGATCGAACTGGTTAACGTCATCCTTCCACAGATGCGCGCCGCCCTTCAGACCATGGAAAAACAGAATGTCGCCCTCATAACCGACCAGCGGCAGGGGGAATGCGACGGGGTCGGTCTCACGGTATGGACTGTTGGCGACGCCGGCGGACAGGCCCAGGGACCAGTCCCCGGCCAGCGCAGAGGTGGAAAACAGTATCGGCAACAGCAGTGATGCACGAACATTGTTAACAAAAAAACTTTTCATCGGTTTATCTCTTCACTGATGGTAACGCTATTACGTTATCTGACCCGGCAAGCCTTACTTCAATATCTCAGCAAGCTGTTCAGCCCCTTTATCGATACCGACTTCCGCCGCGCTAAGCGAGCCGATGGTCGCCGAAATGTTCAAGGCGTTCGGGTACTGTTTGGCGACGTAGGCATGCAGCAGTTTGTTGCTGGCGGCGTCGTAGATCTCAACGGCGTAGTTCACGGAACCGCTAAACATTCCCTGGCCGCCGCGGATGGACTGTACGATATTGTAAGGACCACCGGCAAGGTCGAATTTGGTAACGGTGCCGACAACCTGGGTCGTGGTGTCCGCGCCGGTCAGCGTGAGTTTCAGACGCAGCGCATCGGGCGTCGGCGCGCTAACCTGCTGGAAGCGCGGGCGCAGCGTTTCTGCGAATTTTTTCTGCATATAGGTAGCCAGCTGCTGCCGATCGGACTGCGACATATCGCCGAACTGGTTATCCGCCCCCTGATAAATGCTTACCGGCTCAACGATAATGCTGCGATATTTTTCCCAGTTCACCGTTGTGGCGTATTTGTACGGAATACGGTCGGATTCATCGCCGGTATTGGGCGTCAGCTGTGATGCTGAATCAATGCCGGTATAGCGTACTGGCGGATTGCTGGCGCAGCCGGCCAAAATAATGGCCAGCGTCAGCAGGGCAGGTCGAGCGGTTCGAAATGGCGTCATCATGTGAAATGTCCTGAATTAAATATTCCGATTACTAAATTCCGGTCCGACTTTTACTCCACCGACATCAGGGTGAACCCGCGCACCCCGAACGGCGGTAAAAGGGCCTTCAGCTTTGTTTTACACGTCTTAACTGTACGGGCTAGTTTTGCACTGAGCTCCCGAAACTGTCAAGAAAATGTTTCATAATATAATGTCTTTATCTCGAAGCGGCCGGAGGGGAGAAAAACAGCAAAACAGCACCGGATCCCGGCCGGAAACGAAGAATTGCCGGGCGGCGCATCGCGCCCGGCAATTTTTTACGGCAACGCTGGCCCGCGGCGCGCCTGGTGTGGGTAAGCAAAGAGAGGCGGCGAACCGTGTATCATTCCTGCCGGCGCGGCTAAGGGATATGAAGACGCAACGACAGGCAGCGCTCGCTCACGCCGGGTATCCGGTCGTCGCGTTTTGCAACGAACTATTAACGCCAGCGGTCATGGGAACGATGCGTTTCATGCCAGCGATTATCATCCCGGTGGTGCCGGTCAGGATTACCGTGTTTACCCACGGCAATACAGCCGCTCAGTAAGAATACGGAAAGCAGGCAAACGGTGGCGATAAGCTGTTTCATCATTATTTCCTTCTCGGTCAGGGCGGTTTTTGCGGATGAACATACGAGACAGATCCGACCCGCGTTGTGTTTTTTATAACAAAACTGTACGGTATAGTTTATTAGTTTGTTGATGAAAAGCAACCGGCATCAACGTGAGAAGCGAATAATTAAGACTATTCCTTTTTTACGCGGCCTTTAATTTATTTTTTATTTAAAATCATATTGTTATTGTTTTTTCTCGACGGTTGGCGTTGTTGTACAGACGCTCCGCGCGCCGCCTGATCGCCTGCCGATCGGGTTGCTGTCTCGGCAAAGAGGACGCCGTACCGCGCTCCCCCAGGTTAAACCATGTATTGGCGCGTTAATGGCCGCCGGCGCGGTCGAGCAGGATGGTCGTTATGATGCCGGAGGCGGCGGCGATCAGGACGTAGTTGCCGTTAATATAGACCCAGTGTTGTCCGTGCCGCGGTTGATAAAGCCCGTGCGCGCGCCAGTCTTTAACCCGATAGCGAGCGGCGCGAAAGCCGCGCGGCACCGGCTGACCCTGACGAAAATGCTGTCCGCGCCATGAGAAATGATCCCGTCGCTGCGGGCGATGAGATCGCTCCCGGCGGACGTCGTCATGATTCGACGCGCTTGGGTTTGGCTGCCTCTTCTCCGGGTAAGCGCCGGCGCCGTGTCCGTCTGCTCTGGAGGCGAATGCCGGCAGCGCGACCGTCAGGATGATGCTCAGCGTCAATATGGTTACGATTCTTTTCATTACTGTCTCCCACACTATGATTAACCGACTCGCTTTCCGGGACGTCGGGCGGTAAGTACGTTCAGGTAATCCCCGGCCCCCGTCTGGTAGCGTCGCGTCGACGAATCGAGCGCCTGCTGCGCGGCGGCGACATAGCCCTGACGGGCGTCCAGCTGTTCGCTAAGCGTCGCCCGGCGGGCCAGCGCGTCGGCTACGTCCCGAAAGGCGGTCTGGATCGTTTTCTCGTAGCTCGCCACCCGCCCCTGCTTCTGCGCCTGGGCATAACGTAATTGCGCCAGATTGCCGCCGCCGGCGAACAGGGGAAGGGTGACCGAAGGCGAAAAAGCCCAGATGCGCGAGCCGCCGCTGAACAGGTTGGCCAGCGAATCGCTGCCGGCCCCTGCGCTGGCGGTCAGCGTGATGGTCGGAAAGAAGCTGGCGCGCGCCGCGCCAATGCTGGCGTTGGCGCTTTTCAGATTATGCTCGGCTTCCCGCACGTCCGGACGGCGCAGCAGAACGGATGACGATACGCCCGCCGGCAGCAGCGCGATGCTATGGTTCGGCAAGGACTCCAGCGTGCCGGGCAGCAGGGCATCGGGCACGTCGCTGCCGGTCAGCAGGGTCAGCGCATTTTTGCTCTGCGCCACTTGCGTCAGACCGGCGGCCACGCCGGCGCGCGCCTGCTGATAGATCGTTTGCGCTTCTGACGCGTCGCTGGCCGCCGCCAGGCCGTTTCGCTGCCGGCGCTGAACGGCGGCCAGCGAATCCGCGGCGCTCTGCCGGGTATTGCGCGCCAGCGCCAGATTGCTGTTAGCCGCGGCAAGCGCCAGCCACGCGCGGCTGGTGTCGGCAATCAGCGTCAGTCTGGCGCTCTGCGCGGTATATTCACTGGCGAGCCAGGTTTCTCGCGCGGCGCGCGTCAGGCTGCGGTTGCGGCCAAACAGGTCCAGTTCGAAACCGGATATCGCGCCTTCCGCCTGCGCGCTTTCGCTCATTCCGTTGGTCGGCGTTTGGCTGCGGGCGAGGCTAAGATCGGTATGCAGCGCAGGAAACAGCGCGCCGCGCTGTTCGCGGTACAACGCCCGGGCGGCGGACATATCGGCCAGCGCTTTCTGTACATCCCGATTGCTGCGCAGCGCCCGTTCGAGCAGTTGCCGCAGACGCGCATCGCCTATCACGCTTTTCCAGCCCGCCAGTTCGGCGCCTGTCTGACCGGACGCCCCCGGCCAGACGGCCGGCACGGGCGCGGCGGGGCGCTGCCAGACGGGATCGAGCGACGCGCAGCCAGCCAGCATTAGAGACAGGGAAATAACACGCAAACGTATCACGCGGGGCCTCCGGCGACTGGACGGCGGAAAACGCGTTTCACCAGAATAAAGAACAGCGGCACGAAGAAAATCGCCAGTAAGGTGGCGCTGAGGGTGCCGCCGATAATACCGGTGCCGATGGCTATACGGCTATTGGCACCGGCGCCTGTGGCGATGGCCAGCGGCACCACGCCGGCGACAAACGCCAGCGATGTCATCAGAATAGGGCGCAGACGGGTGCGGGCGGCATTCAGGGCCGCCGAGCCCAGTGAACTGCCTTGCCGCACCGCCGTTTCCGCGAACTCCACGATCAAAATGGCGTTTTTCGCCGCCAGTCCGATGGTAGTGAGCAGCGCCACCTGAAAGTAGACATCATTATTTAATCCGCGCAGCGATGCGGCCAGAATCGCGCCGAGCAGCCCAAGCGGGATGACCATAATGACGGAGAACGGCACCGACCAGCTTTCATACAGCGCCGCGAGACACAGGAAGACGATAAGGATGGAGATGGAGTACAGGCTGACCGCCTGCCCGCTGGCCAGCTTCTCCTGTAGCGACAGCGCGCTCCAGGCCCATGTGGAGCCGGGCGGCAGCGCATTCGCCAGCGTTTCCATTTTGTTCATGGCTTCACCCGAACTGAAGCCGTCCGCATTGACGCCCTGAATTTCGAAGGCGGCCGAGCCGTTGTAGCGCGTCAGGCTTTCCGCTCCCCAGCTCCAGCGGGTGGTCGCGAAGGCGGAAAATGGCGTCATCGTCCCTTCCGCGCCGCGAACAAACCATTTGCCCAGATCCGAGGGCTGGGAGCGGAAGTCTCCGTCGCCCTGCAGATAAACCCGTTTCACCCGTCCCCGATCGATAAAATCGTTCACGTAGGCGCCGCCCCAGGCCCCGGTGAGCGTATTCGTCACATCGCTCAGCGCCAGACCGAGCGCGACCGCTTTTTCGTTGTCGATATCCACCTGCAATTGAGCGGTTTCCGGCAGGGTATTGGCGCGCACGGCGAGCAGTTCCGGACTCTGCGCGGCCTCCCGTATCAGTTGATCGCGCAGCGTCAGCAGAGCGGCGCGATCGGTCGAACCGTTGGCCATCAGCTCAAAGGTGAAACCGCTGGTCTGGCCCAGTCCCTGAACGGAAGGCGGGGTAAGGGCAAAAATACGCGCGTCGCGGATAACGGCCAGCCGCTGCGTGGCTCGGGCCGATATCGCTTCCGCGGCGTTTTCCTTATCTGCGCGCTGCTCCCAGTTTTTCAGCTTAACGAACGCCATGCCGGCGTTCTGCGCGCTGCCGGTATAGTTAAAGCCGGTAATGGTGAAAATGGCTTCCGTGTTGTTCTTTTCCTGCGTCAGGAACCAGTCCGTGATCTGTTTATTGACCGCGTCCGTGCGGCTGGCCGCCGCGCCGGCGGGCAGCGACGTCTGCAGCATAATTTCGCCCTGATCTTCATTGGGTAAAAAGCTGTCCGGCAGGCGCCACATCAGCAACGCCATCACCAGCCCCATCGCCGCGTAAACCAGCAGCATCGCCACAGGGCGACGCAGTACGCTCAGCACCTTATGCCGATACCCGCGCTCGGTATTGCCGTAAAAGCGATTGAATTTCGCGAAAAAGCCCCTGACGGGCGGGTGATTATGGCGCAGCAGAATGCCGCACAGCGCCGGGGTCAGCGTCAGCGCCACCACGACGGACAGCGTCATGGCCGCGATAATGGTGACGGAGAATTGCCGATAGATCACGCCGGTGGCGCCGCCAAAGAAGGCCATAGGCAGAAACACGGCCGACAGCACCAGGGCGATCGCCACCAGCGCGCCGGAGATTTCCCCCATCGATTTTTCCGTCGCGTCTTTGGCGTTAAGGCCTTCATCGCGCATGATGCGTTCTACGTTCTCCACCACGACGATGGCATCGTCGACCAGCAGGCCGATAGCCAGCACCATGGCGAACAGCGTCAGGGTATTGATCGAATAGCCGAACAGGAAAAGTACGCCGAACGTACCCAGCAGCACCACCGGGACGGCCAGCGCCGGTATCAGGGTGGCGCGCAGATTTTGCAGGAACAGGTACATTACCGCCACCACCAGCACGATGGCTTCGGCCAGGGTCTTAACCACATCCTGCACCGACAGTTTGATGAATTCGGTGCTGTCTTTGGGGTAGGCCACGTCGTAGCCGACGGGCATTGTGCGCTGGTACTCGGCGATCTTCTCCTTGACCCGCGTGGAGGTTTCCAGCGCATTGGCGCCGGGCGCCAGCATCACGGCCAGTCCCGCCGCCGGATGGCCGTTAAGTTTCGCCGACATGCTGTAGGCCTGGCTGCCCATCTCCACCCGGGCCACATCGCCCAGCCGGACGATAGCGCCGGCGCTATCGTGTTTGATGATAATATTGCGGAATTGCGCGGGCGTCTGCAGACGCGACTGGGCGCTAACGGTCGCCGTGAACTGTTGCTTTTGCGGCGCCGGCAGACCGCCGATTTTTCCCGCCGATACCTGAATGTTCTGCGCCTGAACGGCGGCCGTCAGATCGCCGGGCATCAGGGAGTAGGCGGCCAGTTTGGTCGGATCCATCCAGATACGCATGGCATATTCGCCGCCGAACACCATCAGTTCGCCGACGCCGTCCACCCGGGCCAGCGGGTCCTGCAAATTGCTCACCAGCCAGTCGCCGATATCGGCGCTGTTCGACTGGTCGGTTTTGTCATACAGCGCCAGAATCAGCAAATAGTTGGACTGGGATTTGGTGACGGTCACCCCGGCCTGCTGCACTTCGACCGGCAGACGAGACTCCGCCTGCTGGATCTTGTTCTGCACCTGGACCTGGGCGGTGTCCGGGTCGGTGCCCTGCGCAAAGGTCACGGTAATGGTGACGGTGCCTTCAGAGGTGCTGCTGGCGTTGAAGTAGAGCAGGTTATCCAGCCCGGTCAACTGCTGTTCAATGACCTGGGTAACGCTATTTTCCAGCGTCTGGGCCGATGCGCCGGAGTAGGTGGCGCTGATGCGGATCGACGGCGGCGCCACATCCGGGTATTGCGCCACCGGCAGAATACGAATGGCCAGCAGACCCGCCAGCATGATCAGAATAGCGATCACCCAGGCGAAGACCGGATGATGGACAAAGAATCGGGAAAACATCAGGCCTGACCTCCGCTGCGCTCGACGTCGACGGGCGCGACCTGCTGGCCGGGCGCCACCTTGTTGGTGCCCTCGGTGATCAGACGATCGCCGTTTTGCAGACCTTTCAGCACCAGCCAGCGATCGCCCGCCGCGTCACCGGTCTCCACCTGACGTTTCTCCACTTTGTTTTCCGCCGTGACGACCAGCGCCGTCGCATTGCCTTTGGCATCGCGGCTGATGCCGCGCTGCGGCGCCAGTATGGCGTTTTCCATCACGCCTTCATTAATTTTGGCGCGGATATACATGCCCGGCAGCAGCAGGTGTTGTGGATTAGGAAATACGGCGCGCAGGGTGACGGAACCGGTCGCCTCATCCACGGCGACTTCGGTGAGCGCCAGACGGCCTTTTTCCGCGTACTCGGTGCCATCTTCCAGTATCAGCGTCACGCTCAGGGTGTCGTTGTTCGTCGCCAGGGCCTGCTTGCGCAGGCGCAGCAAATCGCGGCTGGCGCGGGTGACGTCTACATACATGGTATCCAGCGCGCGGATTGTGGCCAGCGCCGAGTCCTGTTGAGCGGTTACCAGCGCGCCCGGCGTGACGCTGGAAATGCCGATGCGTCCGCTGATGGGCGCGGCGATCGTAGTCCAGGCCAGCTGAATTCGCGCACTTTCCAGCGCGGCCTTTTTCTCGCTTTCGCTGGCCTGGTCCTGTTCGCAGACGGCGCGGGCATCGTCGGCGTCCTGGCGGGAAACGTCATTCGTTTTCGCCAGTTGCGCGTAGCGATTCGCCTTGGCGCAGTCCGCCCGCAGCAGCGCCTGAGCGTTTTTCAGGGCGGCGGCGGCCTGATCGACGGCGGCCTGATAGCTGCCCGGGTCGATTTGGTAAAGCGCCTGGCCGGCCTGTACGTCGTCGCCTTCACGGAACAGGCGTTTCATAATCAGCCCGCCTACCTGCGGCCGTACTTGCGCCGTCATCGCGGATACGGTACGGCCAGGCAGTTCGCTGATCAGACTGTAGGGTTGCGCGCGCAGGCTAACGATGCCGACTTCAACGGGCTGCGCTTGGGGGGCGGCGATCTGCGGGTTATCGCAGCCCGCCAGGGTAACAATGGCCAGCAAGAAAAATCTTCTTAAAAACATAATGTTATCCAGAAGCTAAAGGGATGAGAAGCCACCACCCTGGCAGCAGGTGAAAAACGCCCGCTTATTGATATTCGCCCGCAGGGCGGAGCGGCGCGCACGGTTAAGTCGGGCGTCAGCCGGACTTGCCCCATGCCGACGGTTATCGCTGTCGTCAGCGCTACTCTGAATGTCCGGCCGTTGTCTGTTTGTAAAATCGCGATTACCGTACAGTATGGTTCAGTTTTAATTGGCAAGGAAATTTTGTCAAGAGAAACACGCTGACACATATGGACACATACGGCGGGGGCAACGGGCGATCGCGGCGCGGTTTGTGGACTAAATGGCGGGAAGCGTTTGCCGGTCCGTATGGGCGCGGCGCGCACCCAACGAAACAGGCGAACGCGAAGAGGAAACGCGGCGGCCGGTTACTGAACCGCGCCTTGCGCGTCGCGACGGCTATGCCGTCAGCTTCATATTTGGCACACCATGGCCTGGACTATGCTTGTTCCAGTAAGTTGCTGACCGGACCGTCATTCGCGCGCCGCGTGATGATGACGTTTTTCCTGTCGTACCAATTAGCGCGTATATAAACAGATCCTATAGTCCGAATATATATAACTAATAAACCTCAATATGCAGGTTTTAGCGCCTGAAAGCGATCGTGAATTCTGGACGTCAGTGAGGCCGCGATTTCTGGCTGCGTGGTCGCAACGAAGTTGAACATCGCATCCCGACATTCGCGGGTGTTTCAAAATAGCGATTGTTCCGCGCATGCTCATTCATCGCTTTCCATAAGCGCGCTGTCGTATTCAGGGTCGCGCGATACGGTGGCGGATAGTGAATTTTATGTTCGCTACAAAGGCCCGGTCTTTAATCAATGGGGTCCGGTTATATCCCGCTCCGTCCGGTATCACATGGATTTTCTGTCGGCAAGCAGGGTGACGTTTACGTATCTCAATGAAAAAAACCGATGCTGTAATCATTAATCGTTTGGTAGTCATAAATAACCGCGCAGCCCCTGTCGCTCAGATTCAGCGCAGTCGGAATATTCAGTCGGGTTCGGTTTTCCGTCGTTTTTACTGACTTTTTATGTCCTCTCCGTCTCCATCCATAACTGAGCTTTGTCGCCTGTGTCGGATGTCAGGCATCGAGAAACAGAATCGGCTCATCACCCGCTATTTTCTTAAAATATTCATCATATTCAATGAACTGTTTCTTTTTTTCTTCACTGAGTTTATGCGCTATGCCTGCCGGTTTTTGGCGGGTGAAACTGAGGCGCTGCAGCCTTTTGTTCATGCCGGCAATACTGAACCGGATAGCCCGGCGCTGTTCGACATAAGGCACAATATCGCGGCTATGATGGAATAGATACAGAGATAAGTGGCTGATTAAACTCTCTGTTTGACGAGCGCCGCGCATACTGCCAGCGCCGCCGTTTTCGGGTTTGAGCTTGTGGTCATCAAGATAATCACGGATATGGCGGTTGAGCGTGGTTTCATGAGGCTGCAGATCCTGAGCAATCATGGCCGAACGCCAGCCTTCAGAGGCCAGAAGGCGCGCTTTGATGCAATCGCGGACATGGCCATCACGAGTGGTGTCGTGCAGGCGTTCAGGTTCGGCTTTTTGCTCATCAGTGATAAATATTTTCATGCTGGCAAGCATGATCTCTTTAATGTATAAAATCAGCCATTTTTAATGATCACGGATATATAAATTTTTATTTCATGAGTATTTAAGTTTTATTTAAATGATTATTCCTGCCGTTGTTATTGGTTTTTTTGTATTCGTTTCCCCTTTTTTAATACTGTGCGCGCCGCACCGGCTCTGCTTTTTATTGTGTGGATCGTTGTCTGCATTTTTATATTTTATTTATACCTTTGGCGCCAATATTGACGACATTTTTATTTCCATTTATTTACACTTGAGCCGTCTTCAATGAATCCGGGAGCGTCGCCATGAACGTGGAATTAATTACCGGCATTGTGCTGGTGTTTTTGTTACTGGGCTATCTGTTTTATGCCCTCTGCCGGGCGGAGGATTTCTGATGGCTGCCGAAGGCTTTTTATTACTGGTCAGTTTGCTGGTCGTGCTGTTTTTACTGGCGCAACCGCTGGGCCGTTTCATGTCAGGCATGGCGCTTGATCGCGCTGCGCCGGGGACCGCGGCGATAGAGCGCGCTTTATGGCGCCTGTGCGGCGTGCCGCAGGGCGAAATGAACTGGCGACAGTATCTGGGCGCCGTACTGCTGTTTAACCTGCTGGGGCTGGCGTTTCTATTTTTCATTCTGCTGCTGCAGGGCAGCCTGCCGCTTAACCCGCAGGGGCTGCCCGGGCTGTCCTGGCATCTGGCGCTGAATACGGCGATCAGTTTCGTCAGCAACACCAACTGGCAGTCTTATGCCGGCGAATCCACCATGAGTTATTTCAGCCAGATGGTCGGTCTTGCCGTGCAGAACTTCCTGTCGGCGGCGACCGGTATTGCCGTGCTGTTTGCGCTGATGCGCGGTTTTGCCCGGCATAGCACGGATAATCTTGGCAATGCGTGGCGCGATCTTACCCGCGTCACGCTGTGGGTGCTGTTGCCGCTGTCGCTGGTTATGGCGCTGTTTCTGGCCGGTCAGGGGGTAATACAGAATTTCAGCCCTTACGTGACGGCCGCCACGCTGGAAGGGGCGCAGCAGACGTTGCCGATGGGGCCGGTGGCGTCGCAGGAGGCGATCAAAATGTTGGGCACCAACGGCGGCGGTTTGTTTAACGCCAACTCGGCCCATCCGTTCGAAAACCCGACCGCGCTGACCAACTTCGCGCAGATGCTGGCCATCTTTCTTATCCCGGCCGCGCTGTGCTTTACCTTTGGCGACGTGGCGCGCGATCGCGCCCAGGGACGCACCCTCCTGTGGGCGATGACGCTGATGTTTGTGGTCGCCGCCGTGCTGGTGATGACGGCGGAAGTCAGGGGCAATCTTCATCTGACCGCCTTCGGCGCGGACAGCGCCATGAACTGGGAAGGGAAGGAGAGCCGCTTCGGTATCCTGAACTCCAGCCTGTTCGCGGTGATCACCACGGCCGCGTCCTGCGGGGCGGTCAACGCCATGCATGATTCGTTCACCGCGCTGGGCGGCATGATCCCTATGTGGCTGATCCAACTGGGCGAGGTGGTGTTCGGCGGCGTCGGTTCCGGCCTTTACGGCATGCTGATGAATGTGCTGCTGGCGGTGTTTATCGCCGGCCTGATGATTGGCCGCACGCCGGAATATCTGGGTAAGAAAATCGGCGTGCAGGAAATGAAAATGGCGGCGATCTATATCCTGATTGCGCCGTCGCTGGTGCTGACCGGCACGGCGCTGGCCATGATGACCGACGCGGGGCGCGCCGGCATGCTCAATCCGGGCGCGCATGGCTTCAGCGAAGTGCTGTATGCCGTCTCTTCGGCGGCCAACAATAACGGCAGCGCGTTCGCCGGGCTGTCCGCCAATACGCCTTTCTGGAATTTGTTGCTGGGGGCCGCCATGCTGCTCGGGCGCTTCGCGCCCTTTGTGCCGCTGCTGGTTATCGCCGGTTCTCTGGCGGCAAGAAAAATCCAGCCGGCCAGTTCAGGCACTTTGCCGACCCACGGGCCGCTGTTTGTCGCGCTGATTATCGGCACGGTATTGCTGGTCGGCGCACTGACCTTTATTCCGTCGCTGGCCCTTGGGCCCATCGTTGAACATTTACAGTTACTGGGCCATTAATTGCCGGAGAATTTTCGTATGGCACATCAATCTGTTTCCCATAATCGCGGTTCCCTGTGGCGCGCGGCGATCGGCGAGTCGTTTAAAAAACTCGATCCCCGTGCGCAGTATCGTAATCCGGTGATGTTTGTGGTGTATCTGGGCAGTATTCTGACCACGCTGCTGGCATGCAGGCTGGCGTCGGAGCACGCCGGCAGTCAGGCCGGTTTCACCGCCGCCATCAGCCTGTGGCTGTGGTTCACTGTGCTGTTCGCCAACTTTGCCGAGGCGCTGGCCGAAGGGCGCAGTAAGGCGCAGGCGGAGAGCCTGAAAGGCATTAAACGCACCAGCTGGGCCAAAAAACTGGCCGAACCGGCGCAGGACGCGCAGCAGCAAAAGGTCGCGGCGGACGCCCTGCGCAAGGGCGATTTTGTCCTGGTGGAAGCGGGCGACATTATTCCCTGCGACGGGGAGGTGCTGGCCGGCGGCGCCTCTGTCGATGAGAGCGCCATCACCGGGGAGTCGGCGCCGGTAATCCGCGAGTCGGGGGGCGATTTCGCCTCCGTGACGGGCGGGACGAGGATTTTGTCCGACTGGCTGGTGATCCAGTGCAGCGTTAACCCGGGGGAAACCTTCCTCGACCGGATGATCGCTATGGTGGAAGGCGCCCGGCGGCGTAAAACGCCGAACGAGGTGGCGCTGAACATTCTGCTGATCTCCCTGACCATCATCTTCCTGCTGGCCACCGCCACGCTGTACCCGATTTCGGCCTGGGGCGGCACGCCGATCAGCGTCACGGTCCTGGTCGCCCTGCTGGTTTGCCTTATTCCCACCACCATCGGCGCGCTCTTGTCGGCTATCGGGATTGCCGGCATGAGCCGGATGCTGGGGGCGAATGTCATCGCCACCAGCGGACGCGCGGTGGAAGCCGCCGGCGACGTGGATGTGCTGCTGATGGACAAAACCGGGACCATTACGCTGGGCAACCGCCAGGCCAGCCAGTTTCTGCCGGCGCGCGGCATGAAGGAAGACGCGCTGGCCAGCGCGGCGCAGTTGGCGTCTCTGGCGGATGAAACGCCGGAAGGGCGCAGCATCGTGGTGTTGGCTAAACAAAAATTCAATCTGCGCGAACGCGATTTGCAAAGTCTGGACGCTACCTTTATTCCATTTTCCGCCCAGACGCGCATGAGCGGGGTCAACATCGGCCGAAAAATGCTGCGCAAGGGCGCCGCCGATGCGATCCGCCGCCATGTCGAGAGCAACGGCGGCCGCTTCCCGCAGGACGTGGAGGAGCTGGTCGCGTCCGTGGCGCGTAAAGGGGGGACGCCGCTGGTGGTCGCCGAAGATAATAGC
This sequence comes from Affinibrenneria salicis, assembly GCF_008710095.1. Next base: position 437,355 of record NZ_VYKJ01000003.1, read on the forward strand.
GTGATGGGCGTGGTGGCGCTGAAAGATATTGTGAAAGGCGGGATCCGCGAGCGCTTCGCCGAGCTGCGTAAAATGGGGATTAAAACGGTGATGGTCACCGGCGACAACCCGCTGACGGCGGCGGCCATCGCTGCGGAAGCGGGCGTTGACGATTTTTTGTCCGAGGCGACGCCGGAGGCCAAACTGGCGCTGATTCGCCAGTATCAGGCGGAAGGGCGCATGGTGGCGATGACCGGCGACGGCACCAACGATGCCCCGGCGCTGGCGCAGGCCGACGTGGCGGTGGCGATGAACTCCGGCACTCAGGCGGCCAAAGAGGCCGGCAACATGGTGGATCTGGACTCCAACCCGACTAAACTGCTGGAAGTGGTGCATATCGGCAAACAGATGCTGATGACTCGCGGTTCGCTGACCACCTTCAGCATCGCCAACGATGTAGCCAAATATTTCGCCATCATTCCGGCGGCCTTCGCGGCGAGCTGGCCGCAACTAAATATGCTGAACGTGATGGGTCTGCACTCTCCGACTTCGGCCATCCTGTCGGCGGTGATTTTCAACGCGCTGATTATCGTGTTGTTGATCCCGCTGGCGCTGAAAGGGGTTGGCTATCGCCCGATGTCCGCGGCTGCGCTGCTGCGCCGCAATCTGTGGATCTATGGCGCCGGCGGACTCGTGGCGCCGTTTATCGGCATTAAGTTAATCGACATTATACTGACCGTGCTGGGTCTGGCCTGAGGAGACAGTAAATGAATCTGTTACGCCCCGCGATTTCTGTTTTTATCCTGCTGGCGCTGCTGACCGGCGCGGGCTATCCGCTGTTGACCACGGGCCTGGCCCAGTGGTGGTTCCCCGCCGCGTCCAACGGCTCGTTGCTCGGGCATGGCGATCGCCCGCGCGGTTCGTTGCTGATCGGCCAAAACTTTACCCGGGCGGATTATTTCCACGGCCGCCCGTCGGCCACGGCGGAAACGCCGTATAATCCGCTGGCCTCATCAGGCAGCAACCTGGCGCTAAGCAACCCGGCGCAGGACGAGGCGATCAAACAGCGGGTGGCCGCGCTGCGAGCGGCCAATCCCGCCGCCGGCGCGCCGGTGCCGACCGAGCTGGTGACGGCTTCGGCCAGCGGGCTGGATCCGCATATTTCGCCGGCCGCCGCGATCTGGCAAATTCCGCGGGTGGCGCAGGCGCGTCGCCTGTCCGCAGCGGCGCTGACGCGTCTGGTGGAAGCCAATACGACGCGCCCGCTGCCGTATTTCATCGGCGAGCCGGTGGTTAACGTGCTGGAACTGAATATGGCGCTGGATGCGTTGCCCAAACATTAAGGAAATATGATGACGGAAGAACCCCTGCGTCCTGATCCGGATGTGCTGCTGGCGCAAGCGGATACGCTCGGTCGCGGCAAGCTGAAAATTTATTTTGGCGCCTGCGCGGGCGTGGGCAAAACCTGGACGATGCTGCAGGAGGCGCGCCGCCTGCGGGCGCAGGGGCTGGATGTCGTGGTCGGCGTAGTGGAAACGCACGGCCGGCGGGAAACCGCGGCGCTGCTGGAAGGGCTGGACGTTCTGCCGCGGCGCGCCACCGGGCGCCACCGCCACCAGGAATTCGATCTGGACGCGGCGCTGGCGCGGCGTCCGGCCGTCATTCTGATGGACGAACTGGCTCACTCCAACGCGCGCGGCGCGCGGCACCCCAAACGCTGGCAGGACATCGACGAACTGCTGGATGCGGGGATTGACGTACTGACCACGGTAAATGTTCAGCATCTGGAAAGTCTGAACGATGTGGTCAGCGGCGTGACCGGCGTCCGGGTGCGGGAAACCGTGCCGGACCCGTTTTTCGACTCCGCGGCGGAGGTGGTGCTGGTGGATTTGCCGGCGGACGATCTGCGCCAGAGGTTAAAAGAAGGCAAGGTGTATGTCGGCGATCGCGCCGAACGCGCGATCGAAAACTTTTTTCGTACAGGCAATCTGTTCGCCTTGCGTGAACTGGCGCTGCGGCGCACGGCCGATCGCGTCGACGATCAAATGCGCGCGTGGCGCGACGCCCGCGGACGCGAAGAAAAAGTCTGGCACACCCGCGACGCGATCCTGTTATGCATCGGCGCCAGCACCGGCAGCGAAAAACTGGTGCGCATCGCCGCGCGGCTGGCCGCCAAACTCGGCAGCGAATGGCACGCCATCACGGTGGAAACGCCGACGCTGCACCGTCAGAGCGAGGCGCGCCGCCGTACGATTCTGCGCACGCTGCAGCTGGCGCAGAATCTGGGCGCGGTGACCGCCACGCTGTCCGATCCGGATGAAGCGAAGGCCACTCTGCGCTACGCGCGCGAACATAATCTGGGCAAAATCGTTGTCGGGCGTTCGCCGCCGCGCAGGTGGCATTTCACCAACCGCTTCGCCCGGCGCCTGAGCCGGCTGGGGCCGGATCTGGATTTGCTCATCGTGGCGCTGGACGATGCGCCCGATATGCCGGCCGGCCGGGCGAGCGACAGCCGGGGCGCGACGGAAAAATGGCGTCAGAAGCTGCGAGGTTGTCTGGCGGCGACCGCCATGTGCGCGCTGATTACGCTGTCAGGCAAGTGGTTATTACCCGGTTTTTCACCCATCAATCTGGTGATGATTTATCTGATGGGCGTGGTGCTGATAGCGATCGGCTTCGGGCGTTTGCCGTCGGTGGCGGCGGCGCTGCTTAATATTGTGGCGTTCGATCTGTTTTTCGTCGCCCCCGCGGGGTCGTTCGCCGTCTGGGACGCCCAGTATTTGGTGACGTTTTCGGTGATGCTGGCGGTCGGGGTGATTACCGGTAATATGACCGCCGGCGTACGCTATCAGGCGAGGGTGGCCAGACACCGGGAGCAACGCGCGCGCTACCTGTATGAGATGGCGGACGGCTTAAGTCGGGCGAGGATGCCGGGCGAGATCGCGCAAATCTGCCAGCGGGTGGTCGGCGCCGCGCTGCTTGCCCGGTGCGAAATCTGGCTGCCCGACAGGCAGGGCGCGCTGAGCGCGCCGGCGGAAAGAACGCTGGATACCCTGCCGGATCCGGCTATCGTTAAATGGAGCTTCGATAAGCGGCAGGTGGCGGGCGCCGGCACCGACACCTTGCCCGGCGTGCCTTACAAAATTCTGCCGCTGACGCTGGCCGGGCGCGCGCTCGGTCTGCTGATTATCGAACCCAGCAATCTGCGCCATCTGCTGATACCGGAGCAGCAGCGGTTGCTGGATACCTTTATGGTGATCATCTCGGGCGCTCTGGAGCGGCTGGAACTCACCCGGCGCGAGCAACAATCGCGCCTGGCGGCGGAACGCGAAGAACTGAGGAACTCGCTGCTGGCCGCGCTGTCGCACGATCTGCGCACGCCGTTAACGGTGCTGTTCGGCCAGGCGGAAATGTTGACGCTTGAACTGTCGAACCAGGGAGCAAAGCAGGCGAGCATGGCGAATGACATCCGCTTGCAGACGCTGAGCACCATCCGGCTGGTGAATAATATGCTGGATATGGCGCGCATCGAGGGGGATGGCTTTCGCCCGCAGACGGACTGGATCGCCCTGGAGGAGATTATCGGCAGCGCGCTGCAGTCTCTGGCGGCGATACTGCCGGCGCGCGGCGTGCAGCTGGATTTACCGTCGGAGATGGTGCTGCTGCAGGGCGACGGGCCGCTGCTGGAGCGCGTGTTCGTCAATCTGCTGGAGAACGCGCTGAAATACGCCGGCAGCGGGGCGACAATCGGCATCCGCGCCCGGACGCAGTCGGCTACGATAAAGATCGAGGTGTGGGACGACGGCCCCGGCATTCCGGCGGGTAAAACGCAGCAGATTTTTGAAAAATTCACCCGCGGACGCGAAGAGTCGGCCATTCCGGGCGTCGGGATGGGGCTGGCTATCTGCCGGGCGATCACGGACATGCATCACGGCGAGATTAGCGCGGCGAATCGCCCGCAGGGCGGCGCCTGTTTTACCATTATTCTCCCTCTGCCGCCGGTTGCGCCGCTGGAGGCGAGTCAGGAAGAGAGCCTGTGAAGAGTTTACTGATTATTGATGATGAAAAGCAGATTTGCCGCTTTTTACGCAGCGCGCTGGAGAGCGACGAAATCAAGGTGTATGAAGCGGAGTCGCTGGCGCGCGGGCTGAGCACCGCCGCGGCCAGACAGCCCGACCTGGTTATTCTTGACCTGGGGCTGCCCGACGGCGACGGCGTGGAGTTTATTCGCGAATTCAGGCAATGGAGCGATCGGCCGATTATTGTCCTGTCCGCGCGCACCGGCGAGGAGGACAAGATCGAGGCGCTGGATGCCGGCGCCGACGATTTTCTTTGTAAACCCTTCGGCGTCGGCGAGCTGCAGGCGAGAGTCCGCGTCGCCCTGCGCCGCGGCGAAAGCGAAAGAGAACAGGTGGTAACGTTCGACGAGGTCACCGTCAATCTCAGTGCGCATACCGTGACGCGTGCCGGCGAACATATCCACCTGACCCCAACCGAGTTCCGGCTGCTGGCGCTGCTGGTGGGCAACCCCGGCAAGGTGCTGACGCAGTCGCAGATACTGAAGCACGTCTGGGGGCCGAATGCGGATAACAGCCAGTATCTGCGTATCTATATGGGGCACCTGCGTCAGAAACTGGAACGCCAGCCGGCCCAGCCGCAGCATTTTATAACGGAAAACGGCGTAGGCTACCGTTTTGTCTGAGGCTGCGCCTGACCGCCGTTTATATTTCGTAGCTGACGCGGTGGGCTTCCGTGGGCGCGGGTAATTCCCAGTGAATCAACATGCTCTGCAGGGCTTTGTTGCTTAGCGTGGTATCCCGCCGGCCGTTGCGGCGCAGCAGCTCCGCCCGCGGCTGCTCAAGGTAGACAATCTCTACTTCGGCGCCGTAGGCGTAGCACAGATCCAGCGTGCGGGCGCGCATTTGCCGGCTCAGATGCGTGGCGTTCCAGACGAATTCGCCGCGCGTGCGCAGCAGCTCACGCGCCTTCGCCAGCGCCCATTGCGTCGCCTTGCCGTCGTTTTCCCCGTGTTTGAGCCCCAGTTGCGTGCGGGCGTCATCGTACGAGACGACCGGCATACCCGCGCGGCGGGCCTGCACCCAACTGTCCTTGCCGGACGCCGGCAGTCCGCACATCACGGTGACTCTGGCGCCCGGTTCCTGAAACAGCGGGTAGTCCGGGTGCAGGGCGGCGCCGCGAAAGTAGCTGATGCGGGTATGGGCATCGGCAAAATCGCGCGGCCTGCCGTAACAGTTTTCCTCTCTGGCCAGCTCGCGAAACAGCTCGATGTTGTCGAGCACCCGGGATTTATCCGCGCAGATCCGTCCGCGGATATCCGCTTCCGCCAGCGTCGCCAGCAGCGGGATATCCAACTGCCACGACAGCTCGTGTACCGTGAACTGCGGCGATACGCGGCGTCGGGCGTCATCCAGACAATAAAACGGCACCTGGTGCACGGCGATCATCCGGCACACGGCTTCCCGAATATCGAACGGCGCGCCGGCATCCCACAGCAGGATGCGCGCGTCGACCGCGCCCTTGCGGGAGTGTCCCGGCTGGCCGATACGGCCGGTCAGCGGATCGATGACCGTGGTGTGGTGTTTAGCCACGTCGTGCAGCAGCGCGGCCAGAAACAGCACTTCCTGTTGCGCGCGCGGCGCATGGCGGTAATCGTCGAGCTGCAGCAACGCGTCGACCACCATCATCGTATGCGTCCAGACGTCGCCCTCGCCGTGATATTGCGGCTCCTGCGGAGTGTGTTTCGCCCGTTCGAGCAGCGGAAAGGCGTCCAGCCAAAGGGCGAAATCGGGCGCGGCGCCGGCCTCGGGGATCAGCGCCTTAATGTCATTCCAGTCCATCGTTATTCTCCCATTGCGTAGGGCGCAGGGCGGTCGTCGGGCGTGGTTGGCCCATCATGGTCGATCGCCCTGCAGTTCGTCCAGCGTGATTGCGTTCAGTTCATCCAGCGAACGCAGCGTACGCAATCCCAGCGATTGCCAGTTGACCCGCGGTTGCGGCGCGTAAATATCCACGTCGTCCGCCAGGCGGTTAGGCAGGACGGGCCGGCTGGCATGGTGTGAGCCGCTGTCCTGAATGGTCTGGACAAAATCGCGCCGCACCAGCTTATAGCGCGCCAGCACCTGCTCTTCATCTTCGACCTTCAGGTACAACCCTTCCGAACTGTCGGAGCGGTCGGTCTGCCGCCAGCTCAGGGCTGGCGGCAGGTCGTGACGCCGCACGCTGTCCTCGAAAGCCGCACGCCAGACCAGACTTTTGGCCAGCGACCGGAATACCAGTTTCCACAGCAGCGCCGGTCGGGTCGGCATCGGGCCGGCATACAGCACCGGCACCGACAGCACCGGCGAACCGGCCAGCAGCGCGTGACGCCGCGCGGTCGACAGAAATCGCCCGCAGCGTCGGTCATAGAGGTCGAACTCGTTAAAGTAGTGCGGCAGACGGTCATAGAACACCGAGTGCTTGCTGTAAGCCCACTCGCCATACATGACGAAGCGGTCTTCCAGTCGATCGAACAGGCGCGACTCATGCGCCGTGGCCCAGCGTTTAAACAGATTGAACTGCCGCTCGCGGGCGCCGCCGGTCAGGTAGTGACCGCGCGACTGCAACAGGAGTTCGGCCGTTTCGCTGAAGGATACGCCGGCGTTCGCGCCGTCGATTTTCTCTTCAATCACCACGTAGCGTCCGGCCAGCGCTTTTAGCGGCGTCTGGTCAGAGGCATCGTCGCCGGGCTGTAAGCGCGACCCTTCCAGGTGGGGCGTGCGCGGGTATTTCAATAGTGGTAGTGCAGATAGAAACATGTTGATCGCCCGCCGCGTTATTGGCGCGGCCAGGCCCGTTAAGGTAAGCGGGGCCGACGAAGGTATTCGCACGCGAGTCGACGCGCTATCCGCCGGGCAGGCCGGAGAACAGAGTCGCAGGAAGAAGGTAGCGGAAGAGTTATGACCAGCCTGTCCGTCACAGGCCGGAACATAGTGAAACCCGTACCGCAGCCAACGCTGGCGCAGACTGCGCCGAATCGAGGCTGCTTAATGCAGTCGTCGGCGTATTAATGGGTGGCGGACAGACAGGGCACGGTAGGGCTCCATATAGCGAATAAGGTGAATAGGATAAATAAACGGCGCGATTCTAACGGGGTCGGCGCGCGACGGCAAGTCCCGGGCCGAAAAAAATTGAGGACCGGTCGACGACGCCGGCGTAAAACCCCGGGCGGATACGGATCCGTCCGGGGCGAAAATGCGCGGCGGGAGATATTGATAAACCGCCGCGACGCCGTTTATGCGCCAGCGCGCCCAGGCGTCAGGCTTTGAACGTGATCCAGGGGCGTAGCCGGGCGATGCGCTGGATCAATCCGGCCTGCTCCTGTACCTCAATCACCGGCGTTACCGGTTTATAGGCGGCGGGCGCCTCTTCGCGCAGTCGCTCCTCTTTCAGCGTAATGCATTGCCAGGGCAACGCGTCCGGCCGCGGCGGCGCATCGGCGCGGTTTCGCATCCGCTGCCGGCGTTCGGCGCGGCCGGCGCCGTGTGAACAGGACCACAGCCAGTCAGGATGTCCCTGACCGGCGACCAGCCAGGAGTAATCGCCCATCGAGCCGGGGATTAAGGCGAATTGCCCGGCTCCCGCCGGCGTGGCGCCTTTGCGGTGCAGATTCATGCCGCGTTCCTGCAGGATGATATTGTGCGACAGGTCGACAATCAGCTTACTGTCGTCGCGGGCAAAAATCGGTTGCCACGCGCTGCGGATCAATTCGGTCAATACGATACGATTGATCCAGGCATAGCGGGCGGCCACCCCCATGGCCTCCAGATATTCGTCTGCCTGTCGGTCAGCCAGCGCAAACAGCCCCGACGCCGGATATTTCTCGCCCGCGGGCCAGCTCGCCCTGGCGCTATCGATCCCGCGCTGGCCGACATAGAAACCGACATCCCGCGAGCCGGTGTGAATCATGACGACGACTTCGCCTTCCCGCAGACCGGCGCGATATGCCGCATGTCGATCGAAAATGGCATCGACCACCTGCAGTTCGACGAAATGGTTGCCCGAGCCGACGGTGCCGAGACTGGCGGGGCGCAGAATATCGCGCGGCGCGAAAAAGGCGGCGGGGGCGTGGCGGGCGTGCGACCGGACCGCGTCGGTTCCGGCAATGCGGTTCAATTCAACCGCCAGCCGCGCCAGATCGACCTCGCGCCACAGCCCCAGCTGCGGCAGCGACGCCAGCCAGGCGGGCAATCCTTCGTCAAACAGCGCTGAAAACGACTGCGGCGTCACCGGAACATCGCGCCGATCGAAAAGCAGCCGGCGCCTGAGCGCCTCAGTCAGCTCGCTCTGCCGTTCGCGCGCTTCAGCGTAATGAATGCCGGTGGACAGCAAACGCATGCCGCAGTTGATATCGGTGCCAATGGCCGCCGGGATCACCATATTCGGCGTAGTGGCGACGATACTGCCGACCGGCGCGATGGCGCCGGGATGGAAATCCGGCGTCGCTCTGGCGCAATGAACGCGGGCATCGTGTCCCGGCAGATAAACAGAGGCGAAATCAAGCAGCTGTTGTACCGCTTTTTCTTCCAGCGGCAGTGTTTCCGGCAACAAAACCTGCGCTTCGGCCTGATGGCGGCGGAAACGGTAGGTTGCATTGCGGTATTCGCTGTCTATCCCGAGGCGGGATAAACGTTTTTGTAATCGGGTAAATGTAGACATGGCGCTACCTGGAAAAACAAAAAAACGCTCCTCCCACATTAAAGGGAGAAGGGGGTTTTTCCTGCAGCAGCAATTCAGGAAGTGATCAGCGCGGCTATTCTAGCCGCGAAGCGACGGGTTTGTAAATGGTCAGCGGCGTTTTTGCTCCGGGGGGAGAAAGCAACGAGCGCCAGCGCTCCCCGATTCAACAGGGGAAATCCAGCCGGGAGAGCTGATCCAGCAGCATGGCGTCCTGCTCTGCGTTCGGCATATACACCAGCAGGCGATCGCCGTTGTGAGAGGCCGTCCACCAGTTGATCTGCCGTAGTGAGATCGTGCCCAACAGCGGGTGGCGGAAACGCTTTATCCTGTCGTTGACGCCCTGAACCTCGTAGCGCTGTTGCCACATCTGGCGGAAGGTGTCGGACTCGTCCAGGTAACGCTGCAGCTGAGCTTCCCACACCTGATCGCCGCTGTGCTCGGCCATGCGCGCGCGAAACATCGCCACCATGTGGCGCAGGATCTCATGCAAATCCTCCAGCCGCGACTGCCAGTCGGCATTGTTGAAGGCCAGATAAATACAGTTGCGATCTTCCGGCGGAATGTTGGCCAGATCGATATTCAGCAGCCGGCACCAGGATTGGTTAAATCCGAGGATGGTAAAGCGCGCGTTGATAATCACGGCCGGAAAGGGATTAAGCCGATCAAGAATCAACTGATGATCTTCGGTCAGCTTTTCGCAAATGGCGCGTGCGGCGGGCGAATAAGGCAGGCTGGCCAGCATAAACACATGGCGGGTTTCGTCTTCATTGAACTGCAACGCTTTGGCGATAGCCAGCATGGTTTTGGCGGAGGTGCGGATCGGACGCCCTTGTTCCAGCCAGGTGTACCAGGTAATGCCCACGTCCGCCAGTTGCGCAATGTCTTCCCGCCGTAACCCCGGCGTGCGCCGCTTGCGCGGAACCGGCAAACCGAGCCGCACGGGATCGAGACTTTCACGGCGGGCGCGCAGGTAGGCGCCCAGAGTCTTTCGGTTGTGCTGGCCGGCGTCGTTGGCGGGGACGTCGGTCATGATTGTCGCCATTTAAAAGTTCTCCGCGTCTGGCGGGTAGTATTTATACCAGCATAATCAAGAACTGGTACCCGTTTAAATTACCTGTGATGCTAGCGCTCAGAGGCAATGAATACAACGGGTACAAACGAATGAAACAGGTTTCTCTGGCATCAGGATTAAGCCGTATCGGCCTGATCGTCTTACTCACCGGGCAACTGCTGCCGATGATTGATTTTTCTATTGTCAATGTGGCGCTGGAAGCGATGGCGCGGGCGTTGTCCGCCAGTCCGTCGGAGCTTGAACTGGTGGTTTCGGTCTATGGCGTGGCGTTTGCGGTTTCGCTGGCGATGGGCGGTCGGCTGGGCGATAACCTGGGGCGCCGCCGGGTATTTATCAGCGGAACGGCGATATTCGGCGTGGCGTCGCTGCTGTGCGGCATTGCGCAAAGCGTATGGCTGTTGCTGCTGGCGCGAATGCTGCAGGGAATTGGGGCGGCGCTGATTGTGCCGCAAATCCTCGCGACCATCCATGTGTGTCTGCGCGGGCGCCGGCATGCCCGAACGCTGGGCATTTACAGCGCAATAGGCGGTCTGGCGTTTATCGTCGGGCAGGTGCTGGGCGGCGTGCTGTTGAAGCTGGATATCGGCGGCTATGGTTGGCGCAGCGTTTTTCTGGTCAATCTGCCTTTTTGCCTGCTGGTTGTGCTGTTTGCGCCGCTGTGGGTGCCGGACACCCGGGGGGAGAAGCGGGTGCATCTTGACCTGTCCGGCAGCACGCTGTTGGCGCTGGCCATCGCCGGTCTGCTGTTCCCGCTGGCGCTGGGGCCGCTCTGGCACTGGCCGTGGCCTTGCATCGTCGCGCTGCTGGCGAGCGCGGCGTGTTTTCCGCTGCTGTGGTGGGTGGAGTGTCGGCAGGAACGGCGCCAGCGGGCGCCGCTGTTGCCGCCGACGTTGCTGCGCCTGCCCAGCGTCCGCTTTGGTCTGGCCGCCGGGGTGTTGTTTTTCTCCTGCTGGAGCGGATTTATGTTCGCCGTCGCTTATGTTCTGCAGTCCGGCGGCGGATTCTCGCCGCTGCAGTCAGGCAACAGTTTTATCGGCCTTGGGCTGGCCTATTTTTTCTCGTCGCTGCTGAGCGGGCGAGTAACTGAACGGATCGGCAAAATCCGTACGTTGCTTATCGGTTGCGCCATTCAGATGAGCGGTCTGCTGCTATTGATGGCGACGATAGCCACCACGTGGCCGACGCCGACGATTTTTAGTTTGCTGCCCGCCACGCTGTTGGTGGGGTTCGGTCAGGCGTTTATCGTGAGCAGTTTTTACCGCATCGGCCTGTCTGACGTACCCGTTTCGCATGCCGGATCCGGCAGCGCGCTGTTGTCCACCGTACAGCAGGCGGCGCTGGGCGTCGGGCCGATTATGAGCGGTACGGTACTGGTGCAGACGCTGCATATCACCCGCGACGACTATGCGACGGCGCTGATTGCCGTTCTTGGCGTAGAGTGGGGCGTTATGCTGCTGCTGGTCCTCGGCGCCGGCTGGATGTGGCGGCGGGAACGGCGCCAGGCGCGGGCGGCGACGGAGCGCCGCGCCGGGGCTTTACGGGCGCAGCGCGACTGACGTCGCGCCGTCCGCGATAACGTCAGCATCGGCTCTATTGATGAGCCAGTTTTTGCAGCGCTTTGTCCGCCAGCAGGGTAAAGTAACGCGCCGCCGGCAGGATGGCGGCTTCATCCGGATTAAAGCGCGGATGATGCAACCCAAACTCGCTGGCGGAGCCGATGTTGACAAACGCGCCGGGGACGTGGTGCAGATAAAAGGCGAAATCTTCGCCGCCCATTTGCGGCGGCTGATCGTGTACCCGATAACCCGCCTGCCGCGCGACCGCTTTACTGAAATCCGCCCATTCGCCATTATTGATGAGCGTGGGCGGGCCGGAGTGCCAGCGCAGTTCGGCCTGCGCGCCGAATCCGGCGGCGATATTGCCGATCAGCGCGGCGATTTTTTCCGGCACCGCGGCCCTGATGTCAACGCTGTGAGTGCGTACGGTGCCTTCCAGTTCCACCTGTTCCGGCAGTACGTTCCAGGTATTGCCGCCGCCGATGCGGGTGACGCTGACCAGCACCGAGTCCAGCGCGCTGAAACTGCGGCTCGGCAGCGTTTGCAGCGCGGTGATGATATGCGCCGCCACCACAATGCTGTCCACTCCCTGTTCCGGACGGGCGGCATGCGCGCCTTTGCCGCGCACAAAAATTTCGAAGCGATCAACATTCGCATGCAGAGGGCCGGAGCGAGTACCAAACTCGCCCACCGGCAGATCGGGGGCGTTATGCGCGCCGAAAATCGCGCTTACGTCCTGTAGCGCGCCGGCGTCGATCAGTTGACTGGCGCCATTGAAGGTTTCTTCGGCCGGCTGAAACAGAATGCGTACGTTGCCGGCCAGCTGCGCTTCGTTCGCTTTAAGCAGCAGCGCGGCCCCGAGCATGATCGACGTATGGATATCGTGCCCGCAGGCGTGCATCACGCCGCGATGGCGCGAAATAAACGGCTGCGAGGTTTGCTCATCTATTGGCAGGGCGTCAATGTCCGCACGCAGGGCGATAGTGGGGCCGGGCTTACGGCCGATTTGCGCCACCACGCCGGTTTTCAGCGCAAGCGGCAAAATATCGATGCCGGCTTCGCGTAACCAGACGGTGATTTTTTCTGTGGTTTGGTATTCATTATTCGAGAGTTCCGGATATTGGTGCAATTCCCGGCGCCATGCGGTGAGTTTGTCAGCTAAGGTTGCGGTCATATATCGGTTTTTTTACCTGTAAATCAAAAGTTGTAAATTAATCATGAGGCTATCGGCGGTCAAAGATTTATTTCTGATAAGTTAATTATCAAACGGATTAATCGACTGCACCAACCACCAACCACCAACCACCAACCACCAACCACCAACCACCATACTGCAGGCTGGGGGCGCGCTGTTTTTTGTGGCTTACGCCCTCCGGGGCGGGCCGTCGTCAGCGGCGTGCAAATCCGCGTCCGGCGGATTTGTCACCCGAATTATCGGGCAAGCTCCCGGCGATTCGCGGCGGCGTCGCGGTGCAGCGCAACCGCTATGCCGGTTCCGGGCGGCGGGATGCTGTCGCCACGGAGGGCGTTGTAATGAACGCGGCGCGACCCGTTTCGCGGTTGCCTGCGCCGCCCGGCACCGCATCGATAAGCTGACGGGTGTAGGGATGCTGCGGCTGTTGCCAGATTTGGCGGTAATCGCCGCTTTCCACACAGCGCCCGTGCTGCATCACCATTACTCTGTCGGCGATATAGCGCACTACCGCCAGATCGTGGGAAATAAACAGCAACGACAGCCCCATATCATTTTTCAGTTCGACCAGCAGGTTGAGGATTTGAGCCTGGATCGACACGTCGAGCGCGGAAACCGGCTCATCGCAGATAACCAGCCGGGGGCGCACGACCAGCGCGCGGGCAATACCGATGCGCTGGCGCTGGCCGCCGGAAAATTCATGCGGATAGCGCGTCAGACTGCTTTGCGTCAGCCCGACGCGATCGACCATCTGGCGGATTATCCGCTGACGTTCGGCTTTGTTGCCAATGTTATGCACAATCAGCGGTATTTCGAGAATATGGCCGATGTCGTGACGAGGATTGAGCGAGGCGTAGGGGTCCTGAAATATCATTTGCACCTGACGCCGCAATGCCTGCAGCCGCGATTCTTTCAGATTGGTGATATCCTGACCGTCAAGAATAACCTGGCCCTGCACCGAGGGCAGCAGGCGCAGAATGGTTTTCGACAGCGTGGATTTACCGCAGCCGGATTCTCCCACCAGGCCCAGCGTCTCGCCGGGAAAAATATCCAGCGACACATTGTCTACGGCGGCGATGCTGCCCTGCGCCGTCGGGTATTCGGTACGAATGCCTTTGAGCGACAGCAGCGGCCGGGCCTTTTGGTCCGGTATGCGTACAGGCAACGCCGGCGGCGTAAACAGGGTGAAGGTCGGCTCATCGTTTTCCATCCCGTGGCGGATCTCCGCCAGCCGGCTGGTATGGTAGTGCGTGTCCTGAACCATGTGCAGCGAAGTGGCGAGCAGCCCTTGCGTATAGCGATGCGCGGGCGCGCTAAACAGCTGGGCGGTCGGCGCGTCTTCCACCTTGCGGCCGGCGAACATCACGGCAACCCGGTCGGCCCAGCGCGACACCAGCCCCAGATCGTGGGTAATCAACAGCAGGCTCATCGACAGCTCATGGCGCAGCCGATCGAGCAGTTCGAGAATTTGCGCCTGAATGGTGACGTCCAGCGCGGTAGTCGGTTCGTCGGCGATCAGCAGACGCGGCTGGCAGGCTACGGCCATGGCGATCATTACCCGCTGGCGCTGCCCGCCGGACAGATTGTGCGGATAGTCGTCGATACGCCGGTGCGGTTCGGGGATTCTGACCAGCTCCAGCAGCTCGATGGCTCTGGCCCGGGCGGCGGACGGCTTCAGCGCCTGATGCAGACGAAGGGTTTCGCCGATCTGCTGCCCGATAGGCAGCACCGGATTGAGCGAGGTCATCGGTTCCTGAAAAATCATCGAAATAGCGTTGCCGCGCAGCCGGCGCATTTCGGCGGCCGGCAGCGTCAGCAGATCCTGCCCTTCGAATAGAATGCGGCCGCTAATGCGGCCGGGTGCGGCGATCAGACGCATCAGCGACAGCGCGGTCGCCGACTTGCCGCATCCTGATTCGCCTACCAGCGCCAGCGTTTCTCCCGGCGCAATCGTTAAATTCAGGCCGCTCACGGCCTGATGGCCGGGAAAGGCGACGTGCAGATCCTGAATATCCAGTAACGGCGTCATGCGTTTCTCTCCCGCAGACGTGGGTTTAGCGCGTCATTGAGCGCATCGCCCACCAGATTGAGCGATAGTACGGTCAGCACCAGCACGCTGCCCGGTAGCGCGGTCAAATACCAGGCGGTGCGCAGGGATTCACGTCCGGTGCCGATCATGGACCCCCAACTGATGCGGTTGGGATCGCCAAAGCCGAGAAAAGAGAGCGCCGATTCAATCAGAATGGCCGAAGCCACCATGACGGAGGTGGTGACGATAATCGACGGCAGCGCATTGGGCAGCATCTCCTGCAGGATGATGCGCCGGCTGGAGAAACCCTGACTGCGCGCGGCCAGCACGAAGTCGCTTTCGCGCAGCGTACGAAACTCGGCGCGCACCAGACGGGCGATAGTCGGCCACGACGCGATACCGATGGCGCAGGATATCAGCCCCACCGACGGCTGGCCGATGGCTACCAGCACCACCACCAGCAGGAAGGTGGGGAAGGTTTGAAACAATTCCGTGATATGCACCAATATGTCATCGATGCGGCCGCCGAAATAGCCGGCCAGGCTGCCTGTCAGCGTGCCGATGAACAGGCTTACCAGCACCGAACTGAAACCGATCAGCAGCGACACCTGCGCACCGTGCACAATGCCGGCGGCGACGTCGCGCCCCAGAGAATCCGTGCCTAACGGATAGTTCGGATCCTGCCCGGGCCACAAAAACGGCTGCGCCACCATATCAAGGGGATCGTCGGGATAGATAAAGGGCGCGGCCAACGCCATCAACAACACCAGCAGGAGCAGCGTTAACCCGGCCATGCCTGCCGGATTATGCAAAAAAGCGCGGAGTTCCGGCGACAGACGAAAGTTTTTTTCTCGCAGCGGAACGATGCCGCCGACCGGCGGCGCGGCGCTGCCTTCGGGAAGCGAATTTTTCATATCAGTTCACCTTGATTCGCGGATCGAGCCAGGACTGCAGTAAATCGACCAGAATGTTGGCGACGATCACCAGCAAAGCGGATAGCAGCAGCACGCCGAGCAGTACGTTGAAGTCGCGCGCCATCACGGCATCCAGCGCCAGACGGCCAAGCCCCGGCCAGCTGAACACGGTTTCCACCACCGCCGCGCCGCCCAGCAGATTGCCGAAGTGCATACCGGCCACCGTGGTAATCGGCAGTAACGCGCAGCGCAGCACGTGGCGCACGGTAACCACAATTGGCGCCAGTCCTTTGGCGTGTGCCGTACGCACGAAATCCTGCCGGCTGATTTCCAGGATGGCGGCGCGGGTCAGTCGGGCATAAATGGCGATGAAGAAACTGCTGAGTGCGAGTACGGGCAGCACGGCATGGCGCAGCATATCCTGAACGTAGCCCCAGCCGCTCAGCTCGGCGCCGATGGTGATATTGCCGCCGCTCGGCAACCAGTCGAGATGGACGGAAAACAAGATAAGCGCCATCAGACCGATCCAGAAACCGGGGGTGGAATAGAGCAACAGCGCCAGCAAGGACAACAGGCGATCGGGCCATTTTCCGGCCCATATCGCCATGACGGTACCCAGCGTGATGCCGGCGACGACGGCGGTTATCTGTGAAATCAGCATCAGAAACAGCGTGCCCGGCAGACGGGACAGGATCAGATCCGTCACCGGCGCGTTATAGCGCGGCGAAAATCCCAGACTGAAATGCGCCAGATTGTTCAGATAACTGTACAACTGCTGCAGCACAGGCTGGTCGAGGCCGAACTGGTTGCGCAACTGGGTCATGGTTTCCTCGGTGGCGCTGCCCGATTCCCCGGCCAATACGTCCGCCGCATCGCCGGGCACCAGCTGCAGCAGGAAAAAAACTATGATAACGATACCGATAGCGGTCGGAAGCGCATGGAGTGTCGTACGTCGCAGTACGCGATATGTTCGTGCCAGGTTACTCATCTTTTTCCTTTCGCGTAGCCCCTGTCTGCGGCGAGGCGGGGGGATTTATGGTTCCAGCCAGGTGGCGTCCAGCGCGCCATTGACGGCTTCAATACCGGTCAGAGAGCCGCGGACGCGTTGTTGCGGATGGGATTAAGCCTTGAGCTGCAGCTGATTCAGATCGGGCAATTCCCGCGTCACGCTGCGCTGGAACGCGTTATATCGTTCGGTTTGTCTGTTTGTCTGATTGGGTTAGCGATCCTGGCGTTATCCGCACGTCTTATGTCTTTATTATTTAATAAGTGCGGTTATCGTATTTGAATGGTTATTTGAAACAAACGTTTAAATTCAGCTTTGCTTGCATCAAAAATGCATAATCGGTCACGGGCCATCATCCGTCCGGCACAGCCGAAACCAGATCTTTAATCATGGCTGCGGATACCGTCCGGCGGCAGGACTACCCGCCAGGCGCGTCTCCAAGGGACGGTCTGGAGCCAGATACGCGGATGATGATTAGATTTTTCATTTTATTGGCGAGTTTCACGAAAGCAGTTTGCTCCCAGTTTGATATATTTTCCCATTGCCACTAAATATTTCTTATTTTTATCGCTGAGATGTCTGTTTTTATAAATTTCGCCGGGCAGCATATAAAACTGCGTCGAACTTTCATCATCGCCATCGCAACCCTTTTGAATGATCACGCGAAAAAACGTATTGCCGCTGTTTTGCAAGGTTCCGTTGCGTTCATCCAGCCGGTAGGCGAAATGCAATGTTCTGGGCCGCACCACCAGAATGGTGTTCATGGAAACGACAGGGAAGATGTAGGTCTTTTGGCGCGCCGGTTTAAACGGGAATAACGTCAGCGGCGACTCTTTGAAGATGATGCGGTAATAGCGCTCTTTATCATCGCGCGGGCCACGGTAAAAAATTTTGAAGTACTCTTTGCCGTTGGCGTCGACGGAGAACTTGAGCGGCGCGTAGAGCAATTCGCCATTTTCCATCGGCAAACGGCGTTCTCCGCCTGCGCCGGGGCGGTCTATCCGGTAAGCGGAAATGGTGTAGATATTATTCTTTTGCGTGTCGTTAAACAGCTGTCTGGAAATAAAGTCTCTGTCCGCCGGCATCTCATAAATGATGGAATCAAAATAAACCGCCTTCACGCCGGCTGAAAACAGCCAAAGGAGGGCTAAGATAATGTGTCTGCTCACGGTATGCTCTCAATAGGCGCAATTGACGATGTTATCCGGCCCCGGCGCTCAGGGGCCGGAGACCGGCGGTTTACCGATCGACGCCGACCCAGGTTGCGCTGACGTTCACTTCGCCGCTGGCGCTGACCGTGCCGGCCCACTCATCCCCGTTTACCGTGTACAGCGAGCGGGTATCATTCATCGGAAACAGCAGCTTCAGCGTGGTGGTAAAGTAGTAGCCGTCGTCGACCGCCGCGTTCCAGGCGGTTTGCGTCCAGTTGGCGTTGGTGATATCAATCGCCGCTTCGCTACAGCTATTGCGGCTTTCGACCGTCGCGCCCGTTGACGAGACGTACGACAAATAGGCCGGGATCGGTACATTTATCTCGCCGTCCGCCGAGGTAAATAAACAGTAGGGGATACCGCTGAGGGTGGTGCTGTTGCCCGTTACCTGTGCGGTGATGGCGTCCGCCTGCCGGGAGGCGGACGTCGTGACCTTGTAGTCAAATTCTATCGGCGAAGCGCTGCCGATGGTCCCCGATGCGCTCGGGTTGGCCGAGCCGTCCGTGGCGACAATGCTAATGCCGTATTCTTTCGGCGTGACGTTGAGCGCATTGGATGCCGTGAACTGGTAATAGCCGGACTCCGGCGTCAGCGCGTTAGTAAAATAGAAGGTAAACAACGAGTTATTATTGGAAATGGTGACGCCATTATTGAGAATATTGCTAAAGAACGTATTGGAGAGAAATACGTAGACCGCGTTGCCCGAGGTGGTAAATACGTTGCTATAGGTCGTATTGGCGCTGTAGTCGTACCAGGTGGAACCGTCGCCGCTGTATCTCACCGTGGCGGCCGCCGGCGTAAAGCCTAATGTGGCGGTATCCAGCACCATTCTGAAATATAATGAGGCGGTGACCTGCTG
The DNA here is from genome assembly GCF_008710095.1 of Affinibrenneria salicis. Next base: position 455,909 of record NZ_VYKJ01000003.1, read on the forward strand.
AGTTTGCTGCAAAGAATAAGACACCATTTTGCAAATGACGCCGGACGTGCCGCCGACGGTGCCGATGCTGCACATGTCGCTGCCGGCATTCACACTGGGGGTTCCGTCGCTGGCTACCCAGACTTCAGACATGGCGCCGGTGCTGTTAAGCGTTAAATGGCCGACTTTGGTGGCCGTGAGCGTGTAGTAGTACCATGCCGCATTGCTGGTCAGATCTTTGCATCGCCCGCCCGCCGCATAGTCATAATCGGTCGTGGTATAGCACCAGTTGAGGGTAAAGCTATCGCTGGAGCCAACGGATTTTTCTCGGAAATATTGATAAGCCGAGGCCGAAAACGAGGCGAAGCCGTAGCTGCCGTTATACACGCTGCTGCCGGCCAGCGCGTGGTAAAAGCCGTTGGCGTCGGTCGTCGCGCCGGCAATGTAGCCGACGGCGGGGCAGGTGTTGCCTGACGTCATGCAGCGGATGCCGCGCAACGGCTCGCTGATGGGGGAATTATCGATCCACATATCATAGTAGGCATTGGCGGCCGCCCAGCCGACATAGCCCATGTAACCCAGACTGGTCTGGTTGGTCGAATATTTGGTCCAGACGTTGGCGCCGGAAAAGCGCGGATCGAGGGCGCCCGGCGTAACGACATATTCACTATCAATATTATTTTCGATAAACAGGTAAGTATTGCTGCCGGAGCCGCTGCTGATGGCGGTCGCGGCCAGCGCCCCTGCGCCGTGCGTCAGGCAGGACAATAAAAACAGCGCCCGGCATAGTTTAATAAACATGTTCACTCTCCTTTTCTTCCTGCCGCGCAGTCTGATTTTGGCGGATGCAGAGAATATCGCCGAGCCATACGGCGCCTCTTGCGTCCTGCAAATCGAGTTCGGCTTCACAGACGCCGCCATTTTTTTCCAGCAGGGTGATGAACGGGAATTTTTTATCCACATCCATGGCAAACTCGCCTTTCTCATCGGTTTGCGTTTTACCGATATGGTTATGAATATCGGTATTCACCGCCAGTTTGCCGTCCGCGTGGCGGACGCGGCCAAATACGGTCACCAGCTGTTTGATTTCCGGATTAACGACGCTCACGTTGCCTGGATAAAGCACCACGCTGTTTTTGCGGCCGCTGACGATATCCACGCTGTCCTCGGCGTTTTTATCGTTCATTAATTCAACGGTGTATTTTGCGTAAGGGGGAAGGGCGATAAAATTGGATTTACCGGACAGGGCATAAGTGCGCCCATTAACCTGCGCCGCAACCGTGCCTTTTTCCGTGAAGTCGGTGTTGACCAGCACGCCCGAACGCTGGCTGTCCTTGCTGAGCGCCACATCGCGGCCGGACCAGGCTACCGATCCTTGCGAACTGAGGCTCAGGTTGGTGTTGTTTCCCGAGGTATGCGTCACCGCCACCGTGCCCGCATTGTATTTGGTATCGTAAGAGGCGAAGCCATTCAGTGAATATTCGTCCGCGGTATAACGGTTGTCGCCGCCGCCGCCTTTGATCCGTTTGGCTAAAGACGCGCCGGCGTGGGTTATCACGCTGTCGTCGAAGCGTTTACGGATACTGGCGTTGGCCAGCATATTGCCGTTTTCGCTCGACACTCCCGCGCTGAGCCAGGTCGCCAGCGGCATGGACAGCTCAATGTTGACGTATTTATCCTGCAGGCCATCGTCATTGCTATTGTTGTAGTAATAACGCTGTATGCCGGTGCGCAGACGGATGGTGGCGTAGCGCGTGTTGTACAGCGTCTGGCTGTAGTCGACGTTGGTATATTGATTGCCGGTATAGTTATTAACGGTTCTGCTGAGGGACAGGCTGCCCAGATACGGCGTTAGCCTCCTCAGGTTTAGCGTGGCGCCGGCGGAGTAAAAATCGCCTTTTTCAAGCGGTAAGTTATCGCCGATGTGGCTAAATTCGCGGGATCCCCATAATGAGCCATAGCCGTCAGGGATGCTCAGGTTAAGCGTGCTGATGCTTTTCCATGAGGCGTCCGTCGCGGTCATTACCTGCTGGTTAAAGCTGACCGCTTCATTGAGGGACACGTTGACTTCGCTCTCGTTCACGCCGGTGTGGTCGAAGCCGTAGAGCGTGGATTTTAGCGAGACCCCGGACAGGTAAGGCAAGGTTAGCGCCGCCGCGCCGCCGCCAAGCCAGGTCTCTTTTTTCCCCAGATTTCTGCCGAAATCGCGGCGATAATCCATACGATGATATTGCAACATGCCGCCAAAGACTTGCCACGCCACCTCGCCGGTCAGGCTGCTCTTGCGGGAAAAGGTCTTGTTGATCTGGGCGATGCGGCTGCTGACCTGTTTGCCGTTGACCACCACCTGCACATCGACGTTGTAGACGCCGAATGGCAGCCGGGTGGTATCGATTTCATAACTGCCCATAGCGAAATTCTGGATACTGAGTAAACGTCCTTCACGATAGACGTGCACCTCGCCGGCGCTCGGCAAGAATACGGTGACCGGCGTTAACGACAGCGTATTGTCTTCGATCTGCGTACTGCTTTTATTGCCGTAGCTGACCCCATAGATCCTGCTGGAGTTCAGGGCGCTCATGCTGGCGATCGACTGTAAATTCCACGTATCAACCATACCCAGCGCCAGCCTGCGTCCCTGGTAGTCGCGCTCATACATGGCGCGATAAAGATTGCTGCTGGTGTCGCCGGTTCCCAGTCCGTAGAGGGAGCCGTTGAGGTTGACGTGGTTTTCCCTTAGCGAGGTTGTGTTATCCAGCGTAATAAAACTGCTGCCGTTGTTGCGGTTCGCATATTTGTTGTAATAACTGCCGACCGTATAATTCAGCACTGAGGAGAGATCGGTTGACGTCGATTCGCCGAGCAAATTACTGCGCGGGATAATCGATGCGGCAAGCGCCTGTTGGTTGACGGTCAACTCAAGATAAAACGACTTGATATCCAGATTGAGGGCCGCGTCGCCGCCGAGCCGTAGCGTGGTTCCGTCGGTGAAGTGCTTATCCTTTAGTCCTGTTATCATCGCTTTCGTCGCGGGGGACAACTCGGTATTATTCGGCAAATCCGCCAGCGTCACTTCACGGATAAGAAAACCGTTTGCGTCAATGGCGAGCGCGGCGTCAGCGATTTTCTGTCGGCTTTTTTTATTTTCCGTATCACCGTTGTATTTAATAAAAACGGGAACATTCATGCCCTGATACAGCGCATTAGCGAATATGCCGGGGATGATATACTCGCCCAGCTTGACCGAGGTTTGTTTCTCTGCGCCGAGCGAAGAATAAGAAATGAAAAAAATACCCAGCGCCGACGCTTTTATGCCACCCGTCCATTTATCCATATTCCGCTCTTTTATTTTACATTTATATAGGTTTTACCGTGCCAAATGCCTATGCGCGTTTTTTTATCCGTAATGTCGGTATATTTTATTTTGACGCTCATACCGGGCATGATGTAATATCTTTCACGGCATCCTTTCCCCTGTTCCAACTTTTTGTCTTTACATGCGCCAAATGAAATAACCCGGAATGCCGCATTGCCGGTGTTGTATATATCGGCGCCCTCACGTTTGAAATCGAAGCGTTCGTTCCGTGGTCCCACGACTAATATGGTATTGATAACGGCGGACGTCGTCGCCTGACCCTGTTTGCTTTTTCGTGTATATCCCGACTCCGTAATGGGCTCATCCGTCCATGAAAGCCGGTAATAACGCTCCTTGTCGTCATTGGGGCCTTTATAGAAAAAACGGAAATTATCTTTAGCATTGCCTGGCAGAATCAGACTTGAAGGCGTGGATAATAACTCCACTTTGCTTTCCATCGGAATAATAACGCCTTCGGCCATCGGAGAGGATAAGCGGTAAACCGTGACGCTGACAAAGCGTGCGGAATCGGTAGTATTGGCAATCTCTTTTGACAGACTGAATTCATCGGGCGCCATCATGGATGTCACTTCGCCAACATTGACAGCCTGAGCCATAACAGGCAGCAGGACTAAAACGGGCCAGCAGAAAATCAAAATCTTCTTCATAAAAACCCCATTAAAGAAGGGGCGAACCCCTTCTTTAATTTTGAACAATATTAAAAACGCGCCAGTGCGGACGCTGTGCGATTAAACCGTCCAGTTAGCGGTAAACTGCACCTTTACGTCGCCGCTCCAGTAGCCGTCCGCCAGATCGGCGAAAGCGGCCGCGGTGGAACCGTCAGAGGTGGCGGAGTCAATGGAAAAGGTGAAGGCGCCCTGGGTGCTGGTGCGATCGCTGCCGGCGTAAGCCGTACTGACCGCCAGCGCGTCCAGACCGGAAGAAACGCTGTTGGCGGTGTCGATCAGCGTTGTTGCGCTGCTGTTGCTCAGGGCGGCGCCATTCCAGGCGACGCCTACGTCCAGCGTGGACGCATCGGCGCTGCGCGTCAGGGTATTGCTGACAATCTGGGAGGTCAGGGTAAAGTCGGTGGCGCCGGACTGACCCTGAATGGTGATATCGAAAGCGCCGTCCTGGGTATTAAATCCCTGGGTGCCTTCCGCGTATTCAAACGTCAGCGATTTAAGCGGGGTGACGACCAGGGCGCTGGTCGTATCTTTGGTTGCGCTCGCATCCCAGCTTGCCGTGGCGGACGCCGTGACGTCGGCTAAGGCGGAGAAGCTAATGAATGATGAAGCGGTTAATGTGGCTAAAACGAGTTTTTTCATTGGAACTTCCTTTTTATTTGATGACCGATAGTTATTTTTACTGCAGCACTTGGTTGACTTCTTAGGAGGCTTTCCTAAGTTCTTGCAAACTGAATAAATTAAATAATCAGCATTGCAATTTTTTTCACCTTCATCTTTCTGGTAATGCTTTGAACGCGTGAGTAAATTGTTTTTTGTGATTCAATATTTTCTTCTGCGATAGAAGTAATGCTTTTTCCACGCAAGATGCTGTCTAATAGATTGTATTCCTTTCTTGTCAAACAGTTCTTTTGGTTTTCTTCGGGGATGTCGGGTTGTTTCCCCCTGGCTACTAGCTGTAGTTCATTCAATAATAAAGAAATTTCCGTCCTGGCTCTCACGATGAATATGTTGTTCGATGTTTCGCGAAGATATAAAGCAACAGGAAGCGTGTGCTCATCGCAAAAAAGCGTTACTTTATTTCCGTCGGAAACGTATAACGAAAATGTTTTAGATGAAAAACCTTTGAAATTCTTACGGGAAAAGTCCAGGTAAAGGACGCTGGTTTGCCGTATTTTAATTAATTCAAGTAAGTATTCGATACCCAAATCGAAAAAATAATGATTAAAAGGTGAACCCGCCATTTTTTTACTCCTCAGCGTGATTTTTTTGCAAGCGCTGACCTGACAACAGCGGCCATATTAAAAAACTGTGAAACTTTTCATCAGGCGTTGCTGCAACGCTCGTGCGCCAGTTTTGTTGTTCAGCGACAGCTCGCCGCGACTGTTGGCCTTCTCCGCCGCATGGCGCTTGCGCCAGATTCGATGTTTCTTTACATCGTATTTTCTAATGTCCTGCTTCTCTCCGCCGAATATTTCCGCCTGGTGAAATCGGGCGACCAATGCGCATTTCACCGTACGTCATCGTTCCGGTATCAACGTTGACGCTTTTGGCTCGCCGGCCGATGCCGGTGTTTTTCGGGCAGTAAAACTGTATGTCCGGGGGCCGAAAATCGAGTCAGCAAATCCCTGCCGGACCCGCTGCGCAAGATGAAAGGCGCGTTTGAGCATTAATCCGGCGGAATAACTTTATCGCAATAGACAAACCTATTATTGTTGGTTTTTTAGTTTAAAATCGTAAGCGAAAAAGTTGAAATTCATTTAATTTATTGATATCGATTACCTTCTTTAACCTTCTGTTTTTGTCGTTAACGTATGTTGTTGACGTTATCGTTTTAGGCTGTTTCTCTCAATCAGATAACCTTCTGAGAAAAGGCCTAATCAGTTACTGTTGAATGTAACCCTCTGTGTTTGGCAGATTTTGCATACAAATCTCTGCATTAAAACCTCCCATTTGGGAGTGGCGAAAAAAAATCTTATAGGCAGGAATAGCATGTCTGTTTTTTTTGTATTTTACCTTTCAAATTGTGCGGGAATTTGAAGTGAAAAAACAATCTTTAGACGATGATGCGGTTGAAATAGCCTATGTACTGGAAAGTGCGGCCTGGGGGGAAGTAACCTGGGATGACGTGTTAAAGAGAATGGCGGAAATCATTCCAGGTACTTCATTGCATTCAGTTCACCATGACCCATTTGCCAGTAAAGCGCTGACGCTTAACTGGCATGGTGTTGATGACGTCATCGCAGAACAGTATAAACGTTATTATATCGGCATTAATCCGTGGGCTCCGGTGCTTGCCGCCCGACCCAGTGGCACTATATTTGCTTCCGAGAGGGAAATGCCGGCTTATATGTTTAAAAATACCGAATATTATTGCGATTATCATTGCAAATTAGGACAGCAAACTGCCTGGTGCGGTATAAAAATAGATACCGGACCCCGGGATAATTTTTTCCTTTGTTTTAATTACTCGCACAACGCCAGCAGAATTCTCGATTCATATTGCGCCCAATTGCTATCCGCCATCAGGCAGCCGCTGCTAAGCGTTCTCACAGAGGAGAAGCGTGTTAACAACATACGGCAGCGTGTAGCTGCGGAAGCGGCGATTTCCTTGTCTTCAACGGACGCGTCACTCGTGGTGGATGAGAAAATGAAATTGTTTGAGATGAATCTTCGCGCCGAGGCGCTTATTTCTGAGGGGGCTTTTGTCCGGTGTCGGCAGGGCGTAGTTAGCTTCAGAAATAATGCGCTGAATGATATGTTGGTTGAGAAGGTTAAAATATTAAATGCTTCGCCGCTTGGTTCACAACAGATGTTCGGCGTACAGTTCGGCCTTAAGAGTTTAATTATAAAATTTACTCGAGTCAGTAACGTTCTCGGGCGTCCCTTGTTAAATACACCTGCGTTAATTTTAATTTCAATTACGGATGCCAGCCTCCGCAGAGGTGAACTGGATATGAATTTATTAAAAAGTCTATACGGAGTTACGGATACTGAAGCAAAACTTTGTCATTTTTTAGCCCGTGGGTTTGGTTTGATCGAATCCGCAGAGATGGCCGGCATTACCTATGAACATGCCCGTCAGCGGATAAAAATAATATTAGGTAAAACCGGCACGAAAAATAAAATTGAGCTGATCTCATTGTTAAGTCAACTTATCTGCTGGGTGGATCGAACCGCAGGGTGATATACCCGGCAGGTTTCAGGCTGCGATACGCTGGCTGCGCTCAATTATTCTGCGCGTCCTGCGCCTCACGGAGCCGCCGGCGGCGGCGTTCACATCCGCCCGATGGCGTTCAGGGGTGGCGGGGCGGCTCGGTAGTTGGGGCATCGTGCCGGCAATTACGACGATCCTGCGAGATTGAGATGTTTAGCTCAATTTCAGCGCTTGTTCTAATCGCCGCGGCGCACAGGATAAAGCAGCATCCGCTTTATCCTGATAGCGCGTTTGCCGGTTGTAGAGTATGTTCTCTTTCAAATCAAACTTATGCGTCATACGAATAGCGAGCTTGCTTCTTTCGGGCCGCAATGCAACGGCTCTGCGTCTGAACTCCGGGGTATTATCGTGTTGCCTTGACATACAGACCTCGCGCTCGTTGACGGATTTGTAAACAAAGCGGGTGCCAGAACAAGGACAGATCACACATGAGTCGCTTAGCGAGGGTGACATGAGGAAATTTATAACCACGACGCTGTTGTCCATAGCATTTTTCACGTTTTTTCATGCGCATGCCGCTTCGAATGCGTTATGGAACTCGATAAACGGCGACAGGACATATGAGATCAAGGCCAGCGGCGATGGCGTAGACATACCTGCCGGCATATCGATAGTCTCCTCCGGAGAATCACAATATGGCGGGGCGGTTCGCAGCGTCGATGTGTCCGCCCATCAAGGGGAAATCGCTACGTTGGCTGGCGACTTAAGGGCGGAAGGCGACCTGAATGGCGTGGCGATCTGGATGCGGATCGAAGGCGACAGTCCCCTGCCGCCGGCCCAGTCCTTTTCCTCAAGCGCCAGGCATGTGATACAGGCAGGAAGCGCAACCGAACGCCGTCAGGTACGATTGAAGATCCCAGATACCGCCCGCCGGCTGTTGTTTGGCGTGGTAGCGAGCGGACGCGGCAAGCTGGATGCCACCAATCTTTCCCTGAGCTTCGCGCAGCCCGAGAACGTTGCGTTGGCGTCGGACTGTGACCTTTACGGGCAGGCTGATGCATTGGTCCGGCAGCACGCGCTGTTCGCCAATAGGGTCAAGGCCTCTGAGCCGGGAGAAGGCCGGCAGGAAGTCAATGGCGTGCGGGATGCCGGGTATGACCGCGCCAGAATTCGCGACTTGCTCGCCGCGCTAGGCGATCGTCACAGTAAGCTGCTCACGCCGGAACAGAGCGAACAGCATTCGCGCTCCACGTATGCGGTATCGGCGCCGCAAGTAAAAACGCTTGCTCCCGGGATAGTCTACGTCAAGGTGCCCGGCATCCTGGGGCGGGATCGTGAATCGGCGCTTGTCCTCGCAAAAGGCATGGCCGCCGGCATCGCGCGGCATGCGAGTCAGGCGGAAAAAGGCTGGGTCGTTGACCTTCGAGGGAACGTCGGCGGCAATATGTGGCCGATGCTGGCTGGTCTCCATTCGCTGCTGGGGCCCGGCGCAGTAGGGGGATTCAGGGATCGTACCGGAAAAGTAAGTCCCTGGATCATACCCCGCGCGGGCGTCGAAAATGGGAGTGCTGCTCTCGACCACGCTCGCGTAGCCGTTCTGGTGGATGAGCGAACAGCCAGTTCGGGAGAGGCGGTCGCCGTCGCTTTCCACGGCAGGGCAGGCGTACGGCTGTTTGGCCGGCCCACTGCGGGCCTTTCGACCGGGAATGCTTCGTTCCCGCTTTGTGATGGTTCCCTCCTCTTGTTGACCACCAGTCGTTTCGTCGACCGCAAAGGGACTGTATTCGGGAAACAGATCGTGCCTGACCTGTTAGTCGAGGCCGCGGCGGACAACGCCGGGTCAACGGTGGCGCGTGACGCTGACATTGATGCGGCGCAAACCTGGCTATCAAAGGAGTGACGTCATACTTAAAGCCGGGTTAGCGCGTCAGAACGCCACCGGATCCAGCACATTCGCTCTCCGTTACGATACCGCTTCGCGGTTGACCATACCGTCAGCCAACCGCGTCTTTTGGAGTCACCGCTGGCCGGGCATCGCGTCCAGCGGCAGACCGGCGTGGCTAGATCCAGTGGCCGGTTTTGCCACTCGGCAACGTGCTCCATCACGGTAGCCATGCCCTTCGATACCAGACCATCTCCGGGACACAATTGTGTTATACAGATCTTTGAATGCAGCGGCGACCTCGCGGCTGATCATGCCTCTGGCGAACATCGACAGGCTCTGGCCTGGCTACCCATTCCGGTAATACGGATCTGGTTTTTGCTCACCGGTTGCGATTCAACGGAGCCGCCGCGTTCGCGCGGAGTATGTCGCTCCATCATGATCTTGCCCGCGACTAGTGGCATGCTGTTAAGCGAGTAAAATCGTTAACAGGGCGAACCATGACGCAAGCAAAATCCGTGAAGAAAACATCCCGTAACCAATATACCCCCGGAATTTCGCCGGCAGGCGCTGGCGCCCGCCGACCGGCGTGAATATGACCTCGCTGTCGCTTTCAGTCGCGGCGCCGGGAATCAAGCCAGGCAAGTTTAGGGTCAGGATGCGGAGCCTGGCTGTCCCCGTGGACGACATAGCGCGCGAGTTGACGCTGGGCTACGCCATTTATATCCCCGGTGGAGGACCGCTGAATGGTGGCGTTGCCCAGGCTAATGCCAACCAGTCATTCACCTGGCCATAGCAGAGATTACATAAACCGGTCCGCGCCGCCGGAGGCTTCCACGGTGTGGCCGGTCACGAACTGATTGCGTGCTGAAAGCAGGAACGCGGCGATAGCGGCGATATCTTCCGGTCGTCCGAAACGCCCGACCGGCGTTTTTTCCTTGCCGAGAAGGGTCATGATTTCCTCATCGGTTTTACCTGACAGTTCCGGACGACGGGCGCGGACGTTCGGCAGCATGTTCTTCGCCCAGTTTTCCGTCGCCACCGCTCCTACGCCAATGGCATTGACCAGAATACCCATCGGCGCCACATCCAGCGCAAGGCTGCGGGTCAAATTATTGATGGCCGCGCTCAGGGCATGGGAAACCGTCAGCGGCGGGTTGGGATACAGCCCGCCGATAGACGAGATATTCACAATACGCCCCCATCCGCGCTGCTGCATACCCGGGATCACCTCGCGGCAAAAGCGGCGCATGGCGGTGAATTTGGTTGCCGTCATTGCCTCCCAGTCTTCATCGGAGGTGGTCAGTAGGGTGCCGGTGTGGGCCCGGCCCGCGTTGTTGACCAGCAGATCAATCCCCGGGAAACGTTGGTGCGCCTGACGGACTGCCTGACGAGGAAAATCAGCATCGGTCACGTCGCCCGCCAGCGTTAGCGTGGCGATCCCATAGCGTTGCGCCAGTCTGTCGGCGGCGTCGTCCAGCCGCGATTGGGTTCTGGCCACCATCACCAGATGTGCGCCGTTTGCCGCCAGCTCTTCACAGATGCTGAAACCGATACCGGTACTGGCGCCCGTCACCAGAGCCACTTTGTCTTTGATCTCCAAATCCATCATTGTCTCCTGCTGTTTACGTTACGGTCCGTGCTTGCGACAAGGTTAGGTGAGGCATCTTCACCCTCGTTAATTACTGAGGTAAGACTTGATGAAGAATACCGGTAATTGAACTAAGCGAATGGATTCATGTCAATTGCATCTAAAACATGTCGGCAGTTTTAAAAGCCTGGTTCCAGTAAAAATTGAGACGGCGCTAGTTTCCACTATTTTCACTAATTGTCTGTATTTGGAGAATGTGGCAGATTCAAAGCATCAGGAAAATTTAAGCGAAAGGATGCTGCCATGTTTTCTGCCGCCGCCCCGGCAGGCCAGGGACGCGACCCGCACCAGCTTCCTGCCGCCGCGCGAACGCTAATGTTTTGGTTGTTCAAAATTAGCGTCACGGTCCGAATTTGCAACAAGGGCAGGTGAAATAGCTACCCTTGTTGCTGTTGGTCATGGCTGAAGAATGCCTGGTTATCCCGGCGTCAGCGGCAGACGTGAACGGTATTCCGGCAATTTGGATCACCAGCCGGGTATTGGCCGCATCTGTATTTGATCTGGATAAGTTCTTGCCTGTTCTGCTCGGTGCCTGTGATACTCATGTCGAGCGGATTGCCGTGACCGAGCGAGAGGCCAGCCAGCGAGCCCAACAATTTGAGTTCAATTCTGTATTCCTCGCGGTGCACCGCACAGAAACCCTGGCCGTGCTGCGGCTACGCGAAATCGCGGGATTGACGAATCCAGACTTCCACAACACGGGACGTCCATAATAGCACACTGAATTTGGCCACCCGGGGAGGACATGATGTTGATCGTGTTGGCCGTGGACGGCGCTCGTTTCAGTAGTGGTCAAGTGGCGGTGACTATTAACGGATCTGACGCTGATCGGCAGGTACTGGTGAAGCAGACATTGCAAGGGTGAAGGGCGCATGAGCGGAACGCGGAAAACGCCGAACAACCCGGATTACCGGGTGCTGTTGCCGGAGTGGGAGGGTGGCGAGCCGCTGTTCGAGCTGACCGGGCAGCAACGCAAGAGCATCCTTGGGGGCAAGCCGCACCGGGTGGCGCCGGTAGATAAGCATGTGCCTGTGCATGAGCGGGCGAGTACCTGTGAATCGCTGCTGGCGGTGTACCCGGATGCAATCGGCATCGGTAGCGTGTTGGGGGCTGGACCGGAACGGGGAGATGTAGGGTTTGGGGGAGTGATGACCCTTCTGATGGCTGGAATGTGGTTTTCCTTGGGTTTTGCTGTAGGGGGCAGTGAGTGGCTCAGTTTGCTCGCAATTTTTCCTGCAGGTTTGTTATTTTTAATAGGAGCGCTCCACCTTCTTAAGAGCCGCTATTCTCTTCCAAAAGACCAACCCGTCCTGTTCAACCGCAAGACGCGGCAGGTCATCTTCTCGCAGGTCCGCTTCCACCCGTTCTGGAAGTTCTGGGTCATGCCCGGATTCGAAGCGCCGGTGACGGTGCCGTGGGAAGCGGTACAGGCGCGCAGCTACAAGTTCGTGCAGTTCATGGGCGAGACCGTGCGCGATTCGTATCGACTGGAGCTGTGGGCATCCTCGGCGGACGAGCCGAAAATTCCCTGCGCGCGCGCGGCGATCGGCTACCTGGGCTGGTACGAGGATGAGAAGCTGTGGCGGCTGTACGAGCATATCCGCCGCTACATGGAAGAGGATGGCCCGGCGATGCAGCCGGGCGAGGCGCTGCGCAAGCCGAAAAAGGGGCGCGATTTGATCGCTTTCCCGGAGGAGGTGCTGGCGACCCTGGGCGGCCCGGCGCTGAGCGAGGAGCAACTGGAGACGCTGGCCCATGTCCCGCCGCCGCCCCGACAAGCCAGGGACGCGACCCGCACCAGCTTCCTGCCGCCGCGCGAACGCTAATGTTTTGGTTGTTCAAAATTAGCGTCACGGTCCGAATTTGCAACAAGGGCAGGTGAAATAGCTACCCTTGTTGCGGTTAGTCATGGCTGAAGAATGCCCGGTTATCCCGGCGTCAGCGGCAGACGTGAGCGGTATTCCGGCAATTTGGATCACCAGCCGGGTATTGGCCGCATCTGTATTTGATCTGGATAAGTTCTTGCCTGTTCTGCTCGGTGCCTGTGATACTCATATCGAGCGGATTGCCGTGACCGAGCGCGAGGCCAGCCAGCGAGCCTAACAATTTGAGTTCAATTCTGTATTCCTCGCGGTGCCCCCCACAGAAATCCTGGCTGTGCTGCGGCTACGCGAAATCGCGGGATTGACGAATCCAGACTTCCACAACACGGGACGTCCATATATAGCACACTGAATTTGGCCACCCGGGGAGAACATGGTGTTGAACGCGTTGGCCGTGGACGGCGCTCGTTTCAGTCGTGGTCAAGTGGCGGTGACCATTAGCGAAGCTGACGCTGATCGGCAGGTTCTGGTGCAGCAGACATTACAAGGGTGAAGGGCGCATGAGCGGAACGCGGGAAACGCCGAACAACCCGGATTACCGGGTGCTGTTGCCGGAGTGGGAGGGCGGCGAGCCGCTGTTCGAGCTGACCGGGCAGCAACGCAAGAGCATCCTTGGGGGCAAGCCGCACCGGGTGGCGCCGGTAGATAAGCATGTGCCTGTGCATGAGCGGGCGAGTACCTGTGAATCGCTGCTGGCGGTGTACCCGGATGCAATCGGCATCGGTAGCGTGCTGGGGGCGGGGCCAGAACGGGGTAGTGTAGGGTTCGGGGGGTGGATAACCCTTGGTATATCTTTAGCATTTTTATGGGTGGGGATCGAAATTGCTATTTCTGACCATATTATTGATTCAATTATTCCGATAACTGTTTTTTTGTTTTTTTCTATTGGCGCAATCTATCTTCTTAAGAGCCGCTATTCTCTTCCAAAAGACCAACCCGTCCTGTTCAACCGCAAGACGCGGCAGGTCATCTTCTCGCAGATCCGCTTCCACCCGTTCTGGAAGTTCTGGGTCATGCCCGGATTCGAAGCGCCGGTGACGGTGCCATGGGAGGCGGTGCAGGCGCGCAGCTACAAGTTCGTGCAGTTCATGGGCGAGACCGTGCGCGATTCGTACCGGCTGGAGCTGTGGGCATCCTCGGCGGACGACCCGAAGATCCCCTGCGCGCGTGCGGCGATCGGCTACCTGGGCTGGTACGAGGACGAGAAGCTGTGGCGGCTGTACGAGCATATCCGCCGCTACATGGAAGAGGATGGCCCGGCGATCCAGCCGGGCGAGGCGCTGCGCAAGCCGAAAAAGGGGCGCGATTTGATCGCTTTCCCGGAGGAGGTGCTGGCGACCCTGGGCGGCCCGGCGCTGAGCGAGGAGCAACTGGAGACGCTGGCCCATGTCCCGCCGCCGCTCCGGCAGGTCAGGGAGGCGACCCGCACCAGCTTCCTGCCGCCCCGCGAACGCTAATTTTGGGGTCGTTCAAAATTAGCGTCACGGTCCGAATTTGCAACAAGGGCAGGTGAAATAGCTACCCTTGTTGCTGTTGGTCATGGCTGAAGAATGTCTGGTTATCCCGGCGTCAGCGGCAGACATGGGCGGTATTCCGGCAATTTGGATCACCAGCCAGGTATTGGCCGCATCTGTATTTGATCTGGATAAGTTCTTGCCTGTTCTGCTCGGTGCCTGTGATACTCATATCGAGCGGATTGCCGTGACCGAGCGCGAGGCCAGCCAGCGAGCCCAACAATTTGAGTTCAATTCTGTATTCCTCGCGGTGCACCCCACAGAAATCCTGGCTGTGCTGCGGCTACGCGAAATCGCGGGATTGACGAATCCAGACTTCCACAACACGGGACGTCCATATATAGCACACTGAATTTGGCCACCCGGGGAGAACATGGTGTTGAACGCGTTGGCCGTGGACGGCGCTCGTTTCAGTCGTGGTCAAGTGGCGGTGACCATTAGCGAAGCTGACGCTGATCGGCAGGTTCTGGTGCAGCAGACATTACAAGGGTGAAGGGCGCATGAGCGGAACGCGGGAAACGCCGAACAACCCGGATTACCGGGTGCTGTTGCCGGAGTGGGAGGGCGGCGAGCCGCTGTTCGAGCTGACCGGGCAGCAGCGCAAGAGCGTCCTTGGGGGGAAGCCGCACCGGGTTGCGCCCGTGGACAAGAGTATGCCGGTACACGAGCAGGCGAGTACCTGTGAATCGCTGCTGGCGGTGTACCCGGATGCAATCGGCATCGGGTGCGTGCTGGGAGCCGGGCAGGAACGGGGGAGCGTGGGATTCGGTGGATGGGTTACGTTGCTTTTTTCGTTAGGTTCACTATGGTTTGGTTTTTTATTTGACAGCGGCATGTGGGTGGCCTGGATATTATTTTTCGCTATCGGATTATTTTTTTTTATTGGGGCTGTTCACCTCCTCAAGGGCCGTTACTGTCTTCCAAAAGACCAACCTGTCCTGTTCAACCGCAAGACGCGGCAGGTCATCTTCTCGCAGATCCGTTTCCACCCGTTCTGGAAGTTCTGGGTCATGCCCGGATTCGAAGCGCCGGTGACGGTGCCGTGGGAGGCGGTGCAGGTCCGCAGCTACAAGTTCGTGCAGTTCATGGGCGAGACCGTGCGCGATTCGTATCGGCTGGAACTGTGGGCGTCCTTGGCGGACGAGCCGAAGATCCCCTGCGCGCGTGCGGCGATCGGCTACCTGGGCTGGTACGAGGATGAGAAGCTGTGGCGGCTGTACGAGCATATCCGCCGCTACATGGAAGAGGATGGTCCGGCGATCCAGCCGGGGGAAGCGTTGCGCAAGCCGAAGAAGGGGCGCGACCTGGCGCCGTTCCCTGAGGAGGTGCTGGCGACCCTGGGCGGCCCGGCGCTCAGCAAGGAGCAGGTGGAGGCGCTGGCCCATGTCCCGCCGCCGCCCCGACAAGCCAGGAACGCGACCCGCACCAGCTTCCAGCCGCCCCGCAAACGCTAATGTTTTGGTTGTTCAAAATTAGCGTCACGGTCCGAATTTGCAACAAGGGCAGGTGAAATAGCTACCCTTGTTGCTGTTAGTCATGACTGAAGAATGTCTGGTTATCCCGGCGTCAGCGGCAGACGTGAACGGTATTCCGGCAATTTGGATCACCAGCCGGGTATTGGCCGCATCTGTATTTCCTTTTTCCAGCAGATCAAGACGGTCTGCCCAATCCTGCATCATGACTCGCCGCTGCTCAACTGATCTGTCCCCGAAATTATTCCCACCTAATTACGCTGCCATTTCATAATGCACCGGCGTTTGATAACCCAGCGTTGAGTGCCTGCGACGGCGATTGTAAAATACTTCAATATAATCAAACAGGGCGTTCATTGCCTGCTCTCTGCTGCTAAACGCTTTACCCTGCATCAGTTCCGTTTTCAGCGTGTGGCAGAAGCTTTCCATTACCGCATTATCATAACAGCAGCCTTTCCCGCTCATTGAGCAGACTAACTCATTGTTTTTCAATATCTCACGATACCGATGGTTGGCATACTGGCTCCCCCTGTCCGAATGCACGATGACCTTCCCCGTCGGTCTGCGCTGTTTTATTGCCATCTCTGACGCGTCAATCACCAACTGCTTCTTCAGGCGATTACTCAGACTCAGGCCGATAATGCGTCTGGAATACAGGTCAATCACCGTCGCCAGATACAGCCAGCCTTCTCCCGTGCGGATATACGTGATATCCGAAGCCCACGCGATATTCGCCG
>NZ_VYKJ01000030.1 GCF_008710095.1 Affinibrenneria salicis
CTTTACCGAAAGGGCCAGAGGCAAAAGGCTATTTCCCTGAACAGGAAATCCTGTTTTCATGCATTCAGTCTTTAATAAAACATGCTGGATCTGTTTTTAATTAATTACCGACCAATTAGTGATTTTCCGTCAGAGTTTCTCTTGCATTCATTCTTTTGGCTTTTCAGTATTTCATGAATTCAGGAGATCTTATGATCATCAGCTTTATCAGCCAGAAAGGTGGCGTCAGCCGTTCAACGCTCGCCCGCGCCACTGCCGTTGAACTCATTCACTCAGGCAAAAAAGTACATCTCGCCGATCTGGACAGCCAGCAGCAAACGTCCGCCAAATGGGCGGAGCGCCGCGACAACGCCGGTATTTCTCCCGCAGTGGAAACCGGCGTTTATCGCCGTCACGACGTGGCGCTAAAAGTCGCAAACAGTTATCAGTGCCTTATCATCGATACCCGTCCATTTGTCGATATCTCCTCTCTCGATATCGCCCGTCAGTCAAACCTCGTCGTGATCGCCACCGGCACCTCGCTGGATGACCTGGAACCCTCACTGCTGTTGGGCCATGAACTGGTGCACAGAGGCATTCCCCACAACCGGTTGTTTTATGTGGTCAGCAAAGCGCCCAGCCAGGCCGAAGGCCGTTCCGCCTGTCAGACCATCACCGCCTGGCAGTTTGCCTGCGCGCACACGTTCCTCACGTTTAAACCGGGTTACAGCATTGCACTGGATGCTGGACTGTCCATCACAGAAACGCCGTGGAAAACGTTGAACCGACGCGCAAAAAACGTGATCCACGAAATTTGTGGTCGTGCAGCCCGTCCCCAGCCTTAATTTCTTCCTGCCTGAAAACAGGAAAGAAGAAAAATCGGCATTCATGATTTCAGGCTCTTTCGGCATTCAGGACTTCCGATATGGCAAAAAAATCCGTACTCAAGTTGACGCCCCTTGCACCCCGTCCACTGGAGGTAACGAGCACCGAGCACCAGACCGACAATACAAAACCCATTCAGATCCGCATCGATCCCCTGATGCACCGGGAAATCAAGGCGTTTGCCGCCGAGCAGGGAAAAACCATCACGGCATTTTTACTGGAGTGCTACCAGTTTTACCGCCAGATGAACAAATAACATCATGACAGGTCACCATCATGAAAACCGGCATTCATGCAAAACTGAAATGGCTCACCAGCAAAAAGTCAATACCCGAACCGGCAACAGCCCCTGTCTATCAGGAAATCACTACCGGCTGGCTATATCCGCAGAAAGCAGAAGCGCTGCTCGTCACCCCATTGCGCCGACAACTGATGAAAATCATCTGGCAGAGAACATCGTTACCCGTCGCATTATTCAAGGAACTGTATCAACGCCCGATTGCACGTTTTTCCGAACTGGTACAACAGTTCCCGGCCTCCGAATATCATCATCACTCGCATCCGGGAGGGTTGCTGGATCACACGCTGGAGGTCATGGCATTTGCGGCAAAGCTGCGCCAGCGCCATCTCCTTCCCGTTGGCGCGGCGCCGGAAGATCAGGCCCGAGAAGCCGAAGCCTGGACAGCGGGGATACTTTATGCCGCTCTGCTGCATGATATCGGAAAAATAGTAACGGATATTGAAGTCATGACCGACGATAACCAGCGCTGGTTGCCGTGGATGGGGCCGCTGGCGCAACCCTATCGCCTGAGATACCAAAAAAACCGCGATCACCGGCTCCACCCGGCGATCGGAAGCCTGCTGGCCCTACAGATCCTGCCGGTTTCGGCGCTCAACTGGCTGGCGCAGTACCGGGAACTCAACGAATCCTTCCTGTATTGTATCAGCGGCCATTATGACAACGCGGGTGTACTGGGTGAACTGGTACAGGAAGCGGATCGCGCATCAGTGGCACAGTTTATGGGGGGCAATGCCAGCCAGACGCTGACCCGCCCGGCATCCTCGCTGCCGGAACAACTCCTCTCTGCCCTGCGGGAACTGGTGAGAGCGGAACTCAAGCTAAGTAACCCAAGTTCAGGCTCCGATGGCTGGCTAACGGACGACGCGCTTTGGCTGATCAGCAAAACCACCGCCGACAGAGCGCGGGCGTGGTTGTTGCAACAGGGCGTAACCAGCGTACCTGACAGCAATGTCCGGTTATTTGATGAAATGCAGGCGCATGGGCTGATTGTTCCCACGCAGGACGGTAAGGCGGTCTGGTCATGCACCGTCACCGCTGACAGCGGCTGGACGCCGGGCCGCCCACTAACATTGTTGCGCCTAGCGCCATCACGGATCTGGCCGAACTCAGAAGATCGACCCACGCCGTTTTCCGGAAAAGTGATACCAGGTAGTACGGCGACGACCATAGCCACTGAAAGAGGAAAAGCTGACAGCCAAACCGCTCCCGACATTACTGCACCTGAAAACGAACTCAGTGAGTTGGCTTTTTCTCTGTTTGCACCACCGGAACAGGAAATCGATAAACACATCCTGCCCGCATCGACAGATATAGTTGATGAATTACCGAAAGTTCAGCCCGGACAGGCAGAAGCAGAGACAGGCGGCAGGGAAAACGTCAGTCGGCAACCAGAGACGCCACGTCCCGTTGCCGTACCCGAAACCGCTCAGGTTACGGATACCGGTTTTATCGACTGGCTCAGGGAAGGCATACGAACCTATAAAATTGCGGTAAACGACACGCTGGCAAGGATCCATATGGTCGAAGGCAAAGCGTTTCTGGTCTCACCGGAAATCTTTAAGCTGTACGTCAAAACCACTACCGGCGCAACCGGCGATGAATGGAAACAGGTGCAGAAAGCATTCCAGAAACTGAAACTCCACCAGCGCGGCAACGATGGCATCAACATTTTCGTTTGCGAAGTGAAAGGTCCGCGTAAAACGCGTCGGGTGAAGGGGTATCTGCTAAACAGGCCGGAAGATATATTTGATGAAGCTGTGCCAGAGGATAATCCTTATTTGTCGGTTGTTACGGACATTCAAAGCGGTAGATGACTTTAACCATATAGCGCTATTATCAGACAGTCGGGTATGGTTAAGGGACATAAAGGAATACATACGACCCGCCCAGAGCGTTCCCCACGATATACCTTACGCGGAGATTAAACTGCGAATTTATTTTACTTACCCATGTTAATCCAGAAGTATAATTTACCTTCATGCTAAAAATTAGAGTTATTGACTTATTTTTAAAGCACTGGTTATTTGTACATTGAAAAGGAAAAAAACAGACACATTTATAAGCTATCTTTCCGAGAGGGAGTTAGCGATGTCTGACGTAAGTGCAGTGAATGATTACAACGTTCGGATACTTAGTCTGAATGGTGGTGGGGCTAGGGGGATGTTTACTATCAGTGTCCTTGCAGAGATTGAGAGGATACTTGCCAGTAAACACCCTAGCCAAGACATCAAAATTGGTGACTATTTTGATCTCATTACTGGAACATCAATAGGCGGTATATTGGCTCTCGGGCTTGCTACAGGCAAGAGTGCTCGCGATCTGGAACGAGCCTTCTTCGTTAAAGCGAATGACATTTTTCCAACCAGATGGTGGCTGACCAACCTGGTTAAGTCACTTGTTGCTCCTATTTACAGTAGCTTGCCCCTCCGGGAAACCGTTGAAGAAATGATAGGAGCTGAAACCACCTTTAATGACCTGACCCGGCGAGTGATGGTTCCGGCAGTAAACCTGTCAACAGGAAAGCCGCAGTTTTTCAAGACACCACATACCCCTGATTTCACCCGCGACGGGCCGCTAAAATTGATTGATGCCGCGCTCGCAACCTCCGCCGCACCAACGTACTTTGCCCCGCACTATTGCAAAGATCTCCGCGCGTATTTTGCTGATGGGGGTTTGGTTGCTAACAACCCTAGTTACATAGGACTTCTGGAAGTGTTCAGGGATATGAAGTCTGACTTTAATGTAGCCCACAAAGACATACACATACTCAATATCGGTACTGTCGGTGAAGAATACTCACTTAGTCCAAGGCTTCTGAGCAAAAAATGGTGGAGTGGATACTGCCACCTGTGGGGAGTGGGTAAACGACTGGTGCTTACAACCATGACGGCTAACCAGCATCTTCATAAAAATATGCTCCTGCGTGAGCTTACTCTCCATGACGCGTTCGATAACTATATCTACTTGGATGAAGTTATCCCCAATGAAGCAGCCAGTGATATCACTCTGGATAATGCCACGAAGAGTTCCCTGGAAAATCTAAGCGCAAGGGGAACACAACTCGCTAATGTGCAGTTCGCTCAGAATCAGAAGCTTAAGAACTTTTTCACTACACCTGCAAAACCCTTTAGGCGCACAATCGCGCAGGAGATACTCTGATGCGTTGGGATTTTAACAATTACTACAGCCACAATGTGGATGGCTTAATCAGTAAACTCAAACTGGGAAAGACTGAATCCGATAAACTGAAAGCGCTTCGCCAGAAAGTCCGTGAGAGAACGAGAGATGTATTTAAGGAAGCCCGGGAAGTCGCTACTGACGTCAGAAGGCAAACATTGACACTTGAGAGCGTCAGGTTAAAACTAGAGCAAACGAATGTTCGCTACCTCTCGCCCTCAGACCGTGCTGATCTTGCACGGCTCATTTTTGAAATGGAAGATGAAGCACGAGATGATTTCATCAAATTTCAGCCTCGTTTCTGGACTCAGGGAAGCTTTCAGTACGATACGTTAAACAGGCCTTTTCATCCGGGGCAGGAAATGGATATAGATGATGGTACCTATATGCCCATGACCGTATTTGAATCCGAACCTAGCATTGGCCACACTCTGCTACTTCTACTCGTAGATACTTCACTGAAATCGTTAGAAGCTGAAAACGATGGATGGAGATTTGAAGAAAAGAATACATGTGGCCGCATTAAAATTCCTCATGAGAAAACACACATTGATGTGCCTATGTATGCGATCCCGAAAGAGCAATTTCAGACCAAACAAACCGCAGCAGATTCTGCACACGTCATAAAGGCAAATTCGATGTTTGAGTCTGTAGCTATGAATAGGGATTTGCGCGAGGCATATGTCGTTGAGTCCGACAAAGTCAATTTAGCACTACGTGATGGGGTAAAAAGGTGGTCGATAAGCGACCCAAAAATTGTTGAAGACTGGTTTAACGACAGTTGCAAGCGCATCGGAGGGCACCTTCGTTCAATTTGCCGCTTTATGAAAGCCTGGAGAGATGCTCAATGGGAAGTTGGAGGCCCTTCATCAATCAGTCTGATGACTGCCGTGGTAAACATCCTCGACAGAGAGGATCATAATGGTTCCGACCTCACCGAGACGATGAAACTCGTTGCCAGACTACTGCCTGATGAATTCTGTAGTGGTCTGGAAAGTCCCGACGATACTGATGACAAGTTACTGTTCCCGGCTGAATGCGATCATAATGTACACCAGAGAACCATCGTTGAAACTATGAGAAGCTTACAGGGTATTTTACTTGATGCTGAGAGCTCAGGCAGCAGAGAAGATGCGCTACATAAAATGAATGAAGCATTTGGGAAACGAGTAACTAATGCTTCGTTAATCACATCAATTGCTGCGGCTCCGGCATTTCACAATTTGCCATCTAAAGAGCCTGCACCCGTGAAAATCAACAAAACGATGGTAAGTGGCTGATGGAGGAAGGGCTACTTCATAAAGTGATGACAGGTTGCGGGTATCGCTATACACGTGCTCGCAATCTGCCTGAGAAGGCTATTCTGCACAGCCAGGATCGTCGGAAAGGCTTTTATACGAAAGAATACGAGACTATCGCAGGTAACTTTAATATTGCTCTTGTGATCCACTCTGACCCATTTACTGAACTACCGATAGCTTGCATTTTTGAACTCCCTGAGCAATTCAGAGACCGTCTTATGCCCCATGTCAGTCTTGAAGGGATCCTATGTTATGTAGAACAAATGGAGGCGGACTGGGATTCCAACGACCTAGAAGGAACATATAGAGAAGTTGATACACAGATACACAGATACACAGAACTCTAGTTAACTCGGTATTAGCAGCTATAGAAGGGCAGAATGATAAGAGAGAACTGGAAGGCGAATTTACCACATACTGGCGACCCAGTGAGAGCCTGTTTATTCTGTCAAACGCAAGCCGGGAGACAAAACTTAAAACTCGTTTGTCGAAATCATTAACGCCTGATGGTACCCCCAGACTGGAGTATATAACGGTTGAGGAATCGTCACCGGAGGACTCGGAAAGTGTTATTACAAAATGGCTTAAGCAAAGGTATCTCCACCTGAGCTCGTTAAAAGAATACCTTATCAATACGCACTACATTTCTGTAAACCCCTGCCGCCTTGCCGGGATGAAATGGCCACCGGCTTCATTTCGGGACTTATTGGATTGGCTTGAAAAGGCGGATCGCAATGCCAGAGATAGAGTCATTGAACACATCAAAGCGGAAGGCAAGAAAAGGTACATTTTTCTCTTTGATATTTTCAACCAGGATATCTTTGCTATTTATGTTGAGTTCAACACAAAGTCTATTGATTTCAGGAGACATAAGAGATCAGCCAAAAACTCAACCGCCAAATTAGCTACAATGTTGGGTGGCAAAAGCGTTTGTACAGCGTATCAAAGACTGGAGGTTATTCGTGCGGATATTGCGACATTACTTAGCCGAAATTCCCGGCGAGAAGGGGCAGCAAATCTATCAGAAAAGTGTATAGCTCTGGTCGGCTGTGGAACAATTGGTGGGTATCTTGCGGAATTATTACTCCGGAACGGGGCTGGATGCGGTAAAGGTTTCCTGCACCTCTATGATGATGATTTATATAAACCAAGTAATTTTGGTCGCCATCCCTTATCGTCACATGATTTTGGGTGGCCCAAATCCCTTTCACTTGCAACAAGACTCCAGGACTCCGTGCATTTACAGACGAAGGTTGTCGGATTTATAAAACAATTCACTATCAGTACTGATGTAATGCAGAAATACGACATTATTATTGATGCAACAGGCCGTCCTCCGGTATCCAAGCGTATGGCTGCGATAGTAAGAGAGATTCCCCCAGAGCAAAGACCAATAGTTATTCACGCATTTAATGATGGTAACGGACGAGCATCAAAAGTTTTAATCGATGACGGTCGAAGCTGCTATGTGTGTATGGTTTCTAATCCCGCAAAATACCGCAACGAGATCGATTCACGATTTTACAATCTCGATATATCAAGTGAAAAAAGCAAAAGCTGTGGTAGCACTTACACACCTTATGATGCGGCGGTGAGTAGTATAACTGCATCTTTAGCTCAACTGGCGGTGTTGAGTATTCTCGAACCCGAGCTGAAGTGGACTTATAGTGAACATATGCTTGAGGGTGGACGTTCGCTCAAACCTCAATTTTTGCCACGCCAGCCTAACTGCCCTATATGTAATGAACATAAATGAATTGGTATTCATCGATGATTTTAACAATCATGTCGTTATCATGAGTGAGGTCGTGCAACGGCTCAATTCATATCGTCAAATGCATTATGCTAGTACCGAGGCTGGAGGGACCCTGATAGGAGAACGCCGGGGGCAACACATTGTCATCACTAACATTTCGGAGCCCGGTTCTGGTGATATCAGGTCACGTAATCAGGTAGATAGAAAAGGTGTTCACCATCAGCAAAAAATTGACGAATTATTTCAACAATCAGACGGCTTCCTTGTTTATTTGGGCGAATGGCATACACATCCCGAAGATTTTCCGCAACCATCGTATACAGACATAAAATCTTGGCTGACCGGGCTAAAAGTAACTGAACCAATGGTCATGCTTATTGTGGGCAGAAAAAGAGTATGGGGAGGTAAAAAATATTGTAATGACATAAAAATTTTAAAAGAGAAAATAAGTAATAGCCAGGATTAATGGCCCATATGTATTAGCTATATTAGCTCATAGCTGCTCTGAGATATTAGCCGCCATTAACTACTGGATATTTTGTGGATACTGTCCTGTCAGATATTTCAAGTTCGGAACGGCGGCGCTGACCTGTCAACGCTGTACGGTTATCCGTCTGATATCCGCAAGGCGATTTACACCACCAACGCTATTGAGTCGCTGAATAGCGTAATCCGGCATGCGATTAAAAAACGTAAGGTGTTCCCATCAGACGACTCGGTAAAGAAGGTGATATGGCTGGCGATAGAGACGGCGTCAAAGAAATGGACAATGCCGCTGAGGGACTGGCGGTTGGCCATGAGCCGCTTTATTATCGAGTTCGGTGATCGTGCGAGCGATCACCTTTAAATGAGATGGCGATTAAACAGAATCGTGGACAGGCTCCAAAAATGAAAAAGACGATCCGTTTTCCACAGCGGATCGCCCTCACTGGATAAATTCTGCTACAGCATTACTGCGCGTGCCGATTCATTAACTTTTCGCCCCCACCACTCCATAACCTCAACACGCTGCGAGAGATATGTGGAGCGGTTATAAGCGGCCCGCGTCTGATTGGTATCGACATGCGCCAACACAGCTTCAATCACATCCGGTGAAAATCCGGCTTCATTCATGGCCGTACTGCCCAAGGCCCGAAAACCGTGCGATACCAGTTCTCCCCCCAGTCCCATGCGATGTAAAGCCTTATTGACCGTTTCACTGTTCATCGGCTTGCTACGCTTCCCTCTGCCGGGAAAAACGAATGCCGAGTGCCCGCTAAACGGTTTAAGCCGCTCTAGTAGCACCATCGCTTGCGGTGACAGCGGTACTTGATGTTCACGGCGCTTCTTCATACGCTCTGGCGGAATGGTCCAGAGTTTTTTTTCCATGTCGATTTCACGCCACATAGCCCCGGCCGCCTCGCCGGGACGAACCAATGTCAAAAGTTGCCATTTCAGCAGATAGCGCGTCATCAGGCCCAGATTGGTCGTTTCAATGCGCTGCATTAGTTCCGGCAAACGTTCGGGACGAATGGTTGCCATATGCTGTTTCTTCGGCTTCTCAAACACCTTACCAATCGTGGATGCCGGGTTGGCATCAAGAAGCCCGGAATTGACCGCGAATACCATGATTTCATTGATACGCTGCGTCAGACGGCGCAGGGTTTCCAGCGCACCACGTACCCGTACCGGTTCAAGCGCGGCGATCAGTGTGTGCGCTTTCAAGTCAGCCACAGCTATCTGTCCAATTACCGGAAAAACGTCACGCTCCAGTGAACGCCAGATATCGCCGGCATGAACCTCGGAAATACCGCTGTTTTTTTTAATGGCAAACCACCTCGTTGCCACATTAACGAACAGGCTGTCTTTGGCTCTTTTTTCCTGCTCAGCCTCGTCCTGTTCCTGTTTTTTGGGGTCGATACCTTTGATCAAAAGCGAGATATATTCATCATGAAGGCTACGCGCGGCCGCCAGCGTCATGGAGGGATAATGGCCCAGCGTGATATTGGTACGCGTTGAGGAATTTGGTCGCTGGTAACGAAAACGCCAGATTTTCTTGCCCGTAGTCCTGATGGAAAGTGTCAGACCATGACCATCAGGCAGTTCATAATCTTTAGCGGCGGGTTTTGCTTTTTGTACTGTGACAGCAGAAAGCAGGCGGTGTGTTGCGGTCATCGTTCACTCCTTAGTTGTCGTTAAAAAACCAAACGACGGGAATGGTGTAATGTCCTGTATCCGCAACCCTTTCTCAGCCACAAAACCAAAATGGCCTACGAAATTTCTCTTTCCTATGCGTAGGCCATTTTGTGGGCCATTTCGCGCCGGATACCCCGATATGCAGAGGGTATCATAGAGACGAAAAAAAACCGTATGCCTTTGACAGCGATACGGTTTTCATTCATCCAGAGATGTATAGGAACATCCCGGAATAGATAAGTGGCGGAACGGACGGGACTCGAACCCGCGACCCCCTGCGTGACAGGCAGGTATTCTAACCAACTGAACTACCGCTCCACCGATTTCTTTTCGCTCTCCGGCTTTTCGCCAAAGACGCG
>NZ_VYKJ01000031.1 GCF_008710095.1 Affinibrenneria salicis
TTGTAGGGTGGCAGTAATTTGGCCAAAACTGCGGCTTTACGTTCCGGTGAATAACGTTTCATAACAGGCTCCGTTGCCCCCATAGAGATTTTCAGTATGGGGTGTCAACTATCCTGCCAGAGGGGGGCTATGAGCGCATCCACTTTACTCTTTACCGGTGTCAGCAGATCGCCATCGGTCTCCGGTACATGCAGGGAGACGATGAGGCTGTAGGGTGCTTCAGAATCATAGCGGTTCAGAGCACGTTGTGTTTTCCCACAGCATTGCCTCCCGGGCAAGCGGTTTGGTTGTTGGCAAGGGAAGGGCAAGAATTCGAGTGAGGCATGCCTTAGATGTTTATGCGTGAGAATGGAGGTCCGCTATGTGCCAGAAGCGGACGTTTTTAAAATTAAAGTTGTTCCTCGAGATGCGCCGCCATGTCCTCAAACCCACTGACCACTGTGCAGTCTGAGAATCTGTTCAGCTCAATTCTTTTATCGGACAGAAGATTGGCGAGTTTTCTGTCAGTATAAAGAGCGTCCGCTACAGGAAGTGCGGATGCCGCCACCATAAAGTCGTTTGGATCGCCATTCTTGTAACGGCGTTGCGGATCGTATCGCATCAACCCATATAATGAACTCAATACCCTTAGCGTTGGCATTGCTCGTGAGTCTGGCATCTTATGCCAGTAGTATTGGGCCTCAAGTGCGTATCGTTTGATATCTAATAAAGAAATGGGTATCCCTTCCTCTCTAAACCATGTAGTGATGCCGCCAGTTAATTCAATAAATATGCCGGTGTTAAGGTTCGCTATCTCTGATTGATGTTTGGCCTTTCCGTCATTGAGTTCTGTAATTCCACGAGAGTTATCCCACTTCGTCCCAAGGGAAGTGCGTGCAATTTCCAACTGAAATGAAAATGGCAGTTCTGACAGGGCATCAAAGACAGCCTTGTTAAAGGTTTCTTTATCTACATACGATTCGAGATACCCGAGTGTGGAAATCGTCGGTATTCCCATCAACTCGATGGGACTGCATAAGAAGTCTTCTAGCCCTTCAGATTCGTCCAGCTTACTCATACGCAGTTTGCGCAACTCAGATCCAACGCGCTCGGAAAAGGGAGTGATGCAGATCCCTTGGGAAAGTTCATCAACCAGTCGAGTAAGTGTTTCTCTTGTCGCCGGGTCTGTCATCGAGTCCAGCTCAAAGTATGTCGGAAGACCGATGGGAAAAACAAATCGCCCCGTCTGAACAGCTCGTTCAATACTTGTCCCAAACGTCTTCATTGCGGGTGTGAGACTCGCCTTGTTCAGTCTGAAGTCCGATACGCACTTCCATGCGTTCGTATCAAGATAAATCAGTTTAAGCGATCTCGCGCGGGCGGCTCTTTCACTACGTCGCCTTTTAATGTGATCGGAGAAAGACACGTGGGGAAAGCCCCGATGCAACTCAATATAATGGCTAATCCGGCTAGCGGATTCTCCAACGGCTGAATCGAAAGATGAATACATAAGATGTTCGACCTTGTTCAAAGAATCTCTTTTAATTCAATGTGTAATACATTGCCAACTTCTAAAGACACCTCATCAGGTTCTGCCGTTCCTTAATTGCAGCGCATATTAAGTAAAAATGACAGAATATAACTTCCCCCTTAGGGGGAGGTACAAGTTTAAAGATTGCCAATAATGGTTAACACAAGTTTGTACTAGTAAATCGCCATAGGTGAGGAAAATCATAAACTTCCGCTTCTCGCTCATAGCAGACCTCGCAACACTGCAGGTGGTCCACTGTATGCCAGGAGCGGAACCAAGTGTGCCAGAGACTATCTAAAAGTTGATGGTTCTTTTTGTAGGGGTACTTACACGTTTATCACGTGCAGATTCCATTACTTTCTCCTTATCGCAGAACGTTTGTATAGGCTTCTAGCCTTTATTCAAACCGCTGTTCCCTTTCACTATCTTCCCTTTGTTCCCGTTCTTTTTGGCGTTCGACCCACTGACTCATTTTTTCACAAACTGTTTTGGCAGCCTCGGAGATATCTGGACGCTCGTGTTTACTCAGCGCACCGATGGCGCTTGATCTAGCTTGCATTATGTTCGCCAGGCTACCAGTCCAAGAGGATGGAGTGATTCGCTCAGCAAAAGTCTCCAGCACAGCTAGTGGCTCGGGAGAGGCCTCTAACAGTTCTATAGCAGCTTCGTGTAGGGTTAGTAAATTCTGTTCATCATTCTTTGACCAGAGAGTCACACCAGCCGCAATGGCAGCCCAAACACTGGGATCATTTCTGGCACGGCACCATTCAATCAAGACGCTAGTACTTACATCAGCAAGAGGAGAAAGGCGTAAACCGCCACGACGAATAAAGAACTGTCTTCCCTGCTGCTGTTCCTCGGTGCATTCAAAAATGCAATTGAGGAATGATTCAGGCATTAACGCAACAGTTGTTGCTATAGTCTTCTCGAATCCCAAAAAATATCCATAGTGTTCATCAATGACATTGAAAATTGCATCCAACCACTCAATTTTTTTTGCCTCATTACCATCAAAACGCAATGCGGCATCGATAACTCGCTCCATGTAAAAATCAATTGTCCCTCTTTGGCCTCTGTCGCTGTTTTTAATCCGCTGGATTGCAGCAGCAAGACCAATCAACCGAAAGTCTGCGCCAAGCGTATCTGCCGATTTGTCTTTACCATGCAGTCTCATGGAGAGCGCATGCAAAATGACATTATCTCCGCTTGCTTTACTCAGGAGTTGCTCAGCAAGCTCGAGAAGACGAATTCTCGGCAAATTGGCGTATTGTTCTCGCCATAAAATCGACTCATACATGAAAGGGCGAATGTCTGGATCTTCCAAATGCTTCATGCAGCGATCCAAATCATTTACTGTAAATTTCCCCCAAGGATGCAAGCCAACCAATACCTGTCGAAGTTCAGGATGCTGCGCACATTGGTCGAGAAACTTCTGCGCTAATGATGGATCGACAGAGTCAACTTCTTCGATGAATCCCCCAATAACTCCAAAGTCTTTGTTAGCATCTGGCTGTTTTTCAATTTGTTCAACAAGTCGCTGCCAGCCAATACTTAGATCATGTGCCCCTCGAGCAAGTCCTCGACCAAAGACAGCGCGATAAGGCATTCCACCGATGGAGAACAGATCTGCTCCTAACTCCTCAAGCACATGATTTGATAAGGCAAAGTCCTGTCCCAATTGAAGTGCTTTAGCTTCAAGTCGTTTTCCGGCTGCGGTATATTTATCGGAGTCCTCATGATCAAAATCCGCATCCAGTGCCCAATAATCATCATTTATACTCAACACGTATGTCTTTATTGTTGGAATTAACGCAATGGGCTCCAACTCCTTATCTAAGGCAGCAAGATTATCCGGCAACGGCTCAACATCATCTCCATCGCCATGCTTGGTATAGTCAAAATAGACCGTTGAACGAACGGCTTTCCAACCTTCCCCCCAAGGACTTAAAGCATTTAATGTACCGGCAGCATCGACGAGTTTGTCTCGCATTGCTTCTTGAAACCAAATTCCCCTGAATTTGTCAGCCAGGATTGATCTTGCAGGCCTCTCAAGCTCAGGATCTCCGGATGCCGCTAATTGGATAATGACGTCAATAAAGGCGCTGCGCCATTCGACAAGTTCATCATAGTTGGGTTCGTATCCATAGTCTCTTGGTCGAGCTCCAAACTCACCAACCCCAAACCCTGACCACGGTGGGCCATCCAGGGCAGTTGACAGCATCTTTAAGCCCAAAGATTTACGCGTAATAATACTTGATGCAATGCACTCGTTCATTAAAGCAATACGCTGGCTTAGGGATGCATGAGTACCAGACAGATACGCCTGGAAAAACCTTGGGACCATGTTTCGAGCAGAATCCAAGTTATTATTATCGGCTTCGTGCTCTGCCATTTGAATAAGAAGCCTGGCGCATCGTTCAAAGGCGTTCGGTTCGTATGCCATCATTTGTAAAAGACGCAGAATACTACGTCGCTGCGGATTGTAGCCCGGTTCCATACCTTTGAAATCAAATGATGAGAGTACGGCCTCAATTCTGTTGAGCAATGCTTCAGGTGCAACCGGTCCGATATACCCAAGTATTCGTAACGAAATATCATTTAACCCGGCTATGCTTCCTAACATCCCTTCAGGCTGAAGCCAAGCTTCTACAATTTCTTTCGCAACAGGATGGTCATGTAACAACCCCAAGCGATGCGAAAAAGACATTAATAAACGCTCACGACCCGGAGCTTCAAAAGTCGCCCTAAGTTGATCGACGGGAATACTGTCGAGTGCGGATGCTGCCAATCTATTAGCAATGGCATGAGGTAAGATAGCTCTCCAGTGAGATCTTTTCTGAACGATATGACGTTCCATCAGCTTCGTAACGGCTTTAAATAAATGGGTTCTGGAATACCCAAATAGCGCCCCTAATATTTCCAGTTCGTTGGTAGCAGCATCTGGACTAGATACCGAGAATGAATACACCAGTGACAATATTTCAGCTTGCTCCCGTAAATTACCATCAGGATGATTACGCTGTTCAAACAAGCGATTAAACAACTGCGCATCAGAGAGTAGAGCCAAACTCTCGCCTTCCTCCCCTCTCTCAGCTATAGCCAAAGCAACTCTTGCATTCCCATCTGCAAACTCAGCAATACGACGGGCATTATTCTGACCAATAGAAGGGAAGCGACGGATAAGAAGTTGCTCTGCCACCTCTGGACCATCTGTCTCAATATGGATGACCTTAGTTGTCTGTGGTTTGTCATCCCTAATGTCGTACTCGATTGTGATGAGGCTTACTTCTTTTCCTGCGGCTGATACCTTGCTGGCAAGCGAAGCATGGAGTTCTGATGGACAATTATCAAGGATCATAATTACTCGTCGGTCCTCAGCGATCAGCTTATCAAGCATTGCTGTAGCCGACGGTACTGGCTCAGAGCCAGTATCAACATAAATAGCTACTGTCCGGTCAAGCGCATCTGTTCCAACAGTTTCATCAAAGAGCGCCTGAACGATCCGAGTCTTCCCGACACCAGATAATCCTGTAATACGAACCGCCTTATTCGTCGAACGGATAAGTTCTCGCATTGGGCTAATTGCTTCATCAATTTTGAGTTTTTGCCCGTTTCCCGACGGTAAAGTAATAGTTACACCCGGGGCTGAGATTAAAGTGTCTGTAACACCTTGGGGCGGATTGCTCCAGGCTCCGTAAGGTTGCCAGCCGGAATATCCTTGCCCAAGCTTCCCTTTTACCCACAGCATTACTGATGGATGTTGACGCAGCCATTGAATGAGTTTGGAACGGTCGTAGAAATCGAGGTGAAGATTGCTTTTGTTAGGATCATCTTTTACTGCATCCCTCATCGCTTTGAGACGATCCGCCTTTCCTGTCGGCGAGCAATCATCACCCAGGCTGACAATGATGTAGCTACCTTGCTTTCTGGCTTGTTCAGAGATTATGGGGGAAAGCGCGTTGCCGGTGCCCATTTCCTTCTCAATTGTAGCCTTTGGCATTTTATGTTTCTTTGCCTGAAAGACCGTATTAGGCCTTATAAGAAAGCCTGCTTTCAGTTGATCAACTGGAACCTGAACATGGATATCAATTCCTCCGTCAGGGGCTGTAATTGAGCCAGACCAATTTACACATGCAGGGCTATGACCATGTATTGCCACTTCAGCTTCTGCTAGCCGAGCTATAAGCTCTTCTAGCTGAGTATCGGAGAGCCGAAGTAATTCATCCTTTTCAATGTCAAAGATTGCCACGCATTCACCTTAGTAAAAATTTTTTGCCCTGGTCCTTACACTATGTATACATATTCATGCGCACCGCACTCTTAAGAGCAAGCAAGCGCTGTTTAAGTTTTTTTGCTTTGCCAGGATGGAATCTGGCCAATAAATGAACTAGCCCCAATGTTTGTGCATAAGGGCCCTTATCGAACTCGATAATTTCGCCCCTAAGAATGGCTTGCTCCAAATGATGAACTGCCGATCGTATCTGACTTTGCTTGGCGGAAGAGAGACCAGGTTTTGAATTCACCGAAAGCTTGGTAACTTCCATCCGTTGCCCAGATGTTCTGATTTCGTGTTTAGCTCGTTTAGGCTGGTAACCGTGCCTGGAAAGCATGCCATAAATCGAGGCTATCACATTCGTTTTAGCCGGTTTATCAAGAAAGTTTACTGACGAGACGGCGATATCATCAACGTAGCGGGAATAAATTATTCCTCTTGCCCGAAAACTGGCTTGCAGTGCCGGTTCATCTTTCCAAAACGCCAGGTTAGCCAGAAATGAACTAGTGATGGCCCCCTGAGGTAGCTCCCCTTGTCGGGTCGTCAGCTTGGTCAAACATTCAGCTACTTCATTATCGAAGCCAAAGAAATGTTGCCATATGTTATGCACTATTGTGTCTGAAGTTGACGGGAAAAAACGCGTGATATCTTCATTAATAACAATCGTAGAACCAGCGTGTAAAGTTGCATTAGTTTTATAATCACAACCTTTCAGACTACCTGTCAAATATGCTGGATAAACAACGTAATCAAGAATATTGCGCCTGATATTGCGTTGTACTTTTTTTAGAGGTGCATATGCATCCCAAGTCTGGCGCGTGCTTCCGTCAGGCTTAGTGATAGTGCTGGCGAGTCGGTACATATTGTCCGCACGATTAGCTAGATTAAGTAGTTCGATAGGAGAGATGTTCAGCGCTTTTGATAGCGCTGTCATACTGCTGATGCGTCGTTTGCTATAGAAGGGTGAGTCAGACAGAGTGTGAATCATTAAGCAGCTCCAACGCAGTACGCGCAAGTTCTCCCTGGAGTCCCTTATCAATACCGTTAAGATCACCGGCCTCTGCTGCAATAAAGAAAATAATGCTGACAGGAATGTTGAGAGCAGAAGCAATGCTGTTAAGGGTTGAAAGCGTCGGATCTCGCTTATTGTTTTCGAGCATGGAAAGATAAGAAACCGAACATTCTGCCTTCCGAGCTAAATCCGTCTGTGATATTCCCCTTCTGGTTCGGCATAACTTGATAGCCTGTCCGATATTCATAATTAACTCCGCAAATAAATATTGGGCCTGCTGCGTCTTGGCTCTGTTGCATTATTTCATCCAATCATCAATGTTTGTGATCAGACGAACCACAACGTCAATAATACG
Source organism: Affinibrenneria salicis (assembly GCF_008710095.1). Next base: position 7,151 of record NZ_VYKJ01000031.1, read on the forward strand.
CAGTGCCCGGAAGACGATATCGTCAAACCGGAACCCGCTTCTTACCGGGCTGTCACGATGTCTGCGTAACTGACGCAATACATCTTCCAGCTCTGCCAGAGCGCCAGCATCGAGTTGGCTGCAGTGAGCATCGCGCAGCTTTTCAAGCGTTGCGATGGTGTTCTTTAAAGTATCGTGATTCATGTTGCTCTCCTTTGAATCGGCAAAACGCCGAAGCCCCGTAACAAGGCGATGGCCGAAAGGAGCCAACCCGATGCGCAAGCCCAACACCAGTCTTCGCGACGATGAAGCCCCGTTAATTCCGATAGTGCGGTTGCCTAGCAGCCGCGTATCGCGACTGGCTACAAATCACCATCATGACGAACGTGCTTCAGACTGACCGATGACGCTAGTCTGCCCGTCAAATCTCCAACACCGGATGAAGGAGCGGCCTGATAAACAGGCAATTACGCTAGACCTTCGCTGTTACGATGAGAACAATCATTTTAAAGAACACAGCTCAGGCGGAACGCCTGACCTGTGATAAGTAAAGCATTCTTTTCGATTTTTGGCAATAAAATTTCACTGGAAGTGAAATTCTATTGCCTATTCAGTACACCTTTTATCTGCGACTTCATGATGAGTAGACAGAACCGCTATACTGGCTTGCGTTTGCAGCGGGTCCCCTTCAGTTTGCTTACGTAATAAGTTGAACTGGTGCAGACAAGGCTCGAACGAGCATTAACTTGCTCTGTCTGTGAACCAGTGAAGCTTCTAACAATAGGACGATTGATACATGCTTTTTTGGGAGATGGTGTGCGATGAGTAAGCTGTTGTTCCGTCTGGCGGCATGGTGTGCTCGCCGTCGCGCGAAGCCTAATGCTGATATGGTAAGGAACGAGCAGCCGGACGGAGGGATTGGGGCTGAAGCGCCGATTCGGACAGCATCCGAAGATCGCCTTAGAAGGTCCGGATTCGCGGCTCGTATAGCCGACGTGCTTTCGGAGCTTAGTTTGCACGAAGGCCGAGTGTTCGCTATTCGTGGGGGATGGGGCTTCGGGAAATCATCACTGAAAAACCTTATCACCGAACGGCTCGATGCCAAGAGCAGTGGAGCGGACTGGCTCGACTTTAACCCATGGCAATGGGGAGACGGCGATGCAATCTCCCGCGCGCTATTTGGCCAGATAGCAGATCGATTGGGAGGCGAACATTCGAAGGCTGCGCTCGATCGTGCCGAAGCACTGCGACGCTACGGAGCGATCCTTACCGGGGTCAGTAAGCCTCTTAAAGAGGCTGGGAGTTCAGGTCTTCTAATCTCGACGGTGCTAACAAATGCTTCGGTTATAGCTATCGCGTCGGCTATTGGATATGACCTTCCGACAGTTGCAAAGGTTGCGGCTGTTCTTGCCTTTCTCTCGGTCGGAGTACCTCTTCTCGGACGCGTACTATCGTATCTCGGGCGTGACCATAGCGGCGAGTCTCTCGACAAGGTACGCAAAGCGCTTGAGACTCGTCTTCGCGAACTTGACCGGCCGCTGGTTGTCTTCGTCGACGACATTGACCGGCTCGAGCCTGATCAGATCAGGATGCTGCTTCGGCAGGTAAAGGCGAATGCTAATCTACCGAATATTGTTTTTGTGCTCCTGTTCCAGCCCAGTATCGTAGAACGAGCGCTAGATCCGGTTGCAGACAACGACGGTCGAGCCTTCCTTGAAAAGATCGTGCAGGCTAACTTTGATTTACCAGCCGTACCGACATCTTTCGTGCATCGTATGTTCGAGGAAGAACTCTCTGAAATAGCGGGCCCATACGCGACTGAGGCCAACGGGTTCTCTCAGAGACGCTGGGGTAACGCTTGTATTGGCTGCATCCAGCCCCTCCTTCGCAACATGCGTGATGCACGTCGTCTCATCTCTTCCATTGCTGTTCACATGCCACTGCATGTGGTCGGCGACGTGTTCGAGGTGAACATAGTAGACTTCCTGCTTCTGGAAACACTCAGGGTCTTCGAACCTGACCTCCACGATGCATTGTTCCGTGAGAGAGGATTGGTTCTCCAGGAAGGACGCTTCTCCCGTGATGGCCGACGGAAGGTGGACCAAGCAGCGGCTAAGGAGCTGCTTGAGATCGTCTCAGAGGAGCGCCGCAATATCATTTGTGATGCGCTTAAAGACTTATTTCCTCCCCTCGAATGGGCGTATGGGGGGACAAACTATGCAGACGGCTTCCATCGCCGGTGGTTGACGGAGAAACGAGTATGCACTTCGCGCTACTTCCCACGTTACTTTGAACTGCAGACGTCGGTTGGAGAAATATCTGAGCGCCGTTTCGTTGATTTTCTCAATGCAACAGCGACAGAGGACGAGCTCTTTGCTGAAATCGCAGCCATCGAAGCTGACGGGCTGTTGAATTCGCTCGTTGCGAGGCTCGATGAATCCGTCGACCGATTACCAACCGAGAATGCTACTGTTCGGTAATCCTCCCATTTTTAGCGGAGGTCATAAGTAGAGTTTACGCAGCACGTAATATATGCTGCTTTGGTGTATATCCACCCAGTGCCATATTGGGCCTTTCGTGATTATAAAACCACTGCCATTCCGTTGCATACTGCTGTAATTCATCCAGTGATGAAAATAGATATTGTCCCAGCCAGTCATAGCGCACTGTCCGGT
>NZ_VYKJ01000032.1 GCF_008710095.1 Affinibrenneria salicis
ATCGCGTGGGCTTCGGATATCACGTATATCCGCACGGGAGAAGGCTGGCTGTATCTGGCGACGGTGATTGACCTGTATTCCAGACGCATTATCGGCCTGAGTCTGAGTAATCGCCTGAAAAAGCAGTTGGTGATTGACGCGTCAGAGATGGCAATAAAACAGCGCAGACCGACGGGGAAGGTCATCGTGCATTCAGACAGAGGTAGCCAGCCCGCCAGCCATCGGTATCGTGAGATATTGAAAAACAATGATTTAGTCTGCTCAATGAGCGGGAAAGGCTGCTGTTATGATAATGCGGTAATGGAAAGCTTCTGCCACACACTGAAAACGGAACTGATGCAGGGTAAAGCGTTTAGCAGCAGAGAGCAGGCAATGAACGCCCTGTTTGATTATATTGAGGTGTTTTACAATCGCCGCCGCAGGCACTCAACGCTGGGTTATCAAACGCCGGTGCATTATGAAATGGCAGCGTAATTAGGTGGGAATAATTTCGGGGACAGATCAATATGAAAATTGAAGCAGATGTAAAAAGCATTACTAAATTAAGTGAGTTTTATTTTCTGGTGCCTGACTATCAGCGTGAATATGTCTGGAAAGTGGACGATCAAGTTGAACAATTTCTCTCGGACCTAGACAACGAATACCAGCCGGACCAAAAAGAGCAAGACGGCTATTTTCTTGGTTCAATTATCATTGTAAAAAATGGTGAAAAATATGATGTGATCGATGGTCAGCAACGTTTAACCACTATCGTAATCACCATGTGCGCACTGCGAAATCTATTAAGAGAGCAGCAGAAAATCCTTGACAGACGCGGTCAGGAATATCTCAAAAATATTGATGAATGGCTATCTAGTTACGATATTAATAGCGATGAAACCGTGATTCGCCTCGATCTCCAATATGAAGAAAGCCAGGGTTTTATGACTAAACTAATCGCTGGCGGAATAGACGACTTCGCACAGACAGCGTCGGTGAGAAAGATGCTTGATGCTTACCTGCATATCCATCAATATCTTTTCGGTCAGCTACAAACGGGGCTAAGCAGATTGATCGACTTTGCTCGTTATTTCCTGACCAAGGTCGAATTGGTGGTGATTGAGTCAGAAAATCTCAGTAGCGCTCTGAAGATTTTTGAAACGATCAACCAGCGAGGCGCAGGGCTTAACGCCATGGACTTGGTCAAAAATTTGCTCTTCAGTCAGGCAAAAGAGACTCAGTTTGTCCATATCAAAACCATCTGGAAGACCATCACGAGTAACCTTGAATCCTGTGGTGAAGGTGATAATCCCTTGCGTTTTTTACGATATTTCCTAATGGCGCGTTACCATCAGGGGATTCTGCGCGAAGATAACATATATAAATGGATTATTTCCGCAGAAGGCGAAACGTTGCTTAACTATAAATTGCAACCAGTGGTTCTGGTAAAAGAGCTGGAACAATTATCGGAACGCTATGCAAAACTGGTGAATGCTACTAACGATGCCGCTAGTTGGCGTGATAGCCTGTGTTATCCACATGTTACAAATATTGGTTATATCAACAAATATCGTTCGCGGCAGCATCTGGTGCTGCTGATGGCGCTAGACACGCATTGCTCGGACGACGTGCTGGACTATTTGGCCAGCCAGATGGAAAGCTTTCTCTTCTTCGCCAACACTATGGCGATTCAGACCAAAACCTATGAACAGCGTTTTACTCAATGGGCGGCAAAATTACGCGGTATGAAAACCAAAGATGATGTAGCTAAGGTGGTCACCACAACTTTGGTTCCCTTTATCTGCTCGCGCCTCAATGATTTCTACCATGCATTCCAATTTATAGCTCACTACAACTTTAATCCACAGTATCGTGAACGTTTTATTCTGGGAAAGTTAGAAAATGAGATTCGTCAACAGTGTGGTTTCCCCGCCAAAGACCAAGCGGCTATTCAGCAATTACAAATAGAACATATTCTTCCGCAAAAGGTAAAGAATGCTCAGAATAGTAGCGAATTTTCTGATGAAGTTGAGCGTTCAAAATATATTTACAGATTAGGTAATGTCACCTTACTTGAAGGAACGATTAATCAAGCCGTTAATAATTTTAACGATCTTAGCACAGATTGGTTTGTGCACAAACAGCAACAATATGTTAACTCTGAAATTATCATGACGCGTCTGCTTAACGATCAATATGTCATTGGTAACAATACGGCTTTAAATCGCTTCAAAGAGAAATATGGCTATGCGTTCAATCAATGGGCGTCCGACAGTATCACCGCTCGTCAGAATTTACTTATGAATATTGCCATGGACTGCTGGCGCTTTAACGGCCAGCGTATTGATGAGTTTGCAGAAGCTGAAAATGTAGAGATCGCAGTGGAAGAGTAATGGACACCTTAAGGTGAGGCAGGTAATGAGCAACGTAGAGCAGCCTGGGGCGTGAAGAAAATGAAGACCAGATGGGGGAGCTGTAATACTGCCACTAAAAGCATTTGGCTGAACCTGGAATTAGGCTGTGTCCCTTAATTGCATAACTTCTTGTAAAAGAGTCGGATGCAGCCCAGTTTCACCATCGACAGATAATTTCTCGCCGTTTTGTCGTAGCGTGTGGCAATAGGCCGGTACTCTTTTAACCGGCCAAAACATCTCTCCACTACGTTGCGGCGACGGTAAACGTCACTGGCGAACCGTGAGCGTCCGTCAGAAGCCATTTTTTCATTAGATTTTCGGGGGATAACTGCTTTTATCCCTTTTCGTTTCAGTTCGTTACGAAGCGCATGCCCTGAGTAAGCTTTGTCAGCCAAAACCGCATAACCACACGGCGCTTCATACTGCCGTTCTGACGCTGAACACCAATACCATCCAGCAGGCGTAATGCGAACTGGCTTTCGTGAGCCTGTCCGGGACTCAGTACAATGGCATCACGATAATTTCTGAGGGCAAAGTATGGCAGGCATTAAATGGCAGATTAGCGATGAACTCTGGGAAAAAATGGCTCCGCTTATTCCTGAACATAAAACCAGCCACCCGCAGGGAACGCACCGAAAGCGTGTTGATGACCGGTCTGCTATGGACGCCATTTTCTTTGTGCTTCGCACTGATGCCAGTGGAACGCACTGAATGAAACGGGGATCTATTCGTCGAGTTCCGCACACCGCCGCTTTCAGGAATGGCGCGAAGCGGGGGTTTTTGAGCGCTTCAGGCAGAACGGATTGATGGTCAGCGAACAACTGAAAGCCATTGATTGGTCATGGTTGTCGATGGACGGCTGTATGACAAAATCCCCGCTGGCAGGCTCAAAAAAACAGGCCGCAATCCCACAGCCCCGGGGAAACAGGGGGTAAAGCGTAGTCTGATGACCGATGGGAACGGGCTACCACTCTCTCTGGTTGTCGCAGGGGCGAATACCCACGATATCAGGTTAGTCACAGATACTCTTGATGCCCTTCAGACGGGCAGGCCCGGCAGAAGGCTCAATATCTGTCTGGACAAGGGGTATGACGCCGAATGGCTGGAAAGCGAACTGAAAAATCGGCGTTATGAACCACATATTCAGTCGCGTAAGGAAGAATACGATGCCAGCAAGAATATGAATTACAAAGCCCGTCGGTGGGTTGTGGAGAGAACGCACAGCTGGATGAATCGCTTCCGTCTGCTTCAGACTCGTTGGGAGAAAAAAGTCGAAAACTATGAAGCGATGCTGCATTTTTCCTGCGGCATTATTGTCTGGAATAAAATCCTATTGGGATAGGCTCTTAGTTTTAAAGCACACCAAAAGATAAATTAATGATATTAATGGCTAATTTTACTCACTCAAAATTTTATATCAAATTATTTACAAATATGTCTTTTGTCTTTATATTTATCTTATTTTTTCAAATTTTTTAGTGTTTTGTTTTGAATCATTAATTTTACTTGTCTTATCAGTGTCGAAATATTGACTTAATGTTTTAATTTTATAATAAGTTTAATGGAGCTTATACAAAGGAGGATTTACAAATGTCTGATATCGAGAATGCAAGCAATAAAGAAATCTCTGCCTGTAACGGTCCATCATCAACTGAAATGATTGAGTCCTATAAAGTCCAAGGTAAGGCAAGTGTATTGACCAGAGGGGGGGATGGAGGTATTCCTGAGTATTTTGAACACTCAAACCCACCAACAGACTCTAGTCAGGGTAACAGATACAGTTGATCAGAAAGACCATGTAGTTTAAAAAGCATCTTAATAAATAAGGCTGGTTATAGTAATCAGCCTTTAATTACAGGACGATTAAATGTTAAGGTTTACAATTTTCCGAGAAGACGTAATTATGTTAGATGTAATAAAAGATGAGTACACTATAATAAAGAAAAATAACTCGATTGATGGTTTGTTAAATTCCGCATCAGAATATTTATGGAATCTAGAAAAATGTGGTTTAGAAAAAAAAAGTAACTATCTCATAAGTTCAGAATGTAATGAATTCAATTACAATGGATATCTTGAGGAGAGATGGATGATATCTCAGCCTCAAAAAAAATCTGGTTTAAAAATTGATATAATTATATCAATTTTAGAATTGTATTTTTTGATAAAGCAGATAAAAAATTGTGGTTTAATAGGAGTAGTATCTGGGTTAGAAAAGGTAAGAAGAAAAAATAAAAAATACGCAGTAGATAAACAGTTGATTATAGATAAATATAAAACATATCTTATAAAAATATTTCCGCTAATATCAAAAAAAAGTAATTGCTTATCATACTCTTTTTTTTTGGCAAGTAAGTTAAATCAACATGGTGTGCCTGCTGTTTTGGTAATTGGTGTCAGAACTCAGCCATTTTACAGCCATGCCTGGGTGGAGTTAGATGGAGTTGTTATAAATGATGACCCTAAATTAAGAGAAAAACTCTCGGTAATATTAGTGATTTAAATGGGGATTAATATGTTACTCATTGCAAATAAGAGTTTTACCGACCCAATACTTAATTTCCAATATTCCAATGGTTGGGTATTTCAAGCTAATCAATTTGAAGTTTACACATTAGACAGTAATGTCTATTTATTATATGGATTAATATCTATTAATGGTGAGTCAATCACCCTTGAGAAGTATTTTGAAAAATTTAAGTCTTTTACTGATTTTGAAAAGACATTGAAATACTGTGAAGGTTTTTTTTGCTTTATTCATATTTCTGATTCTATAAAAATAATCACTAGTTTATATTGTTGTATAGAAATTTTTTTTTGCAAGGATGACAACGGTAATATTATTATATCATCTGATTTTGGATATTTAGTTTCAATAGTAAAGGACCGAACTATTGACCTCGACTATTGTAAGCTATTCGTCTATAACATTGAAGGTTTGAGTGAGAAAACGCTGCTCTATGGAATAAAGAAAATTTATTCAGGTTCTGAATATCTAATTGATAAGGGGTGCATTGTTAGTCGGAAGGTCTTTTATCCAAAAATAAATGATGATTTTATTGGGACTTCATCTCGTGCTATTAAAAACATAACCAGTGCATTCTCAAATGTTAATTTATATCTTTCTGGCGGATTGGACTCAACATTGTTATTTTTCCTTCTCAAGGACTCGAGTATTGATTTTACGTCATTTCATGTGGGACCTGAAAATGAAAAAATAGATTCGGAGATAAATGAATTTAATCATCTTTGTGAAACATATTCTATACGCGGTGAAATATTGTTTACAAAAAGATCTCAAGCTTCATACACTGACCAAAGAGAAATATTGAACAACCCGAGATATGTTAAACTCTATGACGTTGACGTTACGAATAACGCTGACTATATTAGCAGAGTTAATAACCCCAAAAATATATTTATTAGCGGTCACGGAGGGGATAGCTTGTTCGTACAAAATCCATCTACAAAAATAGTTCGAGACTGCATTGTTGATTTTAAACCTATTTTGGCCTTAAAAAAAGCATATCAGTTAGCTGGCTTGAAGGGGAGAAATTTTTTCGATTTAATTCTATCTTCCCTTACAAAGAGAACCTCAGTCACAACAATAGTTGATTGGATGCCTTTAAAAGATACGCATAATATTACAAATCATCCTTGGCTGAAAAATGTTGATAAAAGGACAGCTAAATTTGATTATATAAGAGAGCTAATCGTATTGATTACCGGTAGTCAGATATCTATGAGTAAATCTTCATTTAATTTATACCCATATCTACTAAACAATGTAATAGCATCTCAGATTCACTTAAAATACCATGAGAAATTTAACGGAGATTTTGACAGAGTTCATATAAGGAATCAAGCTACAAAATTCTTCAAGTGTGATTTTTTTTATAATAAAAGAAAGAGGTCTTCTTCTCAGCAAGTGTATAAAATAATGAATTATAATAATAAATATATTTCGCAAGTTTTCTTTGAAGATAAGGTTTTTCTTGAGTCTATAGGAGTTGACTTTCAAAAACTATTATGGTCATTAAGTTACAACTGTAATGTCTCAATACAAAATGATTTTGAATGCATAATACGGTTGGCAAAGCTAGTTATTTATAAAAAAATGTTTAAGGAACTATAATGAGAAAGTTAGCTATAATATTTAAAGCCCTGATGCCATTACTTTCTCGCAATGCGAAACTTTCAGCGATTTTGATACTAATTTTATCTTTTTCTTCTATATTTGCAGTTTCCTTTTCTCCTGTTTTAATGTCTAAGATAACTGATGGTATTAATACTAAAAATCAGGCGAATGGAAATATGAGTGTTTTTCTGTGGTTAGGCATGTGCTATGTTTTTTTAATCACAACAACTAAGATAATTTCACTTACTTCCCTGTATTTACAAAGCATGCTCAGGGTTAGTTGTTTATCATCAATAAGTAATAAGTTTTTGATTGATATATATAACAAAGATCAACCAAAAAGTATGAATGAGAATACTGGTGGAGTTGCACAGAGGTTGAATAATCTAACTAATGATCTGTATTCATTGATAAATAACTTGGCATTCAATGTTATCCCTCCATTATTTCAAGTTTTTTTTAGCATTATTGTAATTTTGATTTCCCGTGATTATGTTGTTGCATTGATTTTCCTTGTTTATATATGCATATTCATTTCTGTTAACCATTATTTTACTACTCGTGTTATTGTTTACAGAAAGGACCTGATGAAATCGGGAGTTCAAGCGTATACATTATTGACTGATAGTGTCAAAAATATTTCTGCAGCAAAGTCATGTAATAGTTTTGAATTCTTTTTCCAAAGATACTCAGGTTATTTACTTAAAGATGTTGTCATTCAAAAAAAATACTGGAAAAATAATTCACTTCTTGTAGGTGTCACTTCATTAATAACCTTAGTTTTTTTTAGTTCCACTTTTCTTTTTACTCTGTTTCGTACTGTAAGTGGTGAGGTTTCCCTGGGGCATTTTGTGATGATATCCTCATATATTTTTCTTTTGTCATCACCACTTGACAATATAGGACAAATGCTCAGTCAGGTAAAGCAGTCAATATCTACACTATTTCCCTTCTTCGAAAAAAATAATTTTAATGAAGAATCCCTCTCGCCCTCTATAGTACCCAATTCTGACGGGGTTAATATTCATATCAAAAACCTAAAATTTAAATTTGAGGATGGTGTATTATTCGATAATGTTAATTTAGAAGTTCCATCAGGTGCATTTGTCACTATAAAAGGACGCAGCGGTTCCGGTAAGACTACACTAGCTAATTTAATTGCTCGCAGATTAAACCCTGCTGATAATGAAATATTTTTTAATGGGGTGGATATAAATGCAATTCATCGAAGCGAATTAAGTGATATCTCATATTTTGTCACTCAAAATGAAAGCGTTTTCATGGATACAATCGAATTCAATTTAAGGATTGCAAAACCGATGGCATCCAGAGATGAATTGTTATGTGCAATTAAATTGGCTAGCCTTACTGATGATTTTCTAACTGCGGGTAATGATATTCTTTCAATCAAGTTAGGAGATGATGGAGAAGCTATATCTGGTGGTCAAAAACAAAGGTTATCTCTTGCTAGGTTATTTTTAAGAAACCCGAAGCTTATAATACTCGATGAAGTAACTAGCTCTCTAGATGTATCTAATGCCGATATCATAATGCGCAACATCAGGCAGTCCTTTCCCAATGCAACTATTCTGAACATCACTCATAAAGAGTCAATGCTTGAATATTCTGATTCATTAATTATGATTGACAATGGGGAAGTGGCAATGAGCAATAACTGAAATTTTAAATGTGTAATTCTTTAGTGTCACTAAAAAGATTGATTTTTTAATGGCCTATCTTTGATGTTTTTATAAACCCGCTATAGTGGGTTTATAAAATCCTTCTCTATATATTATTTTTTGGCTTCAATAGATAATTGTGCTTTCAAATGATGCAATGGGTGTGACCTACCCTCAGTATTAGATAAAACCTTCAGTTAGTAAAGACGGTTTGTTTACCTTCTAATTCTTTATTTCTCCAGCTTGTTTCAAATTAAGAGGCAGTCTGGTAATTCAGCGATAAAAGAGTTTTGCACTCGTTATAGTCCCGGTAATCCCCCCGAAAAAGCAGAGTATTCATAAGTAGAATTTTCTCGTAGTCTAAACGCAGGAGATTCTTATGAAAAAATCACGTTTTACCGACAGCCAGATCATCGCCATCCTCAGGCAGGCCGAAGCCGGAACACCCGTGCCTGAACTGTGCCGCGAGCATGGCATCAGCAGCGCCAGTTTTTACAAGTGGCGGACTAAATTCGGCGGGATGGATGCGTCCCTCATGACCCGTCTGAAAGAGCCGGAAGACGAAAACCGTCGCCTCAAAAAGATGTACGCGGAAGAACGGCTTAAAGCTGAAATTATTCAGGAAGCCATGCAAAAAAAGTGGTAAAGCCATCTCAGCGTCGGCAGATGGCAAAAGCAGCCGTGGAAAACAGGCATATCAGTATTCGTTTTGCCTGTCAGATATTTTCAGTCAGTGAAAGTTGTTACCGCTATACGCCGAAACCTGATGAGGAAAATCAGCAGATTGCAGAGTGGTTATTGTGTATTACCGACAGCCAACGAAACTGGGGTTTTGGTCTGTGCTATCTGTACCTCCGCAATGTGAAGGGTTTCGGCTGGAACCATAAAAGGGTTTACCGGATTTACTGTGAGCTTTCGCTGAACCTGCGCATTAAGCCGAAGAAAAGGCTGAAACGGGAAGAGCCGGAACCGTTAAGGGCACCGGAGCGAAGTAATGAAAGCTGGTCGATGGATTTTATGCATGACCAGTTATCGGATGGCCGCTCAATCCGGTTATTGAACATCATTGACGATTTTAACCGCGAGGCGCTGGCAATAGAAGTGGACTTCTCGTTACCCCCGACCCGGGTAAAACAAACGCTGGAGCGTCTGATTGAATGGCGTGGAAAGCCAGCCTCGATCCGCTGTGACAACGGGCCGGAATATACGAGCGGCGAGTTGAGTAAATGGGCTAAAAAT
>NZ_VYKJ01000033.1 GCF_008710095.1 Affinibrenneria salicis
CTTTACCGAAAGGGCCAGAGGCAAAAGGCTATTTCCCTGAACAGGAAATCCTGTTTTCATGCATTCAGTCTTTAATAAAACATGCTGGATCTGTTTTTAATTAATTACCGACCAATTAGCAATTTTCCGTCAGAGTTTCTCCTGCATTCATTCTTTTGGCTTTTCAGTATTTCATGAATTCAGGAGATCCTATGATCATCAGTTTTATCAGTCAGAAAGGCGGCGTCAGCCGTTCAACGCTCGCCCGCGCCACTGCCGTTGAACTCATTCACTCAGGCAAAAAAGTACATCTCGCAGACCTGGACAGCCGGCAACAAACGTCCGCCAAATGGGCGGAACGCCGCGATAACGCCGGTATTTCTCCCGCGGTGGAAACCGGCGTTTATCGCCGACACGATGTGGCGCTAAAAGTCGCAAACAGTTATCAGTGCCTTATCATCGATACCCGTCCGTTTGTCGATATCTCTTCTCTCGATATCGCCCGTCAGTCAAACCTCGTCGTGATCGCTACCGGCACCTCACTGGATGATCTGGAACCCTCACTGCTGTTGGGCCATGAACTGGTGCATAGAGGTATCCCCCACAACCGGTTGTTCTATGTGGTCAGCAAAGCGCCCAGCCAGGCCGAAGGCCGTTCCGCCTGTCAGACCATCACCGCCTGGCAGTTTGCCTGCGCGCACACGTTCCTCACGTTTAAACCGGGTTACAGCATTGCACTGGATGCAGGGCTTTCCATCACGGAAACGCCGTGGAAAACGCTGAACCAGCGCGCCAAAAACGTGATCCACGAAATTTGCGGTCGCGCGGCCCGTCCCCTGCCTTGATCTCTTCCTGCCTGAAAACAGGAAAGAAGAAAAATCGGCATTCATGATTTCAGGCTCTTTCGGCATTCAGGACTTCCGATATGGCAAAAAAATCCGTACTCAAGTTGACGCCTCTGACTCCCCGTCCATTGGAGGTAACGAACACCGAGCACCCGACCGGTAGCACCAAACCCATTCAGATCCGCATAGATCCCCTGATGCACCGGGAAATAAAGGCCTTTGCCGCCGAGCAGGGAAAAACCATCACGGCATTTTTACTGGAGTGCTACCAGTTTTACCGCCAGATGAACAAATAACGTTATGGCAGGTTATCATCATGAAAACCGGCATTCATGCAAAACTGAAATGGCTCACCGGCAAAAAGCCAATCCCTGAACCGGCAACAGCCTCTTTGTATCAGGAAAACACGCCCGGCTGGTTATATCCGCAGAAAGCAGAAGCGCTGCTCGTCACTCCGTTGCGCCGACAACTGATGAAAATCATCTGGCAGAGAACATCGCTACCCGTCGCATTATTTAAGGAACTGTATCAAAGCCCGGTTGCACGTTTTGCCGAGCTGGTACAACAGTTTCCGGCCTCCGAATATCATCATCACTCGCATCCGGGAGGGTTGCTGGATCACACGCTGGAGGTCATGGCATTTGCGGCAAAGCTGCGCCAGCGCCATCTCCTTCCCGTTGGCGCGGCGCCGGAAGATCAGGCCCGAGAAGCCGAAGCCTGGACAGCGGGGATACTTTATGCCGCTCTGCTGCATGATATCGGGAAAATAGTGACGGATATTGAAGTCATGACCGACGATAACCAGCGCTGGTTGCCGTGGATGGGGCCGCTGGCACAACCCTATCGCCTGAGATACCAAAAAAACCGCGATCACCGGCTCCACCCGGCGATCGGAAGCCTGCTGGCCCTACAGATCCTGCCGGTTTCGGCGCTCAACTGGCTGGCGCAGTACCGGGAACTCAACGAATCCTTCCTGTATTGTATCAGCGGCCATTATGACAACGCGGGTGTACTGGGGGAACTGGTACAGGAGGCGGATCGCGCTTCGGTAGCACAGTTTATGGGGGCCAATGCCAGTCAGGCACTGACCCGCCCGCCATCCTCGCTGCCTGAACAGATCCTGACGGCCCTGCGGGAACTGGTGAGAGCGGAATTCAAGCTAAGTAACCCAAGTTCAGGCTCCGATGGCTGGCTAACAGACGACGCCCTTTGGCTTATCAGCAAAACCACCGCCGACAGAGCGCGGGCATGGCTGCTGCAACAGGGCGTAACCAGCATACCTGAAAGCAATGTCCGGCTATTTGATGAAATGCAGGCGCATGGGCTGATTGTTCCCACGCAGGAAGGTAAGGCGGTCTGGTCATGTATCGTCACCGCTGATAGCGGCTGGACGCCGGGCCGCCCACTAACATTGTTGCGCCTGGCACCATCCCGAATCTGGCCGAACGCAGAAGAACGGCCCACGCCGTTTGCCGGAAAAGTGATACCAGGCAGTACGGCGACCACTTCCACTGAAAGAGGAGACGCTGACAGCCATACCGCACCCAACATTGCCACACCTGAAAACGAACTCAGTGAGTTGGCTTTTTCTCTGTTTGCATCACCGGAACAGGAAACGGATAAACACATCCAGCCCGAATCGACTGATACAGTGGATGAATTACCGAAAGTTCAGTCCGGACAGGCAGAAGCAGAGACAGACGGCAGGGAAAACGTCAGTCTGCAACCAGAGACGCCACGTCCCGTTGCCGTACCGGAAGCCGCTCAGGTTACGGATACCGGTTTTATCAACTGGCTCAGGGAAGGCATACGAACCCATAAAATTGCGGTAAACGACACACAGGCAAGGGTCCATATGGTCGAAGGCAAAGCGTTTCTGGTCTCGCCGGAGCTTTTTAAGCTGTATGTCAGAACCACTACCGGCGCCACCGGCGATGAATGGAAGCAGGTGCAGAAAACCTTCCAGAAACTGAAACTCCATCAGCGCGGCAACGATGGTATCAACATTTTCGTTTGCGAAGTGAAAGGTCCGCGTAAAACGCGCCGGGTTAAGGGGTATCTGCTGGACAGACCGCAAGACATCTTTGATAACGCGATACCGGAGGATAATCCTTATTTGTCAGTTGTTCCGACCATTCAAAGTAGTGAATGATTTTAATCATGAGACGCTATTATCAGGCAGTCTGGTATGTATGAAAGGAGCGGCATTGCCAGTTAAAATCATTCCCCCATGTATCTATAAGCGGAGTAATAACTAAAATGAGAAAAATCAACGTTCAAGGCACGACCGTCAACATACTGGATGATGACGATATGCTGACTAACTGCGCGATAGGCTCCTATGCCATCATTGAAGATTCAGGCTATTACGTTGCCGTGCGTATTGAAGAGAAAAATGCGCCAGCAATTCACACTGACCCTTTTGCCTCTCTGGAAGAGGCGCTGGACGAGATTGCAGCTCAATGCGAGTCGTTATCATGAATTTCATCAGCAAACCAAATGCCGCCACACAATCGTTTAATTTGTACTGTACCCTTGCAACACTTAATCCAATCAGGACTGACGGATAGTTCAGTGCCAGCGGACAGCTGTATGTCCGAACGATTACTATCTCGCGTTTAGCTAACTACTGAGGATGGATTCAAATGTCACTAACACACCTGAATTGACGGCCATTATTGCGATCGCCGGCGTCGCAGCCCAGTTATTGATTGCTTATCTGGCTCGACGACAGATTGCGAGGCAACTTGATCTCCAGCACTTGGTCTCACATCGCACAACGGCGTCTTTCGTTGCTGACAAACGCCAGAAGTGGATTGATGAACTGCGCACAGACATGGCCTTCCACCTAGCCTTGTCACAGGAGATCGTCTGGAAGTGGGATTATATGCGCCAACGCGCGGAACTACGCATTCAGGAGGAAGCTGTAGATGCAGTTGGGAAAGTTGACCCGGCGAAGGCCGGGAAGATTTTA
This sequence comes from Affinibrenneria salicis, assembly GCF_008710095.1. Next base: position 3,799 of record NZ_VYKJ01000033.1, read on the forward strand.
CAGGAAGCTGCCGATGCGTTCTCACCGGAGAACGGTGCGCGTGACCGCGAGCATCAGGAACGACACACCCGAATTATGTTCCGGCTCAATCCACAGGAGGACTTGCACATTGAGCTCCGGCAGTGCCTCGAGTTCATCCGAGCCGCACTGAGCAAGACCCAAGGCGCGAAGACACCAGCCGAAGCCAAGATGCTGCTTGAAGAAACGACTCTCCTGATTGGCAAAGCGCAAGAACACACTGAAACCATCTTGAAGGCCGAGTGGCAGCGCGTAAAACAGGAAGTTGCTTACCCTGAAGTTTTGATGTCTGCGATACCCAATCCTGACCTGAGGAAGTAGCAGAAGGGGCGTGTCTACGTACCTGATGCACTATGCTTCAGCTTCTGTGTGATATAGACGATAGATGTGGCAGCAAACTCTAGAAAAAACTCGGCTTCGGCCTTTGTAAGGCCTGATGCAACGGTGCCGCCATGCCGGACAAATGCCTTATTGCTTGTGGCGCCGTAAGCCTGACTTACTAGTCGCTCAATATCTGGGTCGAGATTTGCCTGCTTGATAATCTTGCCTAACGTTCCGTTCGGCTCGTTGAGCAGCGCCATGAGACATGACTCGACGGCACTGATGGATTCCTTGATCGAATTTTCGAAGTCTGGCGTTGCAGAGTAAATAAAGTTCTTAGCCTTTAGCCACTGAGCACGAATCGGGTTCAGTTCATCGGCCAGAGCATCGTTTGCCTTTCCCCAATTCTTGGAAGATGATGCATGGCGTTGTATTCTCTTGAAGTCTAGCAACACATCTGCGTACAGATCTTCCACATAGGCACGACGGAGTGCATACGTATTCATCTCCTGAGATTTGCAGAAGGCATAGAAGGCTTCCAGCGATTTATGCGGATTTGGGTTTGCGTATTTCTCGTCTTCAAGTTCAAATGTTACCTCAGCATATTGATCGCGATAGGCATGAGGTTGATCAGATGTACGTCCATCCGTTGCGTATGCGATCATGAGCGCCTGAAGCTGCGTCACCTTCGCACCGAGCTCTATTGCCTTTTTGCTGTCCACCAAGTGTACTCCTGACTATAATGTTTGACCTAATCGGTCTGCCGTAAGTTGGTCCGCTTGAAGGCGTGGTTAGCTATCATTCGCACAAAGTAGATATGGCGTGACCACAAATGTGCGAATATCTGGCAACGGGTACAGTATCTTGCATAGCATGCGTACGGGAATCTGAATCCAGCGCTGCAATGCGGGAGAGATTATCTCTAACGCCTCGATGTTGGCCAAAAAGTACTCATTTTTGGGAAGCAATGTGTAGCGATAGTCGTCGTTTTTAACCTCAAAGAATATATTCAGAGCATTTTCTGAGTTCTTGTTTTCGCCCCATTGCCCAATGGTCAACTTGCCTTTGACCCAAACATTGATGGGTTTTTGTCCTGGTTCAAGATTTGGATCGTGTGTGGCATAGTCCTCAAGTGACGACTTGACTACCTTTAGCATGGCTTGAGTTGAAGTGGTAAATTGTCTAGTAACTTGACTATGAAGACCCGATTTCAGGAACGAAATTCCCGCTTGGGCATCCATGCCCTCGTTCTTTGAAATGATAGTCTTTGGTGCTACGCCGGTGGCCTCTTCGTTCTTATCTGCCAGAAAATCGAGGTCAAGATAAAGCAAATCTTCGTATGTCACACGAGGCTCCTGCTGAAGGCTAACGAATTAAGTTAGGCCGCGCCGCGAAGCGGCGTCGTCTTGAGTGAATTTTTGGACATTCAGATCCTATTACCAGTGTACTGAATCTGCCCGATGCTTTGCACATTGAAGAATAAGTAAAACCTTTCTTTGTACTCCGAGATTTCAACTTTCAGGAAATTCTGCTTAGCCTTTTCAAGTGAAGCCTCAATATAATCTCTTGCTACGTTGATGTCAGGGATGCGCTCATCAGCTCGAATGTCGTACTTGTAGGCATCTTCATTGGTATGAATTACATTGATAAACTCATCTGTGTGTTCGCTTTTGACGCTCTTGGCCTCAGCGCTGAAATATGTAATTGAGTGTCCGTTAACGTTGAGCTTCTTTTTTTTGGCATGCCAATTCTCCATATGGCTAACTAAAAATGGACGATACGTTACAGACTATGATTGGCCGTCTAGGCAAAGCAGATCTTGTCATTTTTATTGGGCAACAGCAACTCGTGTACAATTTAGGAACCTAAAAAACTCCAGATTGGAGGACTGTCCGCCTTCAGCCGAAAGTGGTTGATCACCAAGGGTCGGAATCGGCCAAAAGCGGACCATTTGCTATATATTAACCTGCATCCTTACCCGAAAACGCTGCACCACACGACTTCAGAGGGAGGCATTTCTCAATTTACGCTCCAGCAGGAAGTCCAGTGAGCGGTCTCTTGGCGGTATCCCGGGAATGTGACAAATCAAGGTGTCCATCGGGTTGTCTGGATCCTCATAGATCAAGTGTTCAGAGCAGGTAAAGGCCTCAATAAGACAGGGGCGCTCCGATTTATAGAACAGAGCGCCTTTTGAGTAAACCTGGACTGCGTGATTACAAGCCTCGACCTCCTCATTCGATAAAACAATTGAAGAAAGTCGAGGCTCCATCTGAAAGGAGGTTGGTCTACTGATGATGACGCTCATCATCGGTGTAATGGGAGCAATTATCTTAGGGCTGAGCGGAGGATGTCCAACACCCGTTACGTTATTAAATAAGCCATCTCCATAAATAAACTCTTTTCCAGATGAGAAAAGAACTGCGAATTTAGCACGCTCCCTGATGTTGTCAGCAATCATCCGCTGTGACTGCCTCATGTTCAGTCCTATGAGTGCGTTTCTTTCAGGTGTTGGAAGCTCTCCCCTAAGGTGCTCTGCTATAGAAACAGACGCTTCTCTGTTCTTGGGACTGCGGACAACTAGGGAAACCACGCATTCGGTCAAATTCTTAAGCTGGGCATCTGTGTATGGTTGATGCACAAAGCGATCTCGCAAATCACGGTCAAACAGTTCTTGTTTAATAAGTCCACTCAGCCAGTCGATAACCGATGGGAAGTTGTTATCCGCCACATCAAATTCACTCTCAAAACTCATATCCCAGGGTGAGCTATCCGCAGAGTCGCGACTGAGCTTGATATGGTGCCCATTCCCGATCATACCGAGCTTTGCAGGTGGCACACGTTTGCATGTGCCATCTCCCCCTCTGGCAGGATAGTTGACACCCCATACTGAAAATCTCTATGGGGGCAACGGAGCCTGTTATGAAACGTTATTCACCGGAACGTAAAGCCGCAGTTTTGGCCAAATTACTGCCAC
>NZ_VYKJ01000034.1 GCF_008710095.1 Affinibrenneria salicis
GCTGTAGAGATAGCGGATGTTGCTGTCCGGCGTGCGGCTGCTCTGCTCGCCCGCCAGCCGCATTCCGCTCCACAGGAAGGTGATGACCTCCGCATCGGCGCCGGCCTCGCCGTGACGGTGCAGGATTTTGTGCGTGCGCCGGCCCAGCGCGTCGTAGTGGTACTCCGCGCGGCGGTATTCGGGGTGGCCTTCCAGAGGGGGCTACCACCCGCCGATGAGAACGTTGACTATGGCTGAGACGCATTCTAAGTCAGATGGCGCGGTAAATAAAGAAACCAAAACAGAACGTTACTACACCGTGGGATACGCCCCGCAAAACGGCAAGCCCAACCCAACGTCCGCGATTAACCTCAAAGGCCGATGGCTGGAGGAGTCGGCCTTTATGACCGGAATGCCCATCACTATTACCGTTGAGCGGGGCAGGCTGGTGATTGAGAGCGAGATTAATGTCTGATCGTTGAACTAAACAGCAGGTAAAAAATAGCCGGTTGAGATCACTTCCGGCTTATTAAATTACAGCCTCTATTAATTAAATAATAAATATATTAAAGGGTCGTCACCAAATGATATTGAACCATAATTAATTGCCTTTATTGATAGCAAGAAATTATATCTAAGTTCATCAGATATGCGGTCTATTTTTTTTACTTCCAACAACAAACATTCATCTTTCTTGAGATGAATACTACTCATGCCATCTTCTGGATATCTAAGGCTATTCAAGCAATCATTAAATGCATTAAAATTCATCCCGTAAAAATCAGGGAATCCAAATAATACTTTCATCGCATTATGAAAATCATCAACAGTTTTGATATAAGAAAAATCGATAGACAGCTTTTTTAACTTCATTACTTCCACCCTCCAAGATTAATTTCTATAAAAGAATTATAGTGATCGTGGCTGTAATATGCTTGCCCAGTTTTTTTATCAACAACAATACGTCTTGTTCCTCGATTACCCACCCCAGGCGTTCTTACTGTCCATTCTTGGTAAGGCCCACTACCTGTATTAAGACGTTGGCTATTAGGAGATATACGATAATTATTTTCAAAAGTTATGCCATCTCTAGCATGAGCAGGACGGTTTAACTTTATATTATCTATAGTATTTTGAAGTTCTCGCATTTCTTTAGGGGTCATATCATGCCCCCATTTATCTTTAATGGCAGCATGAGCCTGCTTTGGATTCTTAGCTGAATGAGTACATTTCAGCCCAAGCGGATCGATCCAAGATAACGGATTAGGCGCATACTGGTAAAGATTCAGCCCACCCGCCAGCCCTATCGGGTCAAGTGCAACAATCCATCCAATGTTCGAGTCGTACTACCGATTTCGGCTGTAAACTACCTTACATAACGTCATCATAGTTGTAGGAAATCAGACATGCTACCGCCCTGAAGACGCATACAGGGCCAGCCACCGTTTTTAAAATCTAGCAGCCGGAGCATTATCTTCGCGTCATGCAGGGCTGCCTCATTATCATCGCGCAGGATCTCCGTGAGCGGTGGGGCAACCGGCAAGCACTCAGTATCACACCCTTCGATGAGTACGTCGCCACAAGCTGGCTCAACCGCTTTCTCGGCAAGCTGGATCTGGCGGGGATGAAGGATAATAACTGACCGATAATTAAAAACCCGGAATAGGTTAGGGAACTTTTCCGGCTATAATAATTAATTGGTTTTCAAATAGGAATCGACGGACTTTTCTATATTATCCAGAAAATTAGTTATGGGATGAAGATAATCATTGTACATTTCCGCATATCGACGAGGAAAACCTCTTAATGGATTATTAACAAGAGCATTGTTAGTAATTTTACTTTTTAACCGCTCAAGGTCATCAATTAATTCCTTTAGTCCACCTTTTTTTTCATTAATCATAACATTTTCAATATACGCGCGCGCCTTATCTATTTCGATTAAAACTTCATTTTTTTTCATGAGGTAAACCTCCATTATAAGAACCTAACATCACTTATCCAGCTTATCGGATAACCTTGTGGTAATAATATCTGGTCAGTGCCACCGTTAAGAACAGCGCCTGACATCATTGTTTGCTGTTCAACTTTTCCAATTTGAAGGACTGTCCCTTTAGGTACTTTAATCATAACCTCAAATTGTCTTGTGTTTTTCCATTCAGGTAAAAGCGCTGAATCTATTTTCACCTGTATCTTATTCAAAGCAGGAGATGTAGTGACAAAAGAACCATCTATTTTTGCATTACCACCAAACACCCTATACAAGGTTATCTCTTCTGTAGTTACTACAGTTTTATACTCTCCGTTTTTAAAGGATTTTTTTATCCAATCAGGCAAATCAGCTTTATCGATTTCCCTGTATTTTCCTTCGATTCCACATTTACTCAGCCCCAGCGGATCAACCCATCCCAGCGGATTCGGCGCATACTGATAAAGGTTTATTCCCCCCGCCAGCCCTATCGGATCCGGCTGGGTAAACCGCCCGCACTGCGGGTCGTAGTACCTGAACAGGTTATAATGCAGGCCGGTTTCCCGGTCAAGGTACTGTCCCTGAAATCGCAGATTTTGCGGGCCGTTCAGCCGGCCGGGGTGGCTTTCATATTCAGTTTCGCCCCAGTCGCATTCCGCTCCACAGGAAGGTGATGACCTCCGCATCGGCGCCGGCCTCGCCGTGACGGTGCAGGATTTTGTGCGTGCGCCGGCCCAGCGCGTCGTAGCGGTATTCGGGGGGGGCCTCCAGAGGGGGCTACCACCCGCCGACGAGAATGTTGACTATGGCTGACGGATACCACTGTTTTTAAAATCTCTCAGCCGGAGCGCTATTAGCGTGTCGGCTACCGGCCCAACAGGGGCGACACCTCCACACCCGCCATCAATATTAGCGGCAAGTGGCTACAGGAAGCCGGGTCCAGTACCGGGCAACCGCTCAAGCTGCGCGTGATGCCGGGCTGCCTCGTCATCACCGTGCAGGATATCCGCGAACTGTGGTTTATGCTGCCGGGGCTGAGTCGCGCCCCGTTCGATGAGCGCGCCGCCGCTGAGTGGCTGGGCGCTTTTCCCGGCGGGCTGGATCTGGCGGAGATTACAGGCAGTGACTGACCGATGATAAAAAAGCCGGAAGGATCGTTAAGATCGCTTCCGGCTTTTTTTATTTTCCTCTTATTTTTGCCAGCCCTTTCTCAAGGCGACTTATGTTTTCGTATTTATCAGGGGCTGTGCTTCTTGCAAGATAATTATACCAACCATCAACTGTATTTTTAAATAATGCCAAACCATCCTCGGTAATATTTGACATTTTAATAACTGTGTCAGTTTTTAATTCCCCTTGTTCATCAAAAGGATCCACACCAACTAATAGCCCATTATTTTTCAAAAAACCTAACAATACAGTTGAGCTTTTAATAATTTCCTCTTGCCATTGCTTACTCTTGTTTCTCGTGAGCAACATTTGAACATTATGTAAAGTAAAATCAGTTTCACCCATCATTTCACCCCAATGACTATTGAGAGTTCATCCAATTGAATTAACTCACCTGTATTTTTATTTTTTATAAAAATCCCTCCAGCTTCACGAACTCTTCCTTCTTTCGCTATTTGGGGGCCTTTGTTTTAAGCACCTGTTCGGCTCGTTATTTCAACAGGCCGCCACTGACCATCCTGACCTTTCACCACAAAGTCAATTCTTCTTCTTTCGCCCGTCAGAGGATCTTTTACTGACCGGCCTGTAGAATCACGTAAGTAACGCTCGCTGAGCACATTTTCTTTGCCATAACGGCGTTCCAGTATTCCCTGAGCTCTTTTCTCTCGTGCTGTTCCGTCTACTTTATTCTGGATGCATTTCAGACCGAGAGGGTCGATCCAACTGAGGGGGTTCGGACCGTAAGCATAGAGGTTAATACCACCTTCCAGCCCTATCGGATCATAGGAATGATCGCGACCGGTTTTCGAATTGTACTACCGGTTTCGGTTGTAAGTTACCTTCATACCTTCGTCGTAGTATCGGAAACCATTCACGCTACCGCCCTGAACACGCATTCTACGCCAGACACCACTGTTTTTAAAATCTCTCAGCACGAGCGCTATCAGCGTGTCGGCTACCGGCCCGACAGGGGCGACACCTCCACGCCCGCCATCAATATCAGCGGCAAGTGGCTACAGGAAGCCGGGTTCAGCACCGGGCAGCCGCTCAAGCTGCGCGTGATGCCGGGTTGCATCGTCATCACCGTGCAGGATTTGCGGGAGTTGTGGCACTGTCTGGAAGGACTCAGGCGGGAACCGTTCGATGAACGCGCCGCCGCCGACTGGCTTAACCGCTTTCCCGGCGGGCTGGATCTGGCGGGGATAATGAATCAGTAAATAACCGCGACTGAACGACAGATAAAATAAAGTCGGAGGGATCGTTTAGAGCGCTTCCGGCTATTTATTTTAATAATCACCATGATTTTATTGCAGTTGAAAATAATTCTTCCTCAAAAAAAACTTTCACATTATGGTTAGTTATCAAAATTTTTTGCCCATCTTTTTTCTCTTCTAAATAACTAACATTAATTTCATTTAAATAACCCTTAAAGTTATCAATAGATGTACTTCCAGTTATTTTATTTTTATTAATGTACAGCTGTAATACACGAGATATTTCATACTGGACCAAGCACAACTTATAATTATCAAACAGTAACTCGATACCACTATAATAAATAGCAAAAGAACCTGAGTGTTTGTCTAACTCATATGACCTATAATTTTTTAAACCACCTAACACAGTTTCATAAAATTCGCCAAAAGCAAAAGATGTTCTTCCATTAACCAAAAAAGACTGAAAAGTCATATTCATGTTATTAACCACAAGATTTCTTTAAACCTTATCAAACCTCTTTCTGCTTGCTGGTAAATACCTGTTCCAGGCTTCCCGTGATTAATCACTTGCTCAAATTCTCGGATCGCTCTTTTCGTTTGAGATATAGTCTCAGTCATAATTTTAGAGTTATTTTCCATACCTTTAATGGCTTTATCTACCTCTTTTAAAACTTTACGGTCATTTGCCATTTCACCCCACCTAAACCACTGACCGTCATTACCTAGCCTTGCTTCAGATACTTTTCTTCCATTAACAAAAACATCAGCATGGGGGCCTTTAACAAGGACATCATCACGGTATGGTTGCATTTTTACAGTACAACCAGCCAAACCCAACGGGTCGATCCACGTCAGCGGATTCGGTGCGTAAGCGTAGTTGTTTAATCCACCAAGTAGCCCTATCGGGTCCGGCTGGGTAAACCGCCCGTACTGCGGGTCGTAGTACCTGAGCAGGTTATAATGCAGGCCGGTTTCCCGGTCAAGGTATTGTCCCTGAAATCTCAGATTTTGCGGGCCGTTCAGCCGGCCGGGGTGGCTTTCATATTCAGTTTCGCCCCAGTCGCTGAATCGGCCGCGCCACACCGTGTCGCCCTGTTCATCCGTCATCCCGAGCGGCAGGCCGGTGTGGAAGTAATACACCGTGTCGCGGCCGGCGCGGTGGTCGACCCGCGCCAGCGGCTCGTAACTGTCTTCGCTGCAGAGATAGCGGATGTTGCTGTCCGGCGTGCGGCTGCTCTGCCCGCCCGCCAGCCTCATTCCGCTCCACAGGAAGGTGATGACCTCCGCATCGGCGCCGGCCTCGCCGTGACGGTGCAGGATTTTGTGCGTGCGCCGGCCCAGTGCGTCGTAGCGGTATTCGGGGCGGCCCTCCAGAGGAGGCTACCACCCGCCGACGAGAACGTTGATTATGGCTGACGCGCATTCTTCGCCAGATACCACCGTTTTTAAAATCTCTCAGCCGGCGCGCTATCAGCGTGTCGGCTACCGGCCCGACAGGAGCGGACACCTCCACGCCCGCCATCAATATCAGCGGCAAGTGGCTACAGGAAGCCGGGTTCAGCACCGGGCAGTCGCTTAAGCTGCGCGTCATGCCGGGCTGCCTCGTCTTACCGTGCTGGATATTCGGGAGCTGTGGCGTTGTCTGAGGGGGCTCAGCCGGGAGCCGTTCGATGAACACGCCGCCGCCGACTGGCTTAACTGCTTTCCCGGCGGTCTGGAACGGGCAAGGAATAATGCGTAAATAGCCTCAATTGAGTGGCAGATAATAATAAGCCGGAAGGATCATCGCGATCTCTTCCGGCTATTATTATCAATGCAAACTTACTTAATAAAACATAATAAAATTGCTGGCTCTAATCCTTTGAACTGATATTTGTAGTTAACATATTCCACAATATGTATTATTGAATCCTTTAATTTCACGTCAGCGCTAGAGAAATTTTTTATATTTAAAGACAAACAGCCATCTTCACTAACATTTACCTTTATCATCCCTTCATCTGGATATCTAACTCCAAACATGCAATCAATAACAGCATCTATATTTCTTCCAAAAAAATCAGGAAAACCAAGCTTAAGTGATAATTCATCATATAGTTCGTCTACGGTCTTTATAGACGAAAAATTTAAAGTTATAGACTTTTCCACTCGCATTATTTCCATCCCCCGAGATTGATTTCCACGAAAGAATCATAATGATCATGACTATAGTAGGCACGGCCTGTTTTGCTATCAACAACTATTCTTCGTGCTCCATTAGTCCCTACATCTGGTGTTTTCACTGTCCATTCCCTATATGGGCCACTACCTGTATCTAAACGCTGACTATTTGGATTTCCCACAGTATGGGTGTTACTGAAAGGAGTTCCATCATTTGAATAACGGGGTTTATTCAATTTAATTCTATCTACGGTATTTTGAAGTTCGCGCATGTCTCTTTTTGTCATGCTGTGACCCCATTTATCTTTAATTGATGCATGGAGTTGCTTTGGATTCTTTGCAAAATGAGTACATTTCAGCCCAAGCGGATCGATCCAAGATAACGGATTAGGCGCGTACTGGTATAGATTGATCCCCCCCGCCAGCCCTATCGGGTCCGGCTGGGTAAACCGCCCGCACTGCGGGTCGTAGTACCTGAACAGGTTATAATGCAGGCCGGTTTCCCGGTCAAGGTACTGTCCCTGAAATCGCAGATTTTGCGG
>NZ_VYKJ01000035.1 GCF_008710095.1 Affinibrenneria salicis
GCGGAAAGGGTTGCTGCTACGACAATGCGGTAATGGAAAGCTTCTATCACACGCTGAAAACGGAGCTGATGCGGGGAAAGGCGTTTGTCAGCAGAGAACAGGCGATGAACGCCATATTCGATTATATTGAGGTGTTTTACAATCGCCGTCGCAAACATTCGACGCTGGGTTATCAAACGCCAGTGGGTTACGAAATGGCGGCATAATTAGGTGGGAATAATTTCGGGGACAGATCATAAAATCAAATCCTAAAAGAAGAAGCAGGCGGCAAAGTCTCTTATGACCTCTGCCGAGCCGGGTACTACAGCAGAGAGTGAAGGTTCTCTATCGCCTTCTGATTGAGAGGGTAACGTTGTCTATCAATCCCATTTAATATCTTGCGATGGTCGATTATTTGGGACAGTTCGATACCTGATTCCAGAAGAACTGCTTATAGAGCGGTAGGACCAATACTATTTCTTATACAAAAGGATGCTTTTAGCATGACGGAATAGAACGGAAGCGGCATCATGGATGCTGGGGCTGAAGTTGGAGCAAAACAGGGAAGAAAGCGATGTGCTGCTACGAGGTATCAAACACTCGTCAATTGTAGTATAGGTTTCCTCCCATGCACTTCGGCAGTGGGTTAATCATTTCCCTTCGTACCCCATCAATTATTTAATTCAAAAATTTATTGAGATAGATAGAAATTAAACATGAGCGAAAAGCATTCATTTATGATGACTGAAGCCAATCCTGTATTGGCAGACTTGAAGTTGTCGTGGGCTTCTCCGGTTTTTAGTTCTGATGATGGAATTGGCTCCATGCGTTCCTTGCATGAAGCCGGTGATTCATTGGTTGCAGTTGCATACTTTGATGATGACGGCCCATCCTTTCTAGGAAGCGGTGTGATGGTTGCGCCGGGGTTGCTGTTGACTGCAACCCATGTACTTGATGAACTACGGGCTTTGGGAAAGCATCCGATGTTCCTGACATTCTTGCCGACAGGAGCAAGAGGATGGCTTGCTAAAGAAAGCCGGAATTCAATGCGCGAGAGTAAGTTTGAGGAAGGTGAAGCAAACCCATCAGACCTAACTTTGGTGAGTTGCACGCTAAACTCGGACGCATTGGCTGATTACCCGCTTAACCTTGGGACTTTAAGGGTTGGATTGCCACTCGTTGGCGAGCGTTTATGGGCATTTGGATTTAGGCATGGCCTTGTTGAAGATGGTGTAGCCTCCGTGAGTCCGATGGTCTCGTCTGGGCTAGTAACTGCTGCGTTTCCTCAAGGACGTGGGGAGCGAATGCCTGCGCCATGTATCGAGGTAGAAATGGACACTATGGGGGGGATGAGCGGAGGCCCGGTTGTTGACTCGGATGGGAACATCATTGGTGTGGTGTCATCTTCATTTGATGGTGGACCGTCTTACGTTACGCTTATTTGGGATGTTCTAAATTATCGAATTGGAGGGACAGTTCCAGCGCTAATGAAGTATCAAGATGTAAGTCTTTTAACTGCAAAGGCTTTGGGGCTTTCTAGAATCAAAGGCAGTATCGAGCGCAAGCCCTGGGGGGATATCGTCTTCACGATGTCTGAAGATGAGATGGAACTCATGAAATCATCCTCGGATCCATCGACCATTACAACATCCAATAAATTTCTGAACGATGATCAATTAGAAGAATTCATTGAAAAATGGGGCTACGATCTAGAGCACGCAGCATCTGAAGCTGCAATTGAATGTCTTGAGAGCGCATCTGACTCTCCCATTCAAAGATTTTTGGGGGCAGTTGGAGTTCCTTTGGAATGTCTCAAAACTATCCAGAGTTTTTCCGCTACCGACTTTGAAGGGGTGGAGGATCCGGAGATATACTCAAGCGAGCAATTAAATGATGAAAATATCAAGCTCGGCTATTATTTTGAGCTGCTGAGTGTAATATGGGAGATCGAGGTCATAGAAGAAGACTACCATGCTCACGAAATGGACTTTGATAGCCACTTTTATAATCAAGAGCTGAAAGATGGAATGGTACGTATGGAGGCTTTTCAACGGTGCCTTTTTAAAGCTGATGTTATTTTCAACCCAGAAACAGAAGAATTTACTGATATAAAATTCGTCTGGATGGGTATTCGGATACCAAACAAGAGAGTACAAAATAACACTGAATGATTGAACGCCTGAAAATCTCTGAGTATGAGCGGGTTTTCAGCAAGGGGCTTTATTTTTCAGAAGCTGATATCTGATGGCGGAGTAATGGTCTACTGATGCTCCCTTCAGAATATAAGCTACAAGGAGAGAGTGAAGCTCCTGGCACGAAGGCGTCGGTCAGGGGGCAGACATGTCTGTTCAGAGCGATATATAGTCATTCGCACCCTGAGAATTACACTTTGAAGTGATTCAGGGTATGCGCTTACTGGTTACGAATATTGAGCGAGAATCATGTGATGATCGCCGCTTTTCTTTCGAGCCAGTAGGTGCTCCACGTTCGCTAACGAATACTCAGGGCATGCAGATAAACTGCTGGCTATATTTCTTTCGAAGAGCGTGGAATGCATACCAATCCCCGGTTAAAAGGAGTTGGTAATGACTGCGACTAATCATTTTGCTGCACATGTTGGTCTGGACTGGGCAGATAAAAAGCATGATATCTGTGTTCAGTTTAAAAATGGCGGGCGCGTATTCCATGTGATTGAACATACAGCAGAAGCGCTTGATATCTGGCTTACCGAGTTACATCAGAAGGTGAAAGGCAGGATCGCTATCGAGCTGAAGAAAGGGCCTGTGGTGTATGCTCTTCAAAAATATCCGTTTATCACTGTTTTTCCTGTCCACGCTTTATCGCTGGCTCGTTACCGGCAGGTCTTCTCACCCAGCGGCGCAAAAGATGATCCGCAGGATGCCGAACTGGCATTAGAGTTAATGCTACGTTACCCCAAAAAGATAAAAGCCATTGAACCCGACAATGCGGATATTCGCTTACTTCAGCAACTGGTTGAGCAGCGTCGTCAGCTGGTTGAAGATAAACGCCGTTTTGTGAACCGGCTAATCAACACGCTTAAACAGTATTGTCCTCAGCCCCTGGAGTGGTTCTCACATCGGGGTAGTTTGCTACTGTGTGAACTGATTATGCGGTGGCCGAGTCTGCAACAACTGAAACGCGCCAGGCGCGATACGATCCGCAACTTTCTGAATGCCAAAGGTGGCCGCGCAATGGCCCTTACCGAACGACGTGTTGCGAGTATTGATAATGCGATCCCATTAACTACAGACCCGAGTGTTATAGAGGCTAATGCTTTGATGGCGACAGCACTGGCGACACAAATCAAAGTCGTGAGTGAAATCATCAAAACCTATGACGAACGAATCGAAACGTTGTTTGACACATTGCCAGATGCAGATCTGTTTAAATCGCTTCCAGGCATGGGGCCGTATATAGGCCCGCGGATGCTTGCAGCACTGGGTGACAACCGTGACCGTTTTAACAGCGCAGAAGAAATTCAAAACTACGCAGGTATAGCACCGGTGACAGAACGAAGTGGCCAGAAATCCTGGGTTCACTGGCGATGGCAGTGTACCAAATTTGTCAGGCAGACCTTTGTTGAATGGTCTGCTAAGACGGTTAAATCATCATACTGGGCCAGGTTGTATTACCAGGGACAGCGGGAAAAAGGAAAATATCATCAATCCGCGATCCGGGTTCTGGCATTCAAATGGATAAGGATCATTTACCGCTGCTGGAAGACCAGAACCAGCTACGACGAAGCGAAATATTTGCTGGCACTCGAAGCGAGATACTCGCCCTTACTGAAGCCATAAAAGCTTGTTGAATGACTCAGGGCGTGAAGCGGACATGATTCTTAAAGGAATGCTAAAAAATAATAAGGATAAACAGGGTATGTAATTAAGCAAACACAAGGCATTTTCAAACACCTTGTGCAAACATCTAATTAATTAGATGGGAGAATTCATGCTATCCGGTGAAGTCACAACTAAATGTGTTTTTGTTAACCTTTCCACTGCAAGTTTAGGCAACACACTATCAAAAATAGCCAAGTAATTTTCCAAGAGAGAACTAATGTAATCAAGTTTACCATGCTCTATCTCATACCATGTTTCTGGAAGGTACCTGACTATAATACTTAGCGTGTATAATACGACCAAGTGTAATACAAATGGGTCTTGAGTCCCCCAGAAAGGTACAATTGCACTTGTCCCACAATAACCAGATTTGTGCGTTAAGACATGATCCCACCATAACTCATCTTCCGGATGATAAACTTTCCCGACGAAATATGCCTCGTCAAATTTAGTCTGATTTTCTTCAGACTCTTTCTCAATGTCTGTAATTCCTAGGTTATAAGAGTTAAGTTCCTCGGCCGTTACTTCAGCATTTTTTGGATAAATAGCCGCATATGTAAACCCTGAAAAATCTGGTGTGGGTTGTGATAACCCTTGCAGTGTTAACCGCTTTGATCTTAACATCATATTTCTACTTGCATGCCCAATTTGGAATGAAAGCGGATTTTCACCAAGCGTTTCTTTTAATAGTGGTCTTAATTCAGGAATTCTTCTTAACAAATCAGTCAAGGTATATGTGTATGATGCTTCTAATTCTTCAGCATTTCTTGGGCGTCGCTCTGCTGCATATTTTTTAATTTCGATTCCTATTTTTTTTGCATATGCGTAAAAATGTCCGCCTCGAACACACCCAATTTTTATATTGTCAGGGAAAGTTGCGTTTTCAATAGTCTGCGTAAATAGTCCGTGCCCTAACTCAGTATGCTTTTGTACAGTTTTTAAATCATCTTTGGGATCTCCTGAGGAAATTTGTTCAGCTAGGCTTATCTGTAATAAAGCGTAGTACCTAGAGAGGATTTTTGAATTTAACCCACCATTTTCTGTTTCCCAATATCCAATTGCACTTCGTATTGCGGAGGACATTCCAATTGATTTATTAATGTATTCATCTTCTTGTAGTGAAGGGTGATTTTTTTGGATTATTTTTTTACAAAGTTGTGAGCTTTTGAGTCGTTTCAATCGCAACCAGATAGCACCGCTAACGTCCGCTGCAACGAAGCGTTCTATTGTTTTTTGTGAAGACATCGCTGTTCCTTTGTGTGTGATGAACTGTTTACCAGCACATCATAAAGTAGCATAACATGATGTTAGCAACGTCTACTTCTGGCACTGACCTGACTGTCAGATCGACTTGCACCCGAAATAACAAAAACAAATATATAACCCAACCTAACCGATCAGTTTTCTGAAAAAAGACTCCCGTACATCGCTTTCAGGTCACTATGCGACGAAACATCCCAGCATCAGCGATGTAGTACAGCCCGACTCTTTACCAGCGCAAGAATGTCCGTTTTTTCTTTTGGTGGTAGTATCTGAAACGTCAGGATCAGGTCAGCAAGTTCATCATCTGCGGTATAAAAATAGGCTAACGGCACGTTCAACACATCCGCCAGCCGTTGAATCGTCTCGATGTCGGCCTCATGCACGCCCTTTTCATAGCGATTAATGCGGGTACTGGCGACAAATTCATCAATCCCCGCATCAATACCGAGCTGTTTTTGCGATAGCCCTTTCGCCAGGCGCGCCTGCTTAAGCCGTTGGCAGAAAATAGCGTGGTAATTGGGTTTGTTTTTCATGACTACGAGAATCGTAGTTTTTGCTTGAGCGGGATACTACGAATAACGTAGTATTAGGTGATGCATGTTCCTTTTACGACGACAAGTTAGGGGGTTTACATGAAAAACGACTGGCATCAGGCAGATATTTTCGCCGCCTTACACAAACAAGGCACAACCATGGCTGCGCTTTCCCGTGCTGCGGGGCTGAGTTCATCGACACTGGCCAACGTTATTGCCCGCCCCTGGCCGAAAGGTGAATGGATAGTTGCCGAGGCGTTAGGTATTCACCCTGCCGAGATTTGGCCAAGCCGCTACTATGACTCAGAGGGAAGATTAATCGACCGTAAGATAAAAATCAGAGGAAAGCGGGCTAAGTAACGCAATCGCGTTACCTGGTTCATTTATTTTCCAGCGAGGCAAGCAGCGCGTTTTGTTGTGCGACGGGCAGAGTGGAAAACGTCAGGATCATCTTCGCCAGATTATCGTCGTCTGCATAGAAGTATGCCAGCGGAACATCTAAAGCCTGCGCCAGACGGCCGGCAGTCACGATATTGGCTTCGTGTACGCCTTTTTCATACCGGTTGATACGCGTACTGGCAACGAACTCGTCAATCCCGGCGGCGATACCCAGCCCTTTCTGGGACAGCCCACGAAGCTGACGGGCATCCT
>NZ_VYKJ01000036.1 GCF_008710095.1 Affinibrenneria salicis
GCAGATATCCAGCCAGGGAAGCCCGCAGGGGCAGGGCTCATCGCTGACGATGGCCAGGGTATGGCCATCGTCGGGCAGGCCGCTGAATGGCCGGCCTGCCGCGGCGCGGTACAGCAGAAGCTTCGCTACCGCCTCATGCTTAAAACCCTCAACGAGGATCAGATCCAGCCGGCTGGTATCCATACGGCTGGCGAGCCAGTGAAGATCGGGCTCCTGCTGCTGCGGGGTTTCGGTCATTAGCGCCCAGCGCTGGTTGCCTGCCACCATGGTCTGCAGCGCGCCGGCCTTGCGTAATTCGTAGCTGTCCTTACCCGGCGTACCGATATCCATCTGATGACGGGTGTGCCTGACCAATCCGGCGCGCATGCCCTGGCCTGGCGGGTTACAACGGGGCTCACTTTTTGGGGCCGGGCAGTCTTGTCCTGTCTTCAGCGCTGCAGATACGCTGATAATGTTTTCCCCCGGGTCTGAGATGGCGCAGGGCGGCGCTGCCCGTCCATACGCAAAGCACGATCCGGCTTAACGTCCCGTCTTCAGCGCCTGCAGATGACGATGATAGTGTTTTCCCCCCGGGCCTGAGATGGCGCAGGGCGGCGCTGCCCGCCCATACGCAGAGCGCGATCCGGCTTAACGTCCCGTCTTCAGCGCCTGCATATGACGCTGATAATGTTTTTCCAGCCGGGCCTGAGATGGCTCAGGGCATCGCCACACCTTCCGTCTGCATAGCGCCATTATGCCGCGTTTTTTCTTCTGCCCGATGGATTCGCTTTAGGGGCAACCGGTTTAGCGCTGGAATTATCTCTTCACACTCCCCCTTCCCCGCGGGCGTTTTTGGAAAAACAACGCTAAATTCGAGCTGTTAATCAGGTAGACTATAGGCAGTTCCCTGGCACAATGAATACAGGTAGTCATGACGAATACAGGCCAATCCCTAAAGTCACTCAATACATTCTCTTTACCGGCCCGCGCGGAGTGCGTGGTTACCGCTGAATCGCTGGAACAGCTGATCGATGCATGGCGCGATGCGCAGGTGCGACATCAGCCGGTGCTGTTTTTAGGCGAGGGCAGTAACGTACTGTTCACGCAAGATTTTGCCGGCATGGTTATCCTGAACCGACTGAGGGGTATTGAGATCGAAGAGGGAACGGACTGTTGGCATATTTATGCCGGCGCCGGTGAAAACTGGCATCATTTGGTGGAGTACTCGTTATCGCAGGATATTGGCGGGCTGGAAAATCTGGCGTTAATCC
This sequence comes from Affinibrenneria salicis, assembly GCF_008710095.1. Next base: position 1,251 of record NZ_VYKJ01000036.1, read on the forward strand.
CTGGTTGCGCCGGCTCCGCGCCTATTCAGAATATTGGCGCCTATGGCGTTGAATTTAGCCATATCTGCGAATATGTCGATGTCCTGAATTTGTCGCGGGGCAGTATCAGTCGGCTGTCTGCTGAACAGTGCAGGTTTGGCTACCGTGAGAGTATTTTTAAGCACCAGTATCGTAACGGTTTCGTTATCGTGGCGGTTGGTCTTTGCGTGAAAAAAAACTGGTCCCCGGTACTGAGTTACGGCGACTTAGTCCGCCTCGATGCCGCTGCGGTGACTCCTCGCCAGGTCTTTGACAGCGTCTGCAATATGCGGCGCAGCAAGCTGCCCGATCCCTCGGTGACCGGGAATGCCGGCAGCTTCTTTAAGAATCCTGTGGTGTCTGCTGACCAAACTGAGTTGATTTTACAGCGTTATCCGGACGCGCCGCATTACCCTCAGCCCGATGGACAGGTAAAACTGGCGGCGGGCTGGTTGATCGATCGCTGTCATCTGAAGGGGATGCAGATTGGCGGCGCGGCGGTTCATCGTCAGCAGGCTTTGGTCCTGATTAATACCGGTAATGCGGTTAGTCGCGATGTGCTGCAGCTGGCCAGACATGTGCGGCAACAGGTGGCGGCGGAGTTCGCTATCTGGCTGGAGCCCGAGGTCCGTTTTATTGGCGCGCAGGGCGAAATTAATGCGGTTGAGGCTATAGCATGAAAGATATAACCATCCCGTTAAAGCTCATCAGGATTTTGGCCGACGGCGAATTTCATTCTGGCGAGAACCTGGGCGAAACGCTGGGGATGAGCCGGGCTGGTATCAATAAACATATTCAGACGATCCGCGAATGGGGAATCGATGTGTTTACCGTTACCGGTAAGGGGTATTGCCTGCCACAGGCGATGCAACTGCTGGATAAAGACAAAATCCTGCAGCAATTGCCTGACGGACGGGTGGCGGTGCTGCCTGTGATCGACTCGACCAATCAGTATCTGCTCGATCGTCTGGACTCTCTGCAGTCCGGCGATGCCTGTATCGCGGAATACCAGCAGGCCGGGCGCGGCCGCCGCGGTCGGCAATGGGTATCTCCTTTTGGCGCTAACCTTTATATCTCTTTGTACTGGCGGCTTGAGCAGGGACCCGCTGCGGCAATCGGCCTGAGTCTGGTGATCGGGATAGTGATGGCGGAAGTGTTACACCAATTGGGTGCGGATGGTGTGCGCGTTAAGTGGCCTAACGACCTTTATCTGCAGGATCGCAAACTGGCCGGGATTCTGGTCGAACTGACGGGCAAGACCGGCGACTGCGCTCATCTGGTTATCGGCGCCGGTATTAATCTGATGATGCGGGAGTCGGCCGATAGCCTGATTGATCAGCGCTGGATTAACCTGCAGGAAACCGGTATTCAGATCGATCGCAATATTCTGGCTGCAACTTTGCTAACGGAGCTCAGAAACGCGCTGACGCTGTTTGGACAGGAAGGACTGGCGCCGTTTACCAGCCGCTGGGCCGGGCTCGACAATTACTATAATCGTCCCGTCAGGTTGATTATCGGCGAGCGCGAAATTCGGGGTGTGGACCGGGGCATTGATCATCAGGGCGCCTTGTTGCTCGATCAGGACGGCGTTCTTACGCCTTATCTGGGCGGGGAGATCTCTTTACGCGGCAACGGCTGACGGCGCGGAGAACACGCTTGCGCTATTTCTGCTAATGAAACGACTCGCCATTGTCCTGTACCCTGCGGGATGCGTCCGCGCTGGTTAAATTTTTTTCCGTCGGCGCTTCCCGGTTTACATGAACCGGGAAACGCTGGTCAGCCGCCTGCTGGCGCGATCGATAGAGCTGTTACTTACGTAAACGGACGCATTCAATCGCGTGGTTCGCACTTTTGGTCATAATTAAACTGGCCCTCTCACGCGTCGGCAAAATATTTTGATGCAGGTTTAATCCATTAATTTCTTTCCACAATCCGCTGGCGATATCAGTCGCTTCTTTCTCTGAAAGTCTCGCATAATTATGGAAATAGGAATCCGGATTTGAAAAGGCGCCCTGACGGAATTTCAGAAAACGATTAATATACCAGGTCTGCAGTAAATCTTCCGGCGCATCGACGTAGATTGAGAAGTCAACGAAATCAGATACGAAAACGTGATGAGGATCATGCGGATAATCCATGCCGCTTTGTAAAACGTTTAATCCTTCAAGAATAAGAATATCGGGCTGTTCAATTGTCTTGTGTTCGTCAGGTACGATATCGTAAATCAAATGTGAATAAATTGGCGCGGTGATCCTGCTGGCGCCGGATTTAATATCCGATACGAATTTCACCAGGCTATGCATATCGTATGATTGAGGAAATCCCTTTTTCTTCATCATGTTACGTTCTTTTAACACTTTATTGGGATGAAGAAAACCATCGGTAGTGATCAATTCCACCCGGCGGTGTTCCGGCCAGCGGCTTAGCAGCGCCTGCAGCACGCGCGCGGTGGTACTTTTGCCTACGGCAACGCTGCCGGCGATGCCGATAACGTAAGGAATTCGTTGCCCGTCGGTACCAAGGAATTGTTCCAGCACCGCCTGGCGGCGCAGATTAGAACTGATATAAAAATTTAACAGACGTGATAAAGGCAGATAAATCTCGGCCACTTCATCTAATGAAAGATCTTCGTTAATCCCTTTTAATTTGGCGATCTCTTCTTCCGTTAATGTCAGCGGTACGGAATCACGTAGCGTGGCCCATTGCCGACGATCAAACTGTAAATAAGGAGTAGACAAGGATTGCTCTCTGTTTCTCATAAGTCGAATTAGCCTGTTCATACAGGTAAGAAGGGCCGGGCTCACTTAAACAGAGTAAAACTTTCATCTCAGTGTCTTTAGGCCACAGACCCTATCTCATATTGTTGTTATCACTATAGAGTGGAGGTTACCACTTAGCGGGCAGGAATAAGAAGAGAAAATCTGCGGATGTGCCGAACCGGCTTCAATCGGTTCGGCCGGGAATTAGCTGGCGATTGCCCGCACAGTGTTGTTTACGGCGAAAAGGCGTTTGTAATAAATCGCGGTGGGATGGTAGAAACCATCGGGCGTACAGGCGTAATCCGGTAATTCCCCCAGCAGACGGTAGCCCTGCGAGCGATAGAATGATTCGGCTGGCGAGCCGCTTTGCGTATTGAGGTAGAGCAGCCCCCGGCGCTGCGACAATGCGGTTTTTTCCAGCGTGGCGAGTAATTGCCGGCCAACGCCCAGCCTGCGCTTTCCGCTGCGGACCAGCAGATTTTGTACTTCAGCCCGATTCCGGCCATTGTCTTTCTGGCAACATTCCAGCTGTATGCTGCCGGCGATACCGTCCTGATCGCGGGCAATCCACAGAAAACGCTCGCCTTGCGCGACGGCAGGGCGAAGACGGTGAAAATAACTTTCTGCTTCTTCATAAGACACCGGCGCATCATAGCCGACGGATGCGCCATGGCTTACCGCGTCGATCAGTAAATCGGCCAGCTCTTGATGATAGACGGGTAATGTAGCGACATTTAATAATACAATTTTCATCACTCACCTCCAGTCCGCTGCAAACTATCATCTGTGGTGAAGCAATATTCATTCCAGGCCGGAAACGCTGTACCGGCGGGGAGCCTGGCGCCGCGCGTCGCCGCGCGCGCACTCTTTCAGTGCAACACCTAGCCAAAAGGTGCGGCAGCCGGCTTTGCCGCGCCAGACCAGCGTGCCAGAAATGTGAAATACGGCCGCGCGAAAGGGCGCAATATCGCCCGGAGCGAAGATTCTTTACGCTGATCGCCGGGCGGGGAGGTAGATTGCCGTCTGTTTTTGGATAAAATCTAAGCGATAGTGCGTTTTAGGCAATTTTTTTGTTGCATAGGTCGCTCTGTCTACCTAGAATGCGCAGCACTTGATGCCGGCTTAGCTCAGTTGGTAGAGCAACTGACTTGTAATCAGTAGGTCGCCAGTTCGACTCCGGCAGCCGGCACCATAATCAAGTAGACAATCTGGTGGGGTTCCCGAGCGGCCAAAGGGAGCAGACTGTAAATCTGCCGTCATCGACTTCGAAGGTTCGAATCCTTCCCCCACCACCAATTCGACGTTAGCGATAGCGTCACGCCAGAGGGGAGACAGTATTTCCGTTCTGGAAGGGTGAGGCGGTTGGTATGACAATCCTTTCCTCACCGGCAGTTTCAACCTTAGTCAATAAGGTAACCTGAAACGCGAAAGCGAGGCAGGTGAAGATGAGGCCGAACGTTCATTGTTGTTTTCCCTCAGCTTCGAAATTCTACAGAAAATCAGGTAGCCGAGTTCCAGGATGCGGGCATCGTATAATGGCTATTACCTCAGCCTTCCAAGCTGATGATGTGGGTTCGATTCCCACTGCCCGCTCCAAACAAGATGTGCTGATATAGCTCAGTTGGTAGAGCGCACCCTTGGTAAGGGTGAGGTCGGCAGTTCGAATCTGCCTATCAGCACCACTTCTTTTTCTCCCTCCTGATCTCTTCTGTTAACAAAATTCAAAGCAGGCAGTGTTGCCTGGTTGATGTGGTGATATCACCGATTTATCCGTGTCTTAGAGGGACAATCGATGTCTAAAGAAAAATTTGAACGTACAAAACCGCACGTTAACGTCGGTACTATCGGCCACGTTGACCATGGTAAAACAACGCTGACCGCTGCCATCACTACCGTTCTGGCTAAAACCTACGGTGGCGCTGCTCGCGCATTCGACCAGATCGATAACGCGCCGGAAGAAAAAGCTCGTGGTATCACCATCAACACCTCTCACGTTGAATACGATACCCCGACTCGCCACTACGCGCACGTTGACTGCCCGGGGCATGCCGACTACGTGAAAAACATGATCACCGGTGCCGCCCAGATGGACGGCGCGATCCTGGTTGTTGCAGCGA
>NZ_VYKJ01000037.1 GCF_008710095.1 Affinibrenneria salicis
TGGTCAACTTCATGCCGTCAATGGCAGCGGGTCGAGGTGGTGATGTTGAATCCAGAGAAGCCAGAAACTGGTCTGAAAACGGCAGCATAAAAACGAATAAGGGTGTCAACTTCGTTGACAGCTACCGTAGCCAGTCAGACCGAAATTATGTCCTGAAAAAAGTGATGCGTTTCCATTCGGCGCTAAACGCATTCGCCTCTCTCACCGGGACTGAATCGCCACAGGTTTAATCACCCTTGTTCCCGGATCACCTTTTTCACCTGGCAGAACACCCGCTGGCAGACTGACCAGAACGTCGACCCTACGGACGATAAGCGGGATACAGAGTTGTTCTTCAGGATTGGCCGCACATCGCCGGAAATGTTTTCTTGTTCCACGACGGCGGACACCGCAGTGCTCTCCGTCGCAACATGCAGAACCTCAAGCTCCAGCGAAAGCTGATCCTCAGCAGGGATGTTATTGCCCTCAGGTGCTGTCTTATCCTGGAGTTTGATCCCCTGCGTCCCGAGCCACGAGATATCCAGTTGCCAGGCATGACGAGAGCGTTCCCGCCACACGTCAAATGCCTCATCCACATAGTCAAATGCGCCCTGCAAGGACCAGTCGTTCACAGGACATTGAGCTGCCGTGTTTGTTTAGTCACTTTAGTTGCTTCAACGGATAAGAATTGGAGGTACTGGAACCGTCGCTGTAGGCCTCTGTAATAATGATTTTTTTACCCTCAACAGCATATTTGACCGTGCTGTCTGCAGGATCGTCCCGCCAGCGATCGGTGCTGTCAGGGTTGTCAGACGCCCACATCACTTGATTGCCGATAAGTTTGCACTTGATGGCCCAGCGGGTGTCATCGTTTTGTCGGATATAATGTACGTAAGCAATACCTGACTCGACTTTGTCCAGTTGCATGATTTTGTGGTCACGGCCAAACATCGCCGCTGAAGCAGCCTTACACACCTGACCCACCGTCACTTCTGAAGCCAGTACCGGAGCAGCAAACACGAGCGGAACAAGAAGCAGGAGTTTCTTCATACGGATCCTTCCTTTTGGTTATGTTCATGAATAACGCTTAATGTATATCTCGGCAGCCTGAAGCATTTCTTGACGAATATTTAGCATTAGGATGACAGGACTGACTTATAAAATCCCCGGCGCAATCTCAAGCACTCCCTGACGGTTAGCCCTGCTCCTGCCGTACATCCTCAGCGAGGTACGCGAACAAAACATCGGGCATGAGGCCGGTTTTCTCTATAGTTGCCAGCACAGACTGTGTTGATACCTCGGAGATGACCTTCATCGCCTCATCACGAATTTCAACATATTCAGGGTCTTCACGGGGCACGAAAGGCTCCAGGAGGTGGGCGATGGCCTTACCGTTAACAGAAAGGCTGAACGTGCTGGCAGCACGATCCACATTCCAGATGTAGATGAGTGGCCACAACCCCAGCTCGTCACATTCAGCCTCACTGCGGATACCCGGCCGGTAAACGGGCATAGACAACTTTCTCTATTGCATGGCTGGCAACTTGATTTGATGATGAACTTACAGGAAAGTAACGCAATATCATCAGATTACGGACGGGTTAACAATGTGGGAAGAAAAGTACCTTTGTCATCAGTGTGTGGGTGATGCCTACGTCAGGCAACATATCAAAAAAATAGGTAGCAGTAATCAGGCCTGCTCTTACTGCAAACGAAAACGTATAAATATTCACGTCGAACATATCCTCGCGATGATGCATGACGTATTTGAATATTATTTTGAAACCTATGAGGATATTTATGATTGTGGTCATGGGGACAGCGCACAGGAGGTCATCTATAAAGAACTGGGCGTTGAATTCGAGGTGGCCGAGGATATCTACAATCTACTGGCTGAAAAGTTCAATCCGCATAATGATTTTGACGGGGTACGGTATAACGATGCCTTTGTCTACCGCCACATTACCTATTCCACAGGGAAACTCAGTTCTTCCTGGCGAAAAGCTACAGATTCTTTGCTGAATGAAACGCGATATTTTAACCGGGAGGCCAATGCTTTTCTGGATTCTCTTTTCCAGGATATCAATAAACTGAAAACCCTGGATAGTTCTTCTCCGGTAAAAATGCTGACAGAAGAAATTCGGCTTTATCGTGCCAGGGTCTTTGAAAACCAAGAGGAAGTCAAGCAAGCCCTGGAACAACCTGAAAAATACCTTGGCCCTCCCCCTCCCTCCCTGGCACGCCCTGGGCGCATGAATGCTCAGGGAATCTCCGTGTTTTACGGTGCCACATCCGTCGATGTGGCTATTGCAGAAGTCAGACCACCGGTCGGAAGTATTGTGGTGACGGCACCATTTGTTCCGCTGCGGGCCCTCAGGGTTCTCGATATTTCCGCCCTGGATTCACTCAGCTTCGGTTCCGGTAGTAAGTTTGATCCTCAGACCCGAAAAACCAATGAACGAGCGGTATTTTTCAGAACGCTTTCCCGAAAACTTACTCTGCCCGCCTTTGGAAAAAGGCAGGACAGCGATTATCTGATCACTCAGCTTGTTGCCGACTTTCTAAGTGATCGGGAAACCTTCGGTCTTGATGGCGTAAGCTTTAAGTCCACTCAAGTGCAGGCCGGAACAGGTTATAATATTGTACTGTTCAATAAGTCCTCTGCCGTCAGGCATGCAGCCGATGAATCACGGCGTTTTAATGTTGAGCTTTATGAATACGCAGAAGACAACCCGTATAATTTCGGCCCCGAAATTCAGCTTATAGTCGGGGTGCCCCAAAAAAAACTTTATGTGGGTTCGAGGGCTTTCGCGCGTATTCCTGAGCCTACGTTAAGACTTATCACTGACGGCATGACGTACCATAATATTACCGGGGTCACGTTCATAACTAGTCAAGCGCCTGTCAATCAGGGGGAAGACCTGATACAACCCATGCCTCCCGAACCTTTCGACGATCTCTCTGACTTTTAACGCCGCTGTTTCGGAAAACGTACTGCAGGCCGTCCAGTACACACCTTGTGAACACAAGGACAGAATTCCTGTACGGTCACTGCTCTCAGCTGACCGGGCCTGGTGGGGAATGCAGGGGTAATCCTCCCATTTTTAGCGGAGGTCATAAGTAGAGTTTACGCAGCACGTAATATATGCTGCTTTGGTGTATATCCACCCAGTGCCATATTGGGCCTTTCGTGATTATAAAACCACTGCCATTCC
>NZ_VYKJ01000038.1 GCF_008710095.1 Affinibrenneria salicis
CGGGCGAAGGCAGCACCATTAAGGTCGATGCGGTACTGCACGACCAGTACGGCAATACCTCAGATACCGGCAGCGACAGCGCGCGTATCGACACCCTGAGCGGATAACAGCGCGCCGGTTGTCACCATCACCGAAGACGCCAATAACGACGGCGTGATCAGCCAGACCGAACTGCAGGGCCAGATCGACGTACGGATTGGTCTGCCGGCGGGCGCGGTGGCGGGCGATACGCTGAGCGTTACCGACGGCACGACGGCGCAGACGGTGGTGCTGACCGCAGAGCAGATCAGCAACGGCTATATTGACACCGCGTTTGCGAATCCGGGTGAGGGTCAGACCATTAAGGTCGACGCCACGCTGCACGACCAGTACGGCAATACCTCCGATACCGGCAGCGACAGCGCACGGGTTGATACCCTGGCGGGCGACAGCGGTGCTGCGCCGGTGGTGACCATTACCGAAGACGCCAATAACGACGGGGTGATCAGCCAGAGCGAGCTGCAGGATCAGATCGACGTACGGGTCGGTCTGCCGGCCGGCGCGGTGGCGGGCGATACGCTGAGCGTCACCGACGGCGCCACACAGCAGAATGTGGTGCTGACCGCAGAGCAGATCAGCAACGGTTACGTGGATACCGCCTTTGCGAATCCAGGCGAGGGTCAGACCATTCAGGTCGACGCCACGCTGCACGATCAGTACGGTAATACTTCCGATACCGGCAGCGACAGCGCACGTATCGATACCCTGGCGGGTGCCGATAACAGCGCGCCGGTGGTGACCATTAGCGAAGACGCCAATAACGACGGCGTGATCAGCCAGACCGAGCTGCAGGGTCAGATTGACGTACGGGTCGGTCTGCCGGCGGGCGCGGTGGCGGGCGACACGCTGAACGTCACCGACGGCACGACGGCGCAGACCGTGGTGCTGACGGCAGAGCAGATCAGCAACGGCTATATCGACACCGCGTTTGCGAATCCGGGTGAAGGCAGCACCATTCAGGTTGATGCGGTACTGCACGACCAGTACGGCAACGTGTCCGATACCGGCAGCGACAGCGCACGGGTTGATACCCTGGCGGGTGCCGATAACAGCGCGCCGGTTGTCACCATTAGCGAAGACGCCAATAACGACGGCGTGATCAGCCAGACTGAGCTGCAGGGCCAGATTGACGTGCGCGTCGGTCTGCCGGCCGGTGCGGTGGCGGGCGATACGCTGAGCATCACCGACGGTACGACGGCGCAGAATGTGGTGCTGACCGCGGAAAATATTACGAACGGCTATATCGACACCGCTTTCGCCTCACCGGGTGAAGGCCAGACCATTCAGGTTGATGCGGTGCTGCATGACCAGTACGGCAATGTGTCGGATACCGGCAGCGACAGTGCGCGTATCGACACCCTGAGTGGTGCGGATAACAGCGCGCCGGTTGTCACCATCACCGAAGACGCCAATAACGACGGCGTGATCAGCCAGACCGAACTGCAGGGCCAGATCGACGTACGGGTTGGTCTGCCGGCGGGCGCGGTGGCGGGCGATACGCTGAGCGTTACCGACGGTACGACGGCGCAGAATGTGGTGCTGACCGCGGAAAACATTACGAACGGCTATATCGACACCGCGTTCGCGAATCCGGGCGAGGGTCAGACCATTCAGGTTGATGCGGTACTGCACGACCAGTACGGCAACGTGTCCGATACCGGCAGCGACAGCGCACGGGTTGATACCCTGGCGGGTGCCGATAACAGCGCGCCGGTTGTCACCATTACCGAAGACGCCAATAACGACGGGGTGATCAGCCAGACTGAGCTGCAGGGTCAGATTGACGTACGGGTTGGTCTGCCGGCCGGCGCGGTGGCGGGCGACACGCTGAGCGTTACCGACGGCACGACGGCGCAGAATGTGGTGCTGACCGCGGAAAATATCAGCACCGGTTACGTCGACACCGCGTTCGCGAATCCGGGTGAAGGCAGCACCATTCAGGTTGATGCGGTGCTGCATGACCAGTACGGCAACGTGTCGGATACCGGCAGCGACAGCGCGCGGGTTGATACCCTGGCGGGCGATACCGGTGCCGCACCGGTGGTGACCATTACCGAGGACGCCAATAACGACGGGGTGATCAGCCAGAGCGAGCTGCAGGGCCAGATCGACGTACGGGTTGGTCTGCCGGCCGGCGCGGTGGCCGGCGACACGCTGAGCGTCACCGACGGCACGACGGCGCAGACCGTGGTGCTGACCGCGGAAAACATTACGAACGGCTATATCGACACCGCGTTCGCGAATCCGGGCGAGGGTCAGACCATTCAGGTTGATGCGGTGCTGCATGACCAGTACGGCAACGTGTCGGATACCGGCAGCGACAGCGCGCGGGTTGATACCCTGGCGGGCGATACCGGTGCCGCACCGGTGGTGACCATTACCGAGGACGCCAATAACGACGGGGTGATCAGCCAGAGCGAGCTGCAGGGCCAGATCGACGTACGGGTTGGTCTGCCGGCCGGCGCGGTGGCCGGCGACACGCTGAGCGTCACCGACGGCACGACGGCGCAGACCGTGGTGCTGACCGCGGAAAACATTACGAACGGCTATATCGACACCGCGTTCGCGAATCCGGGCGAGGGTCAGACCATTCAGGTTGATGCGGTACTGCACGACCAGTACGGCAATGTGTCGGATACCGGCAGCGACAGCGCGCGGGTTGATACCCTGGCGGGCGATACCGGTGCCGCGCCGGTGGTGACCATTACCGAGGACGCCAATAACGACGGGGTGATCAGCCAGAGCGAGCTGCAGGGCCAGATCGACGTACGGGTTGGTCTGCCGGCCGGCGCGGTGGCGGGCGATACGCTGAGCGTCACCGACGGCGCCACACAGCAGAATGTGGTGCTGACCGCAGAGCAGATCAGCAACGGCTATGTGGATACGGCGTTCGCCTCACCGGGCGAGGGCCAGA
>NZ_VYKJ01000039.1 GCF_008710095.1 Affinibrenneria salicis
TTGATGCCTGGCAGTGCCCTACTCTCGCATGGGGAGGCCCCACACTACCATCGGCGCTGCGGCGTTTCACTTCTGAGTTCGGCATGGGGTCAGGTGGGACCACCGCGCTGTCGCCGCCAGGCAAATTCTGTTTCATCCCGCACGTCCGCGCTCTCACACGCCACGCACAGAACCAATCCTGTGAACAAGCTAAAATCTCTGCTCTCTTCTCTCTCAAAACACCTTCGGTGTTGTAAGGTTAAGCCTCTCGGGTCATTAGTACCGGTCAGCTCAATGCATCGCTGCACTTACACATCCGGCCTATCAACGTCGTCGTCTTCAACGTCCCTTCAGGGGCATCTGGTGCCCAGGGAAGACTCATCTCGGGGCAAGTTTCCCGCTTAGATGCTTTCAGCGGTTATCTCTTCCGCATTTAGCTACCGGGCAGTGCCATTGGCATGACAACCCGTACACCAGTGATGCGTTCACTCCGGTCCTCTCGTACTAGGAGCAACCCCCCTCAGTCTTCCAGCGCCCACGGCAGATAGGGACCGAACTGTCTCACGACGTTCTAAACCCAGCTCGCGTACCACTTTAAATGGCGAACAGCCATACCCTTGGGACCTGCTTCAGCCCCAGGATGTGATGAGCCGACATCGAGGTGCCAAACACCGCCGTCGATATGAACTCTTGGGCGGTATCAGCCTGTTATCCCCGGAGTACCTTTTATCCGTTGAGCGATGGCCCTTCCATTCAGAACCACCGGATCACTAAGACCTGCTTTCGCACCTGCTCGCGCCGTCACGCTCGCAGTCAAGCCAGCTTATGCCTTTGCACTAACCTCCTGATGTCCGACCAGGATTAGCTGACCTTCGTGCTCCTCCGTTACTCTTTGGGAGGAGACCGCCCCAGTCAAACTACCCACCAGACACTGTCCCCGTGCCGGATCACGGCACCAGGTTAGAACATCAAACATTAAAGGGTGGTATTTCAAGGATGGCTCCGTGCAGACTGGCGTCCACACTTCAAAGCCTCCCACCTATCCTGCACATCAAGGTTCAAGGTTCAGTGTCAAGCTGTAGTAAAGGTTCACGGGGTCTTTCCGTCTAGCCGCGGGTACACTGCATCTTCACAGCGAGTTCAATTTCACTGAGTCCCGGGTGGAGACAGCCTGGCCATCATTACGCCATTCGTGCAGGTCGGAACTTACCCGACAAGGAATTTCGCTACCTTAGGACCGTTATAGTTACGGCCGCCGTTTACCGGGGCTTCGATCAGGAGCTTCGCCTTGCGGCTGACCCCATCAATTAACCTTCCGGCACCGGGCAGGCGTCACACCGTATACGTCCACTTTCGTGTTTGCACAGTGCTGTGTTTTTATTAAACAGTTGCAGCCAGCTGGTATCTGCGACTGGCTTCAGCTCCATCCGTAAAGGACTTCACCTACACGCCAGCGTGCCTTCTCCCGAAGTTACGGCACCATTTTGCCTAGTTCCTTCACCCGGGTTCTCTCAAGCGCCTGAGTATTCTCTACCTGACCACCTGTGTCGGTTTGGGGTACGATTTGATGTTACCTGATGCTTAGAGGCTTTTCCTGGAAGCAGGGCATCTGTCACTTCAGCACCGTAGTGCCTCGTCATCACGCCTCAGTGTTAAAAGCAACCGGATTTGCCTGGTCGCTCCACCTGCACGCTTAAACCGGGACAACCGTCGCCCGGATGACATAGCCTTCTCCGTCCCCCCTTCGCAGTAACACCGAGTACAGGAATATTAACCTGTTTCCCATCGGCTACGCCTTTCGGCCTCGCCTTAGGGGTCGACTCACCCTGCCCCGATTAACGTTGGACAGGAACCCTTGGTCTTCCGGCGTGCGGGTTTTTCACCCGCATTATCGTTACTTATGTCAGCATTCGCACTTCTGATACCTCCAGCAGACCTCACAGTCCGCCTTCGACGGCTTACAGAACGCTCCCCTACCCAGCAACACTTAGTGTCGCTGCCGCAGCTTCGGTGCATGGTTTAGCCCCGTTACATCTTCCGCGCAGGCCGACTCGACCAGTGAGCTATTACGCTTTCTTTAAATGATGGCTGCTTCTAAGCCAACATCCTGGCTGTCTGGGCCTTCCCACATCGTTTCCCACTTAACCATGACTTTGGGACCTTAGCTGGCGGTCTGGGTTGTTTCCCTCTTCACGACGGACGTTAGCACCCGCCGTGTGTCTCCCGTGATAACATTCTCCGGTATTCGCAGTTTGCATCGGGTTGGTAAGCCGGGATGGCCCCCTAGTCGAAACAGTGCTCTACCCCCGGAGATGAATTCACGAGGCGCTACCTAAATAGCTTTCGGGGAGAACCAGCTATCTCCCGGTTTGATTGGCCTTTCACCCCCAGCCACAGGTCATCCGCTAATTTTTCAACATTAGTCGGTTCGGTCCTCCAGTTAGTGTTACCCAACCTTCAACCTGCCCATGGCTAGATCACCGGGTTTCGGGTCTATACCCTGCAACTGGACGCCCGGTTAAGACTCGGTTTCCCTGCGGCTCCCCTATTCGGTTAACCTTGCTACAGAATATAAGTCGCTGACCCATTATACAAAAGGTACGCAGTCACCC